>MPMQ01000049.1 GCA_002238585.1 Kistimonas sp. bin40 | reverse complement strand
CCTGATGCCAGACTCGCCATGGAACAGCAGACCCGTGCCCGGCTGCCAGCGGGGACGGGCCCGGAACCTGGCACCCCCGTTTGACCTCTCCTGCCAAGCAAGCGTCCCACTGCCAGAAAGGACAGGCTTCGAACCTGCCCCCCCTGTTTGACGTCTCCCACGCAAGAAAGTGCCGCGCAGCCAGAGGGGCGGACTTCGAAGCTGACGCCCCGGTTGATATTTACCAGCAAACGAGAGCCCGGCGGTGGTGCACTCTTTATCCCCTTTTTTCATGACGGACTCTCAGGACTGGGAGTTGATTGAAAGAGACTGTCATCTGTCCCTCATCACAGGATGGGGCAGTCGGCCAGCGCATCCGCACCAGGGCTGGCAGCAGAGATATGTGTCTGTGTCATTTTCCGCCAGGCTGCAAATGGGAACTTGTCGTCGGCTCATGACTCCAACCCTTTGTCTTTGAATAAAGAGAGAGGAAGGAATCATGAACAACAACCCCGTGAAAGCTGCCATGCAATTGTGTGCCAACACCCGGGAGCGCAGCCTGCAGGTCGCACAGGGCCAGGATGAAGGGCGTCACGACGGGCGTCAGGTAAAGTCGCTGGCGCAGCCACAACTTCCCCACTGCGATAACAAAAAAGCAGATAGCCCGTTCGCCTCCCCACCTCCGGGTGACAAGCTGGCACGGCAGGAGCCTGACCTGGACAGCACCGTACTGGCGAGACCGGATTATCCCGATCTCAGCGACCCCAACATGCCCATCAACTATCGCGCGCCAGACTTCGTTGCACCGCACGAGCAGGTACCACGCCCTCATGCTACGCCGACGCTGGACGACGACACCTTCCTGACGACAACCGCCGGGGAAGAAAACTCGCTGACGTTTATTGAAGAACAGCTGGCAGAACGACGGCGGGTGGAAAAGGACGGTGAGGAATTCGTGTTCGCCCCCCTGATGGTAACCCTGAAGAACATGCAAACCTTTATCAACCACATAAAGGCAGATCAGCAGTTCGAGGCACCCTTGACCCAGGAAGAAGCCGCAGCCCTGGAGCGTATCGGGCAGCAGACCGCGGACCTGGTGGACGCAGACCAGGCCCTTTACAAGCGCACCCTGCGTTTGGCGCTGTCGCTGATGATACTCTGTGAAATCATCACGCGGCGGCAGGTTCTGGAACCCCTGCTGCACGACAAGCCCGCGCTGTCGGAATACATAACAGGCGGCAATAGTGTCTCGAAGCTTGATAACAACGCGAGGCGACGGGTGCTGGCGGCTCTGCCCCTGACAGAACAACTCGGCTCCGATGGCAAACACGCCCTTCCTGTTCTTGATCGCTACACTGTGAGCAGCCAAGTGCTTTGTGGTGCACTGCACAACCAGAACCTGTTGCTTTACCCTTCTTTTCATCCGTTGACTGTTGCCGATTTTTGCCGGTTCGGCCACCTTCCCCTGCACCCTGTTGGCCTGATAACAGACTACGTGATGGGAGCTGACAGCCAGCTCCAGTCCCCGCTGAACTTCGCGGAACACGATCTGCTCCACATGCAGCAGCTGAAGCTGGTGGGCGACCCAGGCCACCAACCCACTTCACCGGCTGAAGCCGCATTGTGTAGCTGTGCCAGACGTCTGAACTGGCGTCAGCTGCTGCTGGACAAGGTGCCAGAACCTGTAGCCGACCGGCTGTCGAAGCCGGCACTGCAACTGGTGCTTTTTCTGTTATTTCATGAAAGAAGCCCGCAAGTCAGCGCAGAAAATATGCGTTCCTGCCTTTCTGCTTTCTCACCACTCCTGCGCAACCTGGCCGAAGCACGCACAGCAAGGCGTGATGCCTACGAAGACATTTACACAAAAATCACAACGGATCAGGCAACCATGACTGTGCTCTGGACCCTACGGCTGTGGTCGCGCTGGCTGGCAGCAGACTGCCAACTGTCCCCAAAGCTGCTGCTCGACTGTGCAAAGGACTTTGTTGACAAGGACGTGCCACGCCTGGAGCAGCACCTGATGTTTTTTTCCAGGCACAGAGCCAGTCTGCGACAGCTGTTTGCACAGCGATGTACGCTTCGCCTCCAGGACGAGAATAATATCTGGACGCTCGGCGGCCTGCATGGCCCCGGGCGGGACTACATTAATCTTTTCGTCAGCGCTTGCCCAAGAACGGGTCTGCGCAACCTGGAGCATAGCGATCTGGTGTACTTGCAGTCTCTGCACTCTCCTGAGGCCAGACACGCCATGGAAAAACAGACCCGTGCCCGACTGCCAGCGGGGACGGGACTGGAACCTGACACCCCCGTTTGACGTCTCCCACGCAAGAGAATGCCGCACAGCCATGGGCGTCGAACCTGACGCCCCGGTTGCTATTTGCCAGGAAACGAGAGCCCGGCGGTGGCGCACTCTTTATCCCCTTTTTTCATGACAGACTCTCAGCACTGAGAGCCGATTGAAAGAGGCTGTCATCTTTACCCCATCACAGGATGGGGCAGTCGGCCAGCGCATCCGCACCAAGGCTGGGAGTAGACAAATGTGCCTGTGCCATTTTCCGCCAGGCTGCAAGCGGGAACTTGTCGTCGATTCATGACTCCAACCCTTTGTTTTTAAATAAATAAAAAGGAAAGAAGGAGTCATGTACGACAACCCAGTAAAAACCGGCACGCAGTTGTATGCCAACACCCGGAAGCGCACCCTGAACGCCGCACAGGGCCAGGACGAAGGGCGTCACGACGGGCGTCAGGTAAAGTCGCTGGCGCAGCCACAGCAAGCCTGCTGCCCTGACAGGAAAGCGGATAGCCCGTTCGCCTCCCCACCTCCGAGTAAAAAACTGGTACTGCAGGAGCCATGCCCAAACCGGGTCGTACAGACCCGGCCGGACTGTCCAGATCTCAGCGATCCGGATCTGCCCATCAACTTTCCCATACCCAACTTTATTCCGCTGGAAAAACAAGTGCCGCGCCCTCCTTTCACGCCCCGGCTGAAAGAAGACCTTCACCTGATGAAAGACTTCCAGGCAGACAACTCGTTGACGTTCATTAAGGAACAGCTGGCCGAACGACGGCGGGTGGAAGAAAAAGGCAAGGAGTTCGTGTTCGCCCCCCTGATGGTGACTCTGGAGAACATGCAGACCTTCATCAAACACATAGAGGCAGGCAAGCAGTTCGAGCAGCCTTTGACCCAGGACGAAGCCGCAGCCCTGGAGCGTATCGGGCAGCAGACAGCAGACCTGGTGAAAGCAGAGCAGGCCCTGTACAAGCGCTGCCTGCGTTTGGCGCTGTCGCTGATGACCCTGTGTGAAATCATCACGCAGCGGCAGGTGCTCAATCCCCTGCTGCACGACAAGCCCGCGCTGTCAAAATACATATCTAGCCATGATGAGATCTCACGTCTTGATAACAACGCCAGGCGACGGCTGCTGGAGGCTCTACCCCTGACAGCGCAACTCGACTCTGAGGACCAACACGCCCTTCCTGTTCTCGGGCGCCACTCTATATGCAGCGACGTGCTTTATGGCGCGCTGCACAACCAGAACCTGTTGCTTTACCCTTCTTTTCATCCGTTGACCCTTGCCGATTTTTGCCGCTTCGGTCACCTTCCCCTGCACCCTGTTGGCCTGATAACAGATTACGTGATGGGGGCTGACAGCCGGCTTAAATCCCCTCTGAACTTTGCGGAACACGATCTGCTCCACATGAATCATCTGAGGCTGGTAGGCGACCCTGGGTACCAGCCCACTTCACCGGCTGAAACCGCATTGTGTAGCTGTGCCAGGCGTCTCAACTGGCGTCAGCTGCTGCTGGACAAGGTGCCAGCACCTCTGGCCGACCGGCTGTCGGAGCCGGCACTGCAACTGATGCTGTTTTTTTTGTTTCACGAGAGAAGCCCGAAAACCAGCGCAGACAATATGCGCTCCAGCCTTTCTGCTTTCTCGCTATTCCTGCGCAACCTTGTCGAAGCACGCACAGCACAGCGTGATGCCTACGAGGACATTTACAGACAAATCACAACGGATCAGGCAGCCATGGCTGTGCTCTGGACCATACGGCTGTGGTCGCGCTGGCTGACAGCAGGCTGTCAGCTGTCCCCACAGCGGCTGCTCGACTGCGCACAGGACTTTGCTGACAAGGACGTGCCACGCCTGGAACAGCACCTGAGGTTTTTTGCCAGCCACAGAGTCCGTCTGCGGCAGCTGTTTGCACAGAAATGTACGCTTCGCCTCAAGGACGAAAATGATAGCTGGACGCTCGGCCACCAGTACGGACCTGGGTGGGACTACGTTAATCTTTTCGTCAGCGCTTGCCCAAGAACTGGTCTGCGCAACCTGGAGCATAGTGATCTGGTGTATTTTCAGTCACTGCAATCTGCTGATGAGAGGCACATCATGCAAGAGTGGACCCGTGCCAGGCTGCCAGCGGGGACAGGCCCCGAACCCGACACCCCTGTTTGACGCCGCCCTCGCAAGAGAGCGCCCCGCAGTCTGGGGGCGGGCGTCGAACCTGGCATCCCGGTTGAGGTTATCCTGGAACCAGGAGCCCTATGGTGGCGCACTCTTTATCCCCTTTTGCAATGACGAACTCTCAGGACTGGGAGTCAATTGAAAGAGGCTGTCATCTTTCCCCCATCACAGGATGGGGCAGTCGGCCAGCGCATCCGTACCAGGGCTGGCAGCAGAAAGATGTGCCTGTGTTATTTTCGCCAGGCTGCAAGCGGGAACTTGTCGTCTGTTCATGACTCAAACCCTTTGTCTTCGCATAAATAGAAAGGAATGAGTCAGGTACGACAACTCGGTGAAAACCGGCACGCAGTTGTATGCCAACACCCAGGCGCGCACTCTGAACACCGCACAGGGCCAGAACGAAGGGCGTCACGACGGGCGTCCGGTAAAGCCGCTATCGCGGCCACAGCAAGCCTGCTGCGCTAAAAGAACAGCGGGCAGCCCGTTCACCTCCCCTCTTCCGGCTAAACAGCTGGCACTGCAGGAACCATGCCCGTACCTGGTCGTACAAACCTCGCCGGACTGTCCAGATCTCAGCGATCCGGGTCTGCCCATCAACTTACCCATACCCCACTTTATTCCACTGGAAAAACAAGTGCCGCGCCCTCCTTTCACACCCCGGCTGAAAGAAGACCTTCATCTGACGACAGACTTCCAGGCAGACAACTCGTTGACGTTCATCGAGAAACAGCTGACCGAACGACGGCGGGTAGAAGAAAAAGGCAAGGAGTTCGTGTTCGCCCCCCTGATGGTGACCCTGGAGAATATGCAGACCTTCATCAAGCACATAGAGGCAGGCAAGCAGTTCAAGGAGCCTTTAACCCAGCAAGAAAGCGCCGCCCTGAAACCTATAGGACAGCAGACAGCAAAGCTGGTGGCAGCAGAAAACCCCCTGTATAAACGCACCCTGCATCTGGCTCTGTCGCTGATGATTCTGTGTGAAATCATCACGCAGCGGCAGGTCATCACGTCCCTGCTGCACAAAAAACCGCGCTGTCGAAACAGCTATCAGTCTCCTATGCGATCACGGATCTCGGTAAGGATGAACCAAAGCTGCTGGCGACTGTGCCCCTGACAGAGCAAAACGGTCCCGGTAAAAAGCAAGCCCTTCCCCATTTCTGGATCAGCCCGATCCTGAGGCATGCGCTTTTGGAAAAGGCGAACAACCAGAACCTGTTGCTTTACCCTTCTTTTCATCCGTTGACTGTTGCCGATTTTTGCCGGTTCGGCCAGCTTCCCCTGCACCCTGTTGGCCTGATAACAGACTATGTGATGGGGGCTGACAGCCAGCTGAAAACTCCTCTGGCCTTTGCGGAGCATGATCTGGCCCACATGGAGAGTCTGAGCCAGGTGAACGACCCCAGCCACTGGCCCACTTCACCGGCTGAGGCCGCATTGTGTAGCAGTGCGAAACGTCTGAACTGGCGTCAACTGCTGCTGGACAAGGTGCCAGCGCCTCTAGCCCGGCTATCGCAGCCGGCACTGCAACTGCTGCTGTTCCAGTTGTTTCATGAGAGAAAACCGGAAAAAAAGCGCAACAGAGATGGACTCCTGTCTTTCTGCCTTCCCCCTGTTCCTCGAGGAACTGGTTGACGCACGCACAGCACGGCGCGATGCCTGCGAAGACATTTACAGGGAAGTCACGACAGATCAGGCCGTCATGGCTGCGCTCTGGACAATACGACTGTGGTCGTGCTGGCTGGCAGCAGACTGTCAGCTGTCCCGGGAGCAGCTGCAAGACTGTGCCAGGGCATGTATTGACAAGGACGTGCCGCGCCTGGAGCAGCATCTGATGTTTTTTTCCAGACACAGAGCCAGCCTGCGGCAGTTGTTTGCACAGAAGTGTACGTCGCGCCTCCAAACGGAGAATAATGGATGGTCGCTCGGCGGCCGGTACGGGCCCGGCCAGAAACACATTAATTTGTTCTACAGCGATGATTGCCCCAAGACCGGTCTGCGCAATACGGAGCGTTGTGAGCTGGTGTATTTTGAGTCACTGCACTCTCCTGATGCCAGGCGCGCCATGGAACAGCAGACCCGTGCCCGCCTGCCAGAAGGGACAGCCTTCGAACCTGAGAGCCCAGTTGATATTTCCCCGGGAGCAGGAGCCTCGCGACGGCGGAACTGTTGTCGCCTCTTTTAATGACTGATTCTGGAAACCCAGAGCGGTCTGACAGTGGCTGTCACGGCCCTTGCTTCGCCCCGTAACATGATTGCCAGCCTGCCTGCGCCAGCATATCCGCACCAGGGCCGGCAGCGCAGGCAACTGCCGATATCATTTTTCTGCAAGCGGCAACCGGGAACTTGTCGCAACCATCATGACTCTATCCCTCTGTTTCGTAATAGAGAAAGAGAAAAAACTCATGCATGGCAATCAAGTAAAAGCCCGCGAATTGCAACTCCCCACACCTCCCGCAGGGGGCATCCCGGGTAGCAGGCACGGCCAGTGCGACGGGCGTCAGGTAAAGTCGCTGGCGCAGCCACAACCTGCCCACTGCAATAACACAGCCGCAGACAGTCCGTTCGCCTCCTCCGCGCCGTACAAACAGGTGGCACTGCAGGAACCTGACCTGAACAGCGTCGTACTGGCGAGGCCGGATTATCCCGATCTCAGCGACCCCAACATGCCCATCAACTATCGCGCGCCAGACTTCGTTGCACCGCAAGAGCAGGTACCACGCCCTCATGCTACGCCAACGCTGGACGACGACACTTTCCTGACGAAAACCGCCGGGGAAGAAAACTCGCTGACGTTTATTGAAGAACAGCTGGCAGAAAGACGGCGGGTAGAAAAGGACGGTGAGGAATTCGTGTTCGCCCCCCTGATGGTAACCCTCAAGAATATGCAGACCTTTATCAACCACATAAAGGCAGGCAAGCAGTTCGAGGCGCCCTTGACCCAGGACGAGGCCGCAGCCCTGGAGCGTATCGGGCAGCAGACAGCAGACCTGGTAGACGCAGAGCAGGCCCGGTACAAGCGCAGCCTGCGTTTGGCGCTGTCGCTGATGATCCTGTGTGAAATCATCACGCGGCGGCAGGTGCTGGGACCCCTGCTGCACGACAATCCCGGGCTGTCGCAATACATACCAGGCTATGATGAGATCCCGCATCTTGATAACAACGCCAGGCGACGGCTACTGGCGGCTCTACCGCTGGCAGAGCAACGCGGCTCTGATGGCAAACACGCCCTTCCTGTTTTCGGGCGCTTCTCTGTGCTCAACTACGCGCTTGGTGGCGCGCTGCACGACCAGAACCTGTTGCTTTACCCTTCTTTTCATCCGTTGACTGTTGCCGATTTTTGCCGGTTCGGCCAGCTTCCCCTGCACCCTGTTGGACTCATAACAGACTACGTGATGGGGGCTGACAGCCAGCTCCAATCCCCTCTGAACTTTGCGCGGCACGATCTGGTCCACATGAAGCAGCTGAGGCTGGTGGGCGACCCTTGGCACCAGCCCACTTCACCGGCTGAATGCGCATTGTGTAGCTGTGCCAGGCGTCTGAACTGGCGTCAGCTGCTGCTGGACAAGGTGCCAGAACCTGTAGCCGACCGGCTGTCGAAGCCGGCACTGCAACTGGTGCTGTTTCTGTTGTTTCATGAGAGACACCCGCACAGCAGCGCAAAACATATGCGCTCCAGCCTTTCTGCTTTTTCGCCACTCCTGCGCCACCTGGTCGAAGCGCGCACCGCAAAGTGTGATGCCTACGAGGACATGTACACAAAAATAACAACGGATCAGGCAGCCATGGCTGTGCTCTGGACCATACGGCTGTGGTCGCGCTGGCTGGCAGCAGACTGTCAGTTGTCCCCACAGCGACTGCTCGACTGTGCAAAGGACTTTGTAGACAAGGACGTGCCACGCCTGGAGCAGCACCTGATGTTTTTTTCCACGCACAGAGCCAGTCTGCGGCAGCTGTTTGCACAGCGGTGTATTTTTTACTCACTGGACGAGCATCAGGCATGGAAGCTTGGCTGCCCATACGGACCCGGGCGAGACTACGTTAATCTTTTCGTCAGCGCTTGCCCAGGAACGGGGCTGCGCAACCTGGAACATAGCGATCTGGTGTACTTTCAGTCACTGCACTCTCCTGATGAGAGGCACGCCATGGAAGAGCGGACCCGTGCCAGGCTGCCAGCGGGGACAGGCCCCGAACCCGACACCCCTGTTTGACGTCTCCCTCCCAGAAAGTGCCGCGCAGCCAGAGGGGCGGGCTTCGAACCTGACGCCCCGGTTGATATTTACCAGGAAACGAGAGCCCGGCGGTGGCGCACTCTTTATCCCCTTTTTCAATGACGGACTCTCAGTACTGAGAGCCCATTGAAAGAGGCTGGCATTGTTGCCCCGCCACAGGATGAGGCAATCGGCCAGCGTATTCGCACCAGGGCCGGCAGTAGAAAAATGTGTCTGTGTCATTTTCCGCCAGGCTGCAAGTGGGAACTTGTCGTCGGTTCATGACTCCAACCCTTTATCTTTGACTACATAGAAAGGAAGGAATCATGTACGACAGCTCAATGAGTGCTGGCAAGCCGTTGTATGCCAACACCCAGGCGCGCACCCCGAACGCCGCACAAGACCAATACGAAGGGCGTCACGAAGGGCGTCAGGTAAAGCCGCTAGCGCAGCCACAGCCAGCCTGCTGCCATAAAAGAACAACGGGCAGCCCGTTCGCCTTCTCCGCGCCGGGTAAACAGCTGCCACTGCAGGAGCCATGCCTGGACTGGGTCGCACAGACCGGGTCGCCCTGTCCAGACCTCAGCGATCCGGATCTGCCCATCAACTGCCCCATACCCAACTTTATTCCACTGGAAAAACAAGTGCCGAGCCCTCCTTTCACACCCCGGCTGAAAGAAGACCTTCATCTGACGACAGACTTCCAGGCAGACAACTCGTTGACGTTCATCAAGGAACAGCTGGCCGAACGACGGCGGGTAGAAGAAAAAGGTGAGGAGTTCGTGTTCGCCCCCCTGATGGTGACCCTGGAGAATATGCAGACCTTCATCAAACACATAGAGGCAGGCAAGCAGTTCGAAGAACCTTTGACCCAGGAAGAAAGCGCCGCCCTGAAACGTATAGGACAGCAGACAGCAAAGCTGGTAGCAGCAGAAAACCCCCTGTACAAACGCACCCTGCGTCTGGCTGTGTCGCTGATGCTCCTCTGTGAAATCATTACACAGCGACTGGTACTAAAACCGCTGCACAAAGAACAGCCCAGGCTGTCGGAAGAGATATACAGCCACTATGTTGTTTCATATTTGCGCAAGGATAGCGACAACGAATTATGGCTGCTGGCGGCTCTGCCCCTGACAGCACAACACAATCCTGATGAAGAGCAAGCCCTTCCCGTTGTCTGGCGCCATTCCAATCTATACAAAACACTTTTTCAAACAGTCACCAACCAGAATTTACTGTTGTATCCTTCTTTTCACCCGTTGACTGTTGCCGATTTCTGTCGCTTCGGCCACCTTCCCCTGCATCCTGTCGGCCTGATCACAGACTACGTGATGGGGGCTGACAGCAGGCTGATGACCCCTCTGGCTTTTGCGGAGCATGATCTACAGCATATGGAGCAACTGATTCGGATAGGCGACCCCGACCATCAGCCCACTTCACCCGCTGAGGCTGCCTTGTGTAGCTGTGCAAAACGTCTGGACTGGCGCTGCCTGCTGCTGGACAAGGTGCCAGCTCCCGTGGCTCCCCTGGTATCGAAACCCGCACTGCAGCTGTTTCTGTTCCTGTTGTTTCATGAAGAGAACCCTCGAACGAACGCAGGAATTGTAAGCTTGCGTCTTTCCGCTTTCTCCTGGTATCTGAGCGTCCTGACCGACGCACGCACAACAAAGCGGGATGCCTACGAGAGCATTTACTGGGACATCACAACAAATCAGACAGCCATGACTGTT
This sequence comes from Kistimonas sp. bin40, assembly GCA_002238585.1. GTDB lineage: Bacteria > Pseudomonadota > Gammaproteobacteria > Pseudomonadales > Endozoicomonadaceae > Sansalvadorimonas. The sequence goes on along the minus strand of MPMQ01000049.1, from coordinate 13,247 downwards.
TTATGGGCAATACGGCTCTGGTCGTGCTGGATGGCAGCGGACTGTCAGCTGTCACAACAGCAACTGCAAGACTGTGCACAGACCTTTATTGACAAGGACGTGCCCCGACTGGAGCAGCACCTGAAGTTTTTTTCCGAACACAGAGTCAATCTGCGACTGCTGTTTGCACAGCGGTGTGTTTTTCAGTCACTGGACGAGCATCAGGCGTGGAAGCTCGGCGGCCAGTACGGGCCTGGGGGGGGACCCATTCACTTTTTCCACAGCCACTCCCCAAAAACCGGTCTGCGCAATACGGAGCGTAGCGAGTTGGTGTACTTTGAGGCCCTGCGCTCTCCGGCGAACAGGTGCGCCATGGAAGAGCAGACCCGTGCCCGACTGCCGGAAGGAACAGGCTCCGAACCTGACACTCCAACAGAGGGAACAGGCTACGAATATGACAGCCTGACTGATAATCCACAGGACGCAACGTCTCCCCGTTATGGATGGCCCCCTCTTTGAATGACGGACGCTCATGAGGGAGGGCTGATTGAACGTGGCTGCCATGGCTCTTTAGACAGAATTGGGCAAGCTGCCGGCACGGATATCTGCGTACCAGGACCGGGAATGGAAGCACTGTCCTGTGTCCTGTGTCCTGTGTCCTGTGTCCTGTGTCCTGTGTCCGTGTCACTTTCCTGTAAGTGAGAGGCGAGAAACTTTTGTCAAAATCATAGCTCCAGCCATTTGTTTTTTATTAACAAAGGCAAAAGTCCCATGCATGACAATCCAGTGAAAGCCAGCGGATTGCGGCTCCCCGCACCTCCCGCAGGGGGTATCCCGGCTGCTGGGCACGGCCAGTGCGACGGGCGTCAGGTGAAACCGCTAGCGCAACCACAACAAGCCTGCTGCAATACCTGCTGCAATAAAAGAACAGCAGGCACCAGCCTGGTGAGCACTTCACCTCCGAGTAACAAGCTGACACCAAACCAGCCATGCCCGGACCGGGTCGTACAGACCTGGCCGGGCTTCCCAGACCTCAGCGATCCGGATCTGGCTATCAACCGTCCTGCGCCAGACTTCATCCCACTGGAGCAGACCATGCCACGCCCGCGTGTCGCGCCCAGCCTGAAAGACGATCTTGACCTTGCGACAACCTTTCAGGATGAAAACTCGCTGACGTTTATCCAGGCACAGCTGGCAGAACGGCGAAAAGTAGAAGCCCAGGGGCAGGAATTCATGTTCGCCCCCCTGATGGTGACCCTGGAGAATATGCTGATCTTCATCAAGCACATAGAGGAAGGCAAACAGTTCACGGGGACTTTGATCGAGGAAGAAACCGCAGCCCTCAAGCGTATAGGGCAGCAGACAGCAAAGCTGGTGAGCGCCCAACAGCCCCGGTACAAGCGCACCCTGCGTCTGGCCCTGTCGCTGACAATCCTGTGCGACATCATCACGCAGCGCTTGGTGATAAACCCGCTGCTTGAGCAACAGCCCTGGCTGTCGGAAAAAATATTTATTTCCAACACGACTTCAAGCCTCTGGAGTGACTATTTTCCGGGTCGACGACAGCGGCTGATGGCAGCTCTCCCTCTGACCGGGAAACACGGCTCTGGCGGAGAACAAGCCCTCCCCAAAATCTGGTTCAGTCTTTCGCTGTACCTGACACTCTTTGAAACGATCAATAACCAGAATCTGCTGCTCTACCCTTCCTTTCATCCGCTGACTATTGCTGATTTTTGCAGGCTCGGTCACCTTCCCCTGTTCCCTGTTGGTCTGATGACAGAATACGTGATGGGGGCCGACGGCCAGTTGCGCACCCCTCTGCCCTTCGCGGAGCACGATCTGACCCATATGGAAGACATGATCGCGGTAGGCGACCCTGACTACAGACTCGCCGGTGTGGCTGATGTGCCCTTGTACGACTCTGCCAGGCGTCTGGACTGGCGCCGCCTGTTGCTGGACCGGATCCCGCGCTGCCTGACAGACCAGCTGTCGCTGTCGGCGCTGCAGTTGTTGCTGTTTGACTTGTTGCACGAAAAAGATCCTGACGAGAGTGTCAGGAGCATGAGTTCCGACACCGCCTCTTTCCCGCGCCACATAAAAACCCTGGTCGGAGCCACCAGTGTGTTGCGCCATACCTATGAGGACACTTATAAGGGCATCACGACCGGCCAGGCAGCCATTGCCATACTCTGGGCCATGCGTCTGTGGTCGTGCTGGCGAGCAGCTGACTGTCAATTGTCAGAGGAGGAACTGCATGCATGTGCTCGGGCCTTTATTGACAAGGATCTTCCCCGCCTTGACCAGCACCTGAATTTTTTTGCACAGCACAGGAGCAGACTGCGGCAACTGTTTGCGGAGCACCCCCGCTCGCATGCCCGGACTTTCAACAACAGGTACGCGTTTGCGAGCTATTGCGGACCGGACCAGCTGTCCGTCACATTCTTCGTGGTCTACGACCCAGACACCGGGTTACACAATCTGGACATGACAGACGTCGTTTACTTTTATTGGCTTTGCTGTGCGACAGACAGGCGCGCCATCGAAGAGCGGATCTGTGTCCCGCTGCCAGAAGGGACAGCCTCGGAACCGGACACTCCGGTTGACAGCACCTGGGCAGCAAACAGGCACTGAGCCTCGGTTCGGTCCTGTAACAGGATCGGACAGTCTGCCCGCTGGGCAGCTGCGCACCAGAGGCAGCACTGGAAAACCCTGTAGTCTCATTTTCCTGCAGGCTATCGCCGGGAACTTGTCGTCAGACGCATGACTCTGACTCTCTGTTGTTTATCAGCGAAGGGCAAACCCTCATGCACGACAGTCAAATGAAAGCCGACCGATCGGGATTCTCCACAAGGCCCCTGGAAAGAGCCCTGGGTACCACCCCAGCTTCCAGTCTGCACCAAGGACGCCTGGTGCGGTCGCTATCTTCACCGCAGGAAACCTGTTGCAGTAAACGAAGAGCATCCAGTCTCTTGCCCTCCCCGCCCCGGAACAAGAGAACCGCACCCCAGCCCCCCTGTCAGGACCGGACCTTGTTTGCCTGGCTGGGCTGTCCAGACCTCAGCGATCCGCACCTGCCCATCAATTCTCTCGCACCCGACTTCGTTCCACTCGAAAAAAAAATGCCGCGCCCCCCTTTCACGCCCAGACTGAAAGACGACCCTGCCTTGGCAAAAACCTTTCAGGAACCAAGTTCGCTGACGTTTGTTAAAGAGCAGTTGGCAGAACGACGACGGCTGGAAGACAAAGGTCTGGAGTTCGTGTTCGCCCCTCTGCTGGTGACCCTGGAAAATATGGAAACTTTCATCAAACACATAGGGGCGGGCAAGCAGTTCAAGGACCCTTTGACACCAGAGGAAACCGCCGCCCTGACACGTATAGACTGGCAGACAGCACAGCTGGTAACAGCGAAGCGAGCTCTGTACAAGCACACCCTGCGTCTGGCCCTGTCGCTGACGATTCTGTGTGAAATCGTCACTCAGCGACTGGTCGTAAGGCCGCTGTCGAAAGAACAGCCCGGGCTGGCCAGGCAGATATGCACCTCCTGTCCCTCCGCGCGTTCTCGTCGCTATAGCCGCGTCCTGCGACAAGTGCTGGCGGCGCTGCCTCTGACAGAAAAGCCAGAGCCGGATAAAGAACACCTCCTTCTCCGTCTCGGGCACCAGGTTTCGCTCAACCAGACACTCGTTGAAACCATACATAACCAGAATCTGCTGCTTTACCCCAGTTTCCAGCCACTGAAGATCGCCGACTTTTGCAGGTTCGGTCACCTTCCCCTGCACCCCGTTGGCCTGATAACAGACTATATGATGGGAGCCGATGGTGAGCTGAGAACCCCTCTGTGCTTCGCAGAACACGATCTGAGCCACATGGAAGACCTGATCGCGGTCGGCGATCCGGACCATCGGCTCGCCTCAGTAGCTGAGGTGCCACTCTACGATCCGGCCCTGCGGCTGGACTGGCGCTGCCTGTTGCTGGATCGCATTCCGGACTGTCTGACGACGCAGCTGTCACAGCCGGCACTGCAGTTTTTGCTGTTTCGTCTGCTTCACGAAAAACCGCCCGAGCTGAGCGTCATGAGTATGAGCTCCCCCTCTGCCCGGTTTCCGCTTCATCTGGAAGAGTTGGTCAACGCTCACGCCCTGGAACGCCATATCTATGAGGACATCTACAGGGAAATCACGACCGATCAGGCAGCCATTGCCGTACTCTGGACAATGCGTCTGTGGTCGTGCTGGCAGGCAGCTGACTGTCACTTGTCCCAGAAGCAGCTGCAGGCCTGTGCACAGGCATTTATTGACAGGGATATGCCCCGCCTCGACCAGCATCTGAGGTTCCTCGCGCAGCACAGGAGCAGCCTGCGGCAACTGTTTGCAGAGCACAGCAGTTCACATAATGTGGACGATGACAACAGACACGCATTTGAGGCCTGTTGCGGCCCGGACCAGATGCGCATCACCTTCTTCACCAGCTATGACCCAGACACGGGGTTGCACAATGTGGACACGACCGAAATCGTTTACTTCCATTGGCTGTGCGGTCTTGAAGACCGACGCGCCATCGAAAAGCGCACCTGCATGCAGCTGCCGGAAGGGACTGGCTCCGAGCCTGACACGCCGCGACCGGCCACGCCTGAGCCTGCAGAGACTTGATGGACAGCGGCATGCCCCCCGGTACCGCTGTAGGGAGATCGCAGATCCCCGGCCCATGACGTCCTGATAAACATGCTGACAAGGTTGGCCCATGACGTCAGCCTCTGGCTTGCTGCTGAGCACCTCTGCTGACATGCAGCAAGACCAATGCTGATCGCAATGCACCTTTCGTGCCCGCTGTTGCCCAAGGGAGTCTGACGAATGTGCCAGACCACAAGGCGGCAGTCATACAACACACCGAGGAAATACCATCATGTGGCTCAAAGAAGGCGACCATGCCATCTTTCACAAACGGCAGGGCAACCCACTTCAGAAACAGGGACGCACGCGATAGAGAACTCTACCACTCTTGTGCTTGCGCCAGGCAAAACGGTCAGTGGTTTTCCGGGGCCAGCACCGCCCACCAGAGGTGGCATCAGTCAGACACGAAACGAAAGACCAACACAAAACAAAGCTGAAGGGACCATCACCCGGGCGGCTATCTCCCTCCCGGGCACAAGGTTGGCACTGCCAGATCCGCCTCCTGACCCAGTGCGCGGCAAGCCCCGTCCTTCAGGGCGGGGAGGATGTCAACACTCAGCTGTCGAAACCGGTACAGCAGCTGTTGCTGTTCATCTTGTTTCATGAACGCTCTCCCCAACAGGCCGCAAGAAAGACAGGCTGCAGCCGTTCTTTTTTCCTGCACTACCTGAAAGAACTGGCTGAAAGAACTGGCTGAAAGAACTGGCTGAAAGAACTGGCCCATGTTCGCACCATCAACCGCAATGCCTACGAGCAAATATACAGCAACATCAGCATGGATCAGACAGCTGTGGCTGTACTCTGGACCACAAGGTTGTGGTTATGCTGGCAGGCCCAGACTGCCAGCTGGCAGGAAGCGGCTGCTGGACTGCGCGCAACACTTTACCGACAGGGACCTGCCCCGGCGGCGGCTGCACCCGCAGTTCTATTGCGGACACAGGGCCAGTCTGCGGCAGCTGTTCGCCGAAAACTGCTCTCTGCGTTACATAGATGAAAACAAAGTGGTGTTCGGTGGCCGTTATGGGTCCGGGCTCGAACAGGCGCACATCAACTTTTTCATTGGCCAGGCTCCACAATGCGGCCTGCGCAATCTTGATCCTGGCGAGCTGATCTACTTCCACTGACTTGAGCCTCCGGTCCAAAGGTGCGCGATGGAAGCACGGATCCGGACAAGACTGCCAGAGGGAACCGTACCCGAGCCGCACACGCCCGAGCCGCACACAGCTCAGCAATAACGCTATCAGCTTGCCAACGCTGGCCGGGCAATCTCTGCCCGGCTTGTGCGCCCCCTGCTCTATCCCTGGGCCGGCCCGGCAAGCCGGTCTGCACCAGGTGCTGACTGCTGATAATGAACAAGAGTCCCTGTGTCGCCTTCTTTCAGGCCGTGGCTGGCGACAACAGTCGGGAACTTATCAGCAGTCAATGGGCTCCAATTCCCTGTTTTCCATCAACAGGGATCAAGACGTCCATGAATGTCAGTCACATACAAACGGGTGGATTGCGCTCTCCTCAAGACCTTGAGCAAAGCAGGATCTGCCCGGCTTCGCCCACCGGCCAGTACGAAGGGCGTAACGTCCAGTCGCTACTGATGTCAGCAGATATCCACAAGGACACAGAGGCCGGCGTCAGTCTGTTGCCCTCCTCACTCCCGAATCAGGGAAGAGTCTGGCAGGATCCTCCTGCGGACAGGACGTCAGACTCCAGCCCTGCGTGTCCGGATCTGAGCGACCCGAACCTGACGCTTAACGCTGTCTTACAAGACATGGTTGCACTGGACGACTGGATCGAGGCTCCTCCTTTAAAGCCGAAACTGGAAGACGACCCTGCCCTGACTGAAACCTTTCAGAAAACCGACTCCCTGGCTTTTATCACCAACCAGCTGAAAAAACGGCAGAGGATGGAGAAAAAAGGCGACGAGTTCCCGTTCAAACCCCTGATGGTCACCCTGAAGAACATGGCGACCTTCATAGACCACATCGCTGAAGGGAAGCAGTTCCGTAACCCCTTGACCGCCGAGGAAGCAGCGGCCCTGCAGCGTATAGATATGGAAACCAGGCCGCTGGTGGAAGCCCGGCTGCCTCTGTATAAACGCACTCTGCGTCTGGCCCTGTCGTTGATGCTTTTGTGTGACATTATCACGCGTCGCCAGGTGCTGGAGCCCTATCTGGACGACAGCAGCAAGCTGTGCCTGTGCAGGAGCACCTGGCTCGATCCTGGCAGAAAGTGGGAGCCGCTGTTGCTGGAAGCTCTTCCCTTTACCAGGCAGAACTGCCCGGACGGCAAGGACAGCCTTCCCGCTGGCGGTCTTTCCCCCTGGATGCGCGAAGCGCTCCTTGAAACGGTAAACAACCCGAATCTACTGCTTTATCCTTCTTTTCAACCGCTGACTGTTACCGATTTCTGTAAGTTTGGCCATCTTCCCGTGCACCCCATCGGCCTGATAACAGACTATGCGCTCAACGCTGACGGAATTTTGTACAGTCCTCTGTCGTTTGCAGAGCACGATCTCAATCACATGAGTCAGCTGCTCGATGTAGGCGACCCCGCCCACAAGCCCGCCTCTGTGGCTGAGGCCGCATTATGTAACCCTGCCAGACGCCTGGACTGGCGCTGCCTGCTGCTGGGTCGGATGCCAGATTGCCTGGCCCGGCGGCTATCAGAGCCGGCCTTGCACTTCTTGCTGTTCCAGTTGCTTCATGAACATTCCCCCGACTGGATTGCCAGCAAGACAGACTCCAGTTGCCAGGCCTTCCTCTATTACCTGAAAGGTCTGGTCGGCGCACGTACTACCCAGTGCCAGGCCTACGAAGATATCTACAGGAAAATTACGATCGATCAGGCAGCCATTACCCTGCTCTGGGCCGTACGTCTGTGGTCGCGCTGGCTGACAGCCGACTGTCAATTGTCAGAGAAGGCGCTGCACGACTGTGCAGACACCTTTGTCGCAACGGACCTCCCCCGACTGCAGCAGCACCTGGCATTTTTCAGCCGGAACCGGGGAACTCTGCGACAACTGTTTGTAGAACAGGCCAGTCTGCGTCTGGTACGAGGCGGTGAATACACGTTCGGCGGCTGGTACGGACCGGAACAGGAGTACATCATCTTTTTCCGCAGCCATTTTCCCGAAGCCAGGCTGGTCAACATGGAAGTGACAGATCTCGTCTACTTCCATTCAATCTGCTCTGCAACAGAAAGACACGCCATAGAAAAGCGACTGGCGGGCAGAGTGCTGCCGGAGGGCACAGCCTCCGAACCTGACACGCCTCAACCTGCCGCACCCGGTGCCTCGCAGAATCTTGCAGGTGAGCACCACTGCTGAAACGGGGCACAAACACAAACAGAAACACAAACAGAAACACAAACAGAAACACAAACACAAACTCAAACAGAAACAGAAACAGAAACAGAAACAGAAACAGAAACAATGGCAGCAGCACTGAACCCTTTTTCTCTGATGTTGTCCAACGAGCATCAGGAAGTTGTCGGAACAAGACTGGCAGCAGGGAAATGACGAGGAAATATCTTTATGTGGACCACAGAATACGGCCTCTCCAGCTGTGACAAGAAACAGGAGCCTGCCGCCTCGCGATCAGAGCTACCCGCAAAGGCAGGAACTGCTTCAACAGCCAGTTCATATGGCAGAACAGTCGACTCATCTCCAGAGGAAGGGCCGCTTGCCGAAGGCTACCTCAGCAGGACTCAGAAGGACGCGCCCGGCGTCGTCATCCGGACAGATCCCTTGCGCGCGTGCGCCATGCTCGATCCGGTCCCCGACAGGCTGGTGCAACGCTGGCCTGGCTGCCCGGACCTCAACGACCCCAAGCTGCCCATCAACATCGACTGCGTCTTGTCACATGATGAGCCTGCCGAACAACAGCCACCCCCGCCTCCTTTCACGCCAGAGCTGGAAGATGACACTGCCTTGACTGACATTTTTCAGAATGAAGAATCCCTGACGTTTATCAAGGAACAGCTGGCGCGACGAAAAGAGCAAGAGGCGCAAGGTCTGGAATTCGCGTTCAAGCCCCTGATGGTCACCCTGCGAAATATGGAAACCTTCATTGACCACATAGCGCAACGCAAGCAGTTCACACAGCCCTTGACCGCAGAGGAGGAGGCCGCCCTGGGACGTATAGGCCGAGAGACCAGGGTGCTGTTGAAAAAAAATCAGGCCCTGTACAAGCGCACCCTGCGCCTGAGCCTGTCGCTGATGATTCTGTGCGACATTGTCACACGACGGCAAGTTCTGGAGCCGTATTTGAAAGACGATCGACGCATGCTCCTGTGCGACAGTGCAAGGCTTGATCCTGACAGGAAGAAGGAACCACTTCTGCTGGCAGCTCTGCCCCTGACGCAGCAGGGCCCGGGTGGAGAGCAAGACCTTTCTGCTTGCCTTCCTTTCAATATGGGGCAGGCGCTCCTTGAAGCAGTCAACAACCCGAATCTACTGCTTTATCCGTCTTTTCATCCGTTGACTGTTGCCGATTTCTGCAAGTTTTGTCACCTTCCCGTGCATCCCATCGGCTTGATAACAGACTACGTCATGAACGCTGACGGAAGCCTGCGCAGCCCCCTGTCCTTTGCTCAGCATGACCTGGAGCACATGGAACAGCTGGCCAGTGTTGGCTATTACTGCCCGACATCGCCAGCCATGTCACCGCTATGCGACTCTGCCAGGCGCCGGGACTGGCGCTGTCTCCTGTTGAATCGGGCGCCAGTGTGTCTGGCGACTCTGCTATCGCAGCCGGCACTGCAACTGTTGGCGTTTCAGCTGCTTCACGAGTACGAGCCCGCATTGAGTGCGCGACATATGGAATCCAGCTGTTCTGCGTTTCGCTACTACCTGGGAGCATTGATCTGCGCAAGCACTTTGAGCCGCCACGCCTATGAGGACATCTATCAAAAAATTACGAGCGATCAGGCAGCCATTGCCGTGCTCTGGACGGTGCGTCTGTGGTCTCGCTGGCAGGCAGCCGACTATCAGCTATCACAGAAGGCTCTGCAGGACTGCGCGCAAACTTTTTTAGACACGGACCTGCCGCAACTACGGCAGCACCTCAGTTTTTTTTCAGAACATCAGGGTACCTTGCGCCAGCTGTTTGCAGAGCAGTGCAGTGTGCATCGTGTAGACGCAGACAACGAACACACTTTTGCGGGGTATTACGGGCCGCAAAAGGAGTACGTCATCTTTTTCAGCAGCTATTGGCCCAACGCCAGACTGCGAAATGTGGATAACACAATTGTCGTTTACTTCCATTCGCTTTGCTGTGCGGCCGACAGGCTGGCGATGGAACAGCGGCTTGGTATCAAGTTGCCGCCGGGAACGGCCACAGATCCTGACGGGCCACAACCGGCCACGCCTGAGGCTATGGCCTGAGCGATAGCCATGGCCCCTGTCAGCTGTCCAAAACCGCTTTGCTGGTGAACTCCACTGCCACAACTGGCACAACTGGCACAGCAATACGTCACTTTTCTTGTCGCCTGTTGTCAAAACACAGAGGCAAACGACCGCTTGCGACAAAACGATCGCTTGCGACAGAAAAAGAACAACCACATCCGGGACAGTGCCTGAAATCGTTTTCCCGCCTGTGAAAAACTTGGGCAGGACTTCCGTTATGAACGACTGTCGTCGACAGAAAAGGCTGGTGTTCCAGCTGCCTCCACAAAGTAGAAAGTGAGTGCAAGCCTGGACGCTGGGCTCACTTCGACCAAGGCTCGTGCCAGAAAATACGACCAGTATCAGCCTGTTATCACAGCCGGGAACTTTTTATCCAGTCATGGAATCCAATCTCCTGTCTTTATCCTGATCTGTAGAGCGAGGGAGAACATCTTGTGAATCACACCAACATGAAGGTCCCCGAAGCATCGGTGGCCTGTAAAACCCTGCCGGAATGCATCCAGCATCCTGCCCAACCCACAGGCCAGTACCAGGGGCACCAGGTTCGGCTACGACCAGAGCCGCCGGACATCAACACAGCTGAAGCCACAGTCCTCTTGTCTCGCCCGCCCGAGCACCTGGCGCCACAAGGTTCGGCTGAGCGCGAGGCTCTGCAGTTGCTCCCGGATTTGAGCAAACAGGACCTGGAGATCAACCGTCTCTCGCCAACTTTTGTGCCATTGGAGAAGAGGGTGCCCAAACCACCTTCCACGCCTGATCTGGAATGCGATTACGCCTTGGCTGAACGCTTTCAGGAAGTTGAGTACTTGACGATTTTCAAAGAACAGCTGGCAGAACGCCGCAGCCTGGAAGCGCAAGACAAGGAATTTTTTTTCGATCCTCTGAATGTCACCCTGAGAAACATGGAGACCTTCATCGACCACATACGTCAAAACAAGCAGTTCGAGCACCCCCTGACCCAGGAAGAAAACGCAGCCCTGACACGCCTGGGCGAGCAGACCAAAGCCCTGGTGAAAAAACAACAGGCTCCTTACAAACGCACTGTACGTCTGGCGCTGTCGCTGATGCTTCTGTGTGACCTGATAGTACAGCGCCAAGTGATACAGCCAATATTCAAAAACAATGCCCGGCTGATCGACGACATACTCTATCAACCCCTGTTTCGTTCTGCACAGGAGAGGCTGAATTTGCTGCGAGCTCTTCCCCTGATGGGGCAGCAGACACCAGGCACAGATGCCATCGGCGCCGCCCGGATTGCAGGCCTGGACAATGCTTTCTTCGCGAAACTGGACGACCAGCAGCTGCTGCTCTACCCCTCTTTTCACCCACTGTCCATTCGTGATTTCTGCCGGTTTGGACACCTTCCGCTACACCCTTTGGGCTTGATGACAGATTACGTACTGCCTGCCGATGGGATTCTGCGTACGCCTCTGGCCTTCGTGTGGCATGATGAGGATCACATGGCAGACTTGACCAGAGTGGCCTATCGCGAGTACCCGCTGCCATCGACGGCAGCCTCCGCATTATGCAACTGTGAGCAGCGGTTGGACTGGCGCTGTCTGCTGCTGGACAGGGTACCGGCCTGTCTGGCCAGCCGACTATCGCAGCCGGGCCTGCAGCTGCTTTTGTTCATCATGTTCCATGAGAACTCTCCTGAAATCTGTGTCACATCGATAGAAGGCGCCTTTTCTCCTTTCTTGTACTTTCTGGAAATATTGGTCGCTGCGCGCACTTCAAAGCGCAACCACTACGAGGACATCTATACCAAAATCACAACCGATCAGGCCGCCATGACCGCTCTCTGGGCAATGCGCCTGTGGCTGCGCTGGCAGGAGGCCAGTTTCGTGTCGCTTTCAGAGCGGCAGCTGCAGGATTGTCTGACAAGCTTTGTCGACGAGGACGTGCCCCGCCTGCTGCAGCACCTGAGGTTTTTTGCGCAATACAGGGGACGATTACGGCAAGCGTTGCTGGAGGACTGTACACAATACGGCCAGTCCAGCAACAAAGTGACGCTCCTGGGCCGGTTCGGACCGCACAAAGAACTCCGCTACGTATTCAAAACCTATGATTCAGACACTGGCCTGCGCAATATGGAGACTGCCGAGGAGCCTTACTTCCATTTACTCTGTTGTGCGGCGCAAAGACAAGCGATGGAAGATCGGTTGGGTATCAAATTGCCGCAAGGGACAGCCTCTGATCCTGACAGCCCGCAACCAGCCCCATTGCAAACCATGAAGACATCATAGCCAGCCGGTCGCCAGGATGACCCATGAAAGGAGGCCAGAACCAGCCTGCTGCAGAAACCCCTGGTAAAACATCCCGGCAATACTGAGATTTTCATCCCCTGGCTGGGCCACTGCATAGAGCCTGTCCGAAAACATGAAATCCTTACGCGGGAAACCGGATGGAGACCGCAGCGGCTCCACAGGAGTTCCGCTGCCTCCAGAGCGCACGGGGGTTCATTTGAAGGTGCTCAAAGGCTTCGCTGATTCCGGTCCGTTCCAGCACCGGGCACGAAAAAGATTGCGCTCTCCCTCGACTCGTCGGTTGCCGTCCATTCGAAACAACAGTCCACCCGTGGAAAGAACCCTGCTCACCCCACACAGAAGTCATGGGAGACCCAGGTGGTGGACTCTGTCTGTCGCATGGAAAAGATACACAGCTGCGGCCTTGACCGGCAGGGGCGTTCTGACGGCAAGAATTGAACAGGTATGTCGTTACAGCCTTAAGCCTCACACAGAGGGCTTGCAACGGTAGAAAGCTGGACAGAGAGGTATGGCAAGACTGAACGTCAGCCTGTCAATGCTCGCGTGGGAGCACAACTGGCTCGTGTCAAGATGCAGGAAGCCGTGCCCGGGAATTCTGATGCTAAAGCACGTCTTGATGATCTATAGGATGGATGATGGGGCTTTCTGTCAGAGCTATCCTCAAATCCACAGAAAATATCAATCTCCCACTCATGCCATTCTCTGGCCTCGCAGAGGCGTCCTTGCCAGCACCGGCCACAACCCACTGCGAAACCGAAGGAAACCCCGGCGCCCTCCTCTGTTCAGCCAGAACAGAAAAAGCCACCGGGGAAAACACAAAGAGAGAATACTGGGCGGCAAGTGTTGCCGCCCATGCCCGTCAGCGGCAGCTGGCGGGACGAACGGCAGCCGGTAAAGTTGTGCCAGCGTTGTTACAGTTCCACTGTACAGAAC
>MPMQ01000048.1 GCA_002238585.1 Kistimonas sp. bin40 | reverse complement strand
GGAGAAAGGTCCGGAGCTCAGGGAGAAAGGTCCGGACCTCGGGGAGAAAGGTCCGGACCTTCAGACAAAGAGCTGGCAAGCCTGGCCGAACCTGTTGCCTCACGGAAGCGTGCGCCCAGCGAAGATGTACGCCGGGCCATTCTTGAGCTGTGCGCTCGCCGACGCCTGCAACTTGAGGAACTGGAAAAACTGCTGAAACGCAGTGGTGAGTCCTTACGTAAAAAGTACCTGCAACCGCTGATCAAAGAGCGCAAAATCAGGCTGCTGTACCCCACCAAACCGAACCACCCCCAGCAGGCTTATATCACTCAAGGATCCAGGATCGACAAAGAGTACAAATGAGGTATTTCGACATTTGCTGTGGATGTTGCCAGATGGCTCGACATACAGCAGATACAGGGCGAGAGACCATCTCAACGCTACTCCCGCGCACCCTTGTCGTTCAGTGTCCCTTGTCCCCCGGCGCTGTGTGTCCGGCGCAGACGAGGCCCCATAGCTGACATGGCCTGCCTTGCGGCAGCAGCCTTACAACTCCCGGTCCGTTTCACCCGGGGCCCGAGGCAACAGGTGCAGACAGGACAGACGACTACTGAAGACCGGATCAGCACCGGCGTGATCGTCGGGATTGTCCCTGTGCCGCACCGATCCCACCACCAGGCGGCTGCCATCCGGCGAGAACAACAGTGACTCCAGCCGGCTCCCCTGATGCACAACATGCTTGCGCAGGTAACACTGGCCGCCGTTACCTGTGTCGAGCATCCCCCAGACGCTGACCTCGCCCTCGAATCCCATGGCCAGTGCGCAGTGGTAGCCATCCGGAGCAAAAACAGCCCGCACCGGTTCCTCCAGCGGGGCGGGAATCCACAGCAGCGGCGACCATCCCCTGTTATTTCCATAGAAAATTACGCGCGCGCCCAGACAGACAGTCAGATAGCGGCTGTTGGCACTGAAACACACCGACATCAACGCCCGTTGCTCGGCGGTGGCCAGCGCGGCGGCCTGTCCATAGGGCAGAACAAGCGGGGCCTTCTTCAGATCCGCAGCCCCGGTGCGCAGCAGCCGCAGCCCGGCGGCAGCATCCATCCCGTCGGCAAAAGCCAGCCACTGGTTATTGGGACTGAAGCTCACCGGAAACCGCCGGGCCAGGGTGTGGCTGTCCCGCGACAGTACCCGCTGCCATCGTTGTTGCGGGTCGAGACGGTACAGATGCAGGCCAATAAACTGCTCACCAGGATACTGGCGAGGTCCCCGCCGCGTAGAGCAGAGCGCCACCAGCCGCCCGTCAGGAGAAAGGCTGGCATCCGCAGGTTGCGTGACCTCAATGGCAAAGTGGTGCGCCTGCCAGCCCGTGCTTGTCCGGCGGCAGACAAAGGCCTCCCATCCGACCACAAACAAAAAAGACTGGCTGTTGTCACTGAATTTCATGGGGTATGCCCTGTGACTGGCCAGCGTCAGGGGTCGGACCTGGCCTGGTTTCCATTGCCACAGATAGTGCAGCTCCCAGATGCCCGGCTCCTCTTCACGCAAAAGAGACAGGGACCTGCCCGAGTCTTCAATCGCCAGACAACGGCCATCGGGGCTGGCAACGGCGATGTCTACAGGGCGGGAAGATAAACCATGGCTGTCCAGACAGTGCCAGACACCATCAAGCTCATGCCATCTGTGCAGCTGTCCGCTCTTGTCTATACCCTGTAGCCTGCGGCTGTCCGCACTGAATCGCAGACCAAAGATGAGAGGCAGTTGTGAAAACTCTCCCACCGGCTCAAGAGGCCGGGTGTCATAGCGGTAGACCAGGAGACACCGGTAACTCTGGCTCCAGACGCTTTCGTGGCGCAGGGTAAGGACGGCCAGGTAGCGTCCATTGGGACTGGAAATCAGATTTACAATGCGTGTGTCCCTGTAGGCCAGCGTCGCAAGGCCGCTGGCGGAAAAACGGTCAGTCTGGATACGGCTGTGTAGCAACGCCAATCCGACGCCCCGGTCAGACAGCCCCAACTCTGCCAGATGCGCCAGTGCAGTCGGCTGTGTCGCGCCTGCGGCCGGGCTCCCACACCAGTGGGACAGGTAGCGGTACGCTTGACCGGCATCCAGTGCCTGTATCATCTGCTGCCTTTGCCAGGGCGTGAAAGCCTGCAGGAAGCAGTGGGCGCGCAGTTCCTGATCAGAAGTCGCCCAATGCCACTGCTGGCACACCTGGCCGCAGCGCACCAGGTCATCCAGATTCAGGTGCCGGAATACCAGTTCCAGCAGGGGAGCAGACCAGAGCGCAAGGTTGTGCCCGGGAGCCGGGCCGACACCCGGGGCGCAGGGCTCGTCAGCAGGCGCTACAGCTGACAGTTGCCCCAGGGCAGGCGTTGTTGTGACCGGCTGCCGGCCGAAAGCGGCCGTTGTTGGTGAGGCAGGAAGGGATGGCGGGCACGCAGGCGGTGTGGTGGAGGAAAGGGGCAGACTCATAGGAAGCGACTCCTGCTGGCAGTGGTTGGTACTCTATGGACAGCGGTTCGCGCAGCAGGTTCGGAGCCGTGGCCTTCTATGGCAGCCGTGTCCTTACGAGGTTCCGGCTCGGGACAGTGCCGGGGCAAGGTACAGCAAGCTGGTGCGGTTATGATAGTCAAACTCGTGCGCGTAACGACTCGCCACCAGCAGTCGCAGACCATCAGGAGAAAACTGCATGCGACACACGCAGGCTCCCTCGATTACCCGCATTTTGGAGATGTACTTCCCTCCGGGACCTGGTCCGTGAATACTGACGCAGCCTTCGTCGCCTGTGGACACAGCGCAATGCCAGCCATCCGGAGAAAACCTGCACTCTGGAGAGCTTCCGTTACTGGCAGGATCCGGGGCTTCTATCCAGGCTACAGGCTTCCAGGTACCGGCATGACACCGCCAGATTTGCACACCAGCATCGGCAGCGGCAGCAAGGTAAAGGCCCTGGGCGCTGAAACTGGCCGAGTGGATGTCACCGTAAGAAGGCGTTGTGACGACAGCAGGGCCCAGTTGCAGCTGGCAAGCGGTTACCCAGTTTCCGTCCTGCGTCAGAGACAGGACTGCCAGGCACAGATGGCCGTTACACAGGCGATCGGCGGCGACCAGCTGCCGTCCATCGTGACGGAACGCCACACAAGGTTGGGAGTAGTGTGCGCCACTGAACATCCTTTCACTTGAAAATCGCCAGTGCGGTTGTGTCTCATGGCGTTGCCAGAGTTCAAGGATATAGCTGTTGATCAGACGGTGCCTGGTATCCCGGCACGACAAGCTGAGCGCAACCCAGTCGCTCGAGGGTGAAAGCACGCCCTCTCCATAGGTAGTGAGAGGGGTACCCCGATTGAGTCTTTGTGCCTGCCAGCCGGTGTTCTGGCGATCAAATACAAGGGCCTCTCCGTTATGCACAAACAGAAAGTGCCGACTGTCACGACTGAAGTCGGCAGTATCATGTGGGGAATAAGCAGGAACCCATGAAGGCTGCACATTGACCCATTCCCAGTCGCTGCACTCTTGCCAGGCCCGGGTCTCACCAAACATCTGCAGCCGGGTATCGATTTGCAGGACCAGCCAGTGGGCATCCGGACTGAACTTCGCCATAAACACAGTTTCGTCACACAGGCGTTGGCTGATGGACAACTGCCAGCTGCCGTCGGCTTGCAGCTGCCATGTCTGCAAGAGCCCGTCCCGGCTGACGACCAACAGGCGGCGGCTGTCGGCACTGAAGGTCAGACCCTCCCAGACATTCAGATTGCCGAGATGGCACAGGCCTGTCCTGTGCAGACCGCAGGTTCCCTGTCGCCAGACACTCAGAGAGGGGGTCGGCTCTGTGTCAGGAGGGGAGACTTCGGTGACGAGATAATTGCCATCCGGGCTGCAAGCACTGGGGAGCGCACAACGGAGGCTGAGGTTGCCGCCCGTGGCAAGGATGCGCTCGGCAGACAACATTTGTCGTGTCATTTCATGGAAGAGCTGGCAGGGGGCCAGCCTTTCCCCGAGCAGGTATTCGAGCTTGTCGCGCTGCCAGCTGTCTTCAGGCAGCTGTTGGCACCAGAGCGACAGGCACTGCCGTGCCAGTGCCGGATCCAGTGTTTGTTGCAGGTATTGGCGGTAGCGCAGCGGGTAGGCTCTCATAAAACACTGTGCTTGCAGGCGATGGTCACTGGCAGCCTGATACCATTGCCGACAGGTTTGACCGGCATGCGCCAGGTCGATGGTGTCCAGATGACAGAAAACCAGCTCCAGCAGCTGACAGGACCAGCGACTGATATCCCTGCCGGGCGGCTGCACAGCAACGGCCGGTTTGGTGCACAGGGCCGCCGATAGCACACTGGCACTGCGGTCAGAGTCTTCCTTGCGTTCGGGGTCGCCAGCTGTTGCTGTGTGCGAGCTGGCAGGGCCGGTAGAGTACGCAGGCGGCCGGGGCGAGGATGCGGCGGGCAGGTTCATGGTGGCAGGCTCCGGTGCGTGGCTGTTGATGTGCTCTTGACAGGGGCCTGCGCAGGAAGTTCTGCGGTCGCTGACGGCTATGACGGCTATGACGGCTATGACGGCGGTGCCTGTACGTGGTTCTCTGTGAAGGCCGGGGCAAGATGCAGCAGGATGGCACAGCGAGCATCACTCACGCGCCTTCTGTAAAGGCTCGACACCAGCAGCCGGAGGCCATCAGGGGAAAACCGCATCTGACGTACGGGAATATCCAGGGTCATCTGCATTTTGATCAGGTATCTCCCCCCGGGACCCGGGCCGAGAATAGTCAGCTGCCCCGTCACTCCCCGGGATACAGCGCAATGCCAGCCATCCGGAGAAAACAGACATACCGGGGTGCTGTACCTGCTTTCTATCCAGGCTATGGGCTGCCAATCGACGGGGGGATAACACCGCCAGAGTTGCACACCGCCGCCAACGGCGAGCACAAGGTAACGCCCCTGGGCACTGAACCTGAGTGAGAAGACCTGACTGGCCAAAGGATGCCTTGAACTGCGTGGTGACAGATCCAGCGGACAAGCCAGCCTCCAGTTGCCGTCCTGACTCAGGGACAGCCTCAGTACGCATACATTGTCGTTATTCAGGTGATGGGGGCTGACCAGTTGCCGTCCGTCGGGACTGAACACGACAGGGCCGGGCCAGCCTGCGCATATGCCTGCCTGGGAATTGACAGAGCGCCAGTGCGGCTCCGCGTCATGGCGTTTCCACAGTTCCATGGCGTAGATGAATGTCTGGTGGAGCTGCTCGAGTCTGGGGCTGTGGAATTGAGGAAGCCATGGCGGAGGCGAGCGCAGTGACAAAAGCGCAAGCCAATCCCCTGAGGGTGACAGCTGGCCCGCCCTGTACGGGGTAGCCTGGCTGTCTGGATTGATCTGCTGAAACTTCCAGTCGTTTTTCTGGCGATCAACAACGAAGGCATGGGCGTTGCTGATAAACAGCAAGTGGCGACTGTCGGCAGTGAATTCCAGAGTGTCCGGCACCGAAGAAGTCACACGGGCTGACAAGGGCGCCGGTGTCGATTGCAGCTCGCAGCACGCCTGCCATGCTGTGGTCTCACCCAATATCAGCAGTCGGGTATCGACTTGCAGGGCCAGCCAGTGGCTATCCGGGCTGAACTTCGCCCTTGTGACATTACAGGGAAACGGGCGTCTGGTCGTGGCCAGCTGCCAGCTGCTGTCGGCTTGCAGCTGCCATGTCTGCAGGTGCCCCCGCTGGCCGATGACCCTCAGGCTGCGGCTGTCGGCACTGAAGGTCAAGTCGTAACAAATATGCGGATCCTTGAGCTCGAGGAGACACGGAGCCGCCTGCAGCAGGCCAGACGTTCCCAGATGCCAGACAGCCAGACAGGTCAGCGACTGGGCATGGTAGAGGGGGCCTTGTGTCACGAGATAGCGACCATCCGGGCTGTAAAGGGAGATGGGCACAGACGGGGCGAGGGGGAGGCCAAGATTGCTGTCATCGGACCGGATGCGCTCTGCACGGAGCATTTGTCGCGTCAGTTCATAAAAAAGTTGGGCTGCGGGCAGGGGTTGTTCGCTCAGCTGCGCCAGTTCTTCGTGCTGTGCGCAACCGGCGGGCAGCCCTTGGCACCAAAGCGGCAGGATCTGCTGTGCCAGTGCCGAAGCCAGGGGCCGTTGCAGCTGTGGCCGGTAGCAAGCCGGGTAGGCGTTCAGCAAACAGCGTGCTTGCACAGCCCGCTGGCTGGCAGTCTGGAGCCATAGCCGACAGGTCTGGCTGGCATGCGCCAGGTCGGTGATGTCCAGATGGCGCAACACCAGTTCCAGCAGCTGACAAGGCCAGTGTCTGATGTCCCTGCCGGGCGGCTGCACAGCAACAGCCTGGTGGCTGCGCACGGCAATCGCTGACGCCCTGGCACAGCTGCCAGAGTCCTCTTTGCGTTCCGGGTCGCCAGCTGTTGCTGTGCGGGAGGCAGCGGGCGGTTGGGGGCTGGGTGCAGCAGACGGATTCATGGTGGCAGGCTCCGGTGCGTGGCTGTTGATGTGCTCTTGACAGGGTCCGACGCAGGAAGTTCAGCGGCCGCTGACGGCTATGACAGCGGTGCCTTTTCGTGGCCCTCTGTGAAGGCCGGGGCCAGATGCAGCAGGATGGCACAGCGACCATCACGCATGCGCCTTTCGTAAATGCTCGACACCAGCAGCCGGAGACCATCAGGCGAAAACCGCAGCTGACGTATGGGAATATCCAGGGTCATCTGCATCTTGGTCAGGTATGTCCCCCCGGGACCCGGGCCGAGAATAGTCAGGGACCCCTCCAGTTCCCGGGCCAGGGCGCAATGCCAGCCATCCGGAGAAAACAGACACACCGGGCTGCTGTAGAAGCTTGTCCCCTGGCTTTCGATCCAGGCTATGGGTTGCCATGCGGCGGGATAACACCGCCAGAGTTGCACACCGTCGCCAACGGCGAGCGCAAGGTAACGCCCCTGGGCACTGAAGCTGAGTGAGAAGACATGATTGGCCAAAGGATGCCTTGACGTGCGTGCTGGCCGTGGCAGCGCACAAGCTGGCATCCAGTTTCCGTCCGGGCTCAGAGACAGCGCCTGTATGCATACATCGCCGTTATCCGGGTGGTGGGGGCTGACCAGTTGCCGTCCGTCGGGACTGAACACGACCGGGCCGGGCCAGCCTGCACACAGGCATGCCTGTGGATTGAAAGAGCGCCAGCGCGGCTCCTCGTCATGGCGTTTCCACAGTTCCATGGCGTAGTTGCCAAATGCCTGATGGAGCTGTGAGAGTCTGGGGTTGCCGAATAGAGAAGGCCGTTGCGGAAGCGAGCTCAGTGACATAAGCGCCAGCCAATCTCCCGAGGGTGACAGCTGGCCCGTCTTGTAGGGGGCAGCCGGGCCGTCGGAATTTATCTGCTGACACTTCCAGTCGTTTTTCTGGCGCTCAAAAACGAAGGCATTGGCGTTGCTGATAAACAGCAAGTGCCGACTGTCGGCAGTGAATTCCAGGGTTTCCGACTTGGGAGCATCAGGATGCTCTGACAAGGGCGGCGGTGTCGATTGCAGCTCGCAGCACAGCTGCCATGCTGCGGTCTCACCCAATATCAGCAGTCGGGTATCGACTTGCAGGGCCAGCCAGTGGCTATCCGGGCTGAACTTCGCCCTGGTGACAGTACAGGGCAACGGGCGCCTGGTAGCGGCCAGCTGCCAGCTGCTGTCGGCTTGCAGCTGCCATGTCTGCAGGTGCCCCCGCTGGCCGATGACCATCAGGCTGCGGCTGTCGGCACTGAAGGTCAGGTCGCAACAAATATGCGGATGCTTGACCTCAAGGAGGCACGGGTTCGCCTGGTGCAGGCCCGGCGTTCCCAGATGCCAGACAGCCAGACTGGTACGCGACCGGGCATGGTAGAGGGGGGCTTGTGTCACGAGATAGCGACCATCCGGGCTGTAAAGGGAGATGGCCGAAGAGGGGGCGAGGGGGAGGCCAAGGTTGCTGTCATCGGATCGGATGCGTTCTGCACGGAGCATCTGTCGGGTCAGTTCATAAAAAAGCAGGGATGGGGTCAGAGGTTGCCCGCTCAGCTGCACCAGTTCTTCGTGCCGCGGGCAACCGGCGGGCAGCTGCTGGCACCAGAGCGGCAGGATCTGCTGTGCCAGTGCCGAAGCCAGGGGCCGTTGCAGCTGTGGCCGGTAGTAAGCCGGGTAGGCGCTCAGCAAACAGCGTGCCTGCACAGCCCGCTGGCTGGCCGCCTGGTGCCATCGCCGACAGGTCTGGCTGGCATGCGCCAGGTCGATGATGTCCAGATGGCGCAGCACCAGCTCCAGCAGGTGACAAGGCCAGCGGCTGATATCCCTGCCGGGCCGCTGCACCGCAACAGCCGGTTTGGTGCACAGGGCTGCCGGTAGCACACTGGCACAGCTGCCAGAGTCTTCCTTGCGTTCGGGGTCACAAGCTGTTGGTGTGCAGGAGCCGGCGGGCGGTTGGGGGCTGGATGCAGCGGACGGGTTCATGGTGGCAGGCTCTGGCTTGTGGCTGTCGATATGCTCTCGACAGGGGCCGGCGCAGGAAGTTCTGCGGTCGCTGACGATGCTGACGGCCGTGCTGTCTGGCATGTGACTGCGGGTGCGGGAGCAAGGTGCAGCAAGCGGGCACGGCCATGATAGCTCAAGTGGCGCTCGTAAATGCTTGACACCAGCAACCGGAGACCATCAGGAGAAAACAGCACTTGACTTACGATACTCCCCTGGCTGACCTGCATTTTGGTCAGGTATTTCCCATCAGGACCGGGACCGTGGATGCTGACGCGGCCCTCTTCTCCTCTTGATACAGCGCAATGCCAGCCATCCGGAGAAAATGCAAAGAACGGAATCTCGCCGACATTGGCACCATGGTTGTCTATCCAGACTGTCGGTTGCCAGGCACCGCCCTGGTAGCGCCAGAGTTGCACACCGACGCCGGCAACGGCCGCAAGGTAATTCCCCATGGCGTTGAAAATGACCGAGTAGACACCACTGAGTGCAGGAGTCGGTGTGATACCCGGCTCCAGGGGCAGCGTGAAGCTGGGCACCCAGCTGCCGTCTTGAGTCAGAGACAGTACTGACACGCAGGCATTGCCGTTGTTCAGCCGGTTGGGGGCGGCCAGCTGCCGTCCATCGGGACTGAACGCCATAGGGCAGGTGTAGCCTGTGCTGGCAAACGGGCTTTGGCTGAAAGAACGCCAGTGCGGCTCCAGGTTCTGGCGTTGCCAGAGGGCGATGGTGTGGCCACCGTCCGGAAGCGGCTGCCGATCCGGATTCCAGAAGGCCAGCGCCAGCCAGTCCCCCCGGGGGGACAGCCTGCCCTCCCTGTAAAAAGTGAAGAGCGTGTCCCGACTGATCTTCTGTGCCTGCCAGCCGGCTTGCTGGCGATCAAAAACGAAGGCCTCGCCGTTGTTCACAAACAGAAAATGGCGATTGTCAGCACTGAATTGTGCCGTATCAGGCGACAGATAAACGGGAAAGTATGAAGTTTGCCGGTTTGTCCATTGCAGAGCGCAGGACTCTTGCCATACCTGAGGTGCTGTTTCGCCAAACATCAGCAGCCGGGTTCCGACTTTCAGGGCCAGCCAGTGTGCATCCGGACTGAACTTTGCCATGAATACAGAGCCGGAACACAGGCGTTGGCTAACGGCCAGGCGCCAGCTGTTGTCGGCTTGCAGCTGCCATGTCTGCAGCTGCCATGTGTGCTGCTGCCCTTGCCTGCTGACGACCAGCAGGCTGCGACTGTCAGCACTGAAGGTCAAACCCTGGTGAACCGGGTGATTGTCGAGCTGGCACAGGGCCGCCTTGTGCAGGCCGCAGGCTCCCTGCCGCCAGATACCCAGACGGGGAGCCGGCTCTGAGCGACAGGGAGGGGGCTGCACCACCAGATACTTGCCATCCGGGCTGTAAAAACTGGTGGAGGCCGGCGCATGGCGGAGGGCAAGGTTAGTGTCACAGGCAAGAATGCGCCTGGCACACAGCATCCGTCGCGTCAGATCATAAAAAAGTCGTGCTGGAGACAGCGTTGGCCCGGTCAGGTCGTCGCACGCGTCCGTCGGCATGCAATCTTCTGGCCATTGCTGCCACCAGAGCGACAGCGTCTGATGTGCCAGTGTCCTGTCCAGTGTCCGCTCAAGGTGTTGTCGGAAGTGAGTCGGGTAGGCTCTCATGAAACTGCGTGCCTGCAGGTCGTGACAACTGGCCGCCTCGTGCCATCGCCGGCAGGTCTGGCTGGCATGCGCCAGGTCGGTGATGTCCAGATGGCGCAGCACCAGTTCCAGCAGCTGGCAGGGCCAGCGGCTGATATCCCTGCCGGGCAGCAACAGGGCACCCGCCTGGCTGCTGCGTACAGCAGTGGGCAGTACATCGGTGGCGCTGTCAGCGTCCCCCTCCCGTTCAGGGTCGCAAACTGTTGGTGTGTACGAGCCGGCGGGCGGTCGGGTTGAGGGAGGGAGGGACGGATTCATGGTGACAGGCTCTGGCTTCGTGACGCGTTTTCGACAAAGTCTCGCGCAGTAAGTTCAGAGGCCGTCTGCTGCGATGACAGTGCCTGTGACAGCAGCACCGGGATGAATGCCGTAGAGCCGGGCCGGGCCTGCAAGCAGGCCGACGCAGGGGAAAGGACGTTTTTTCCGGTTCCGGCAAGCCCGGCACTGATGCCAGAACCGGAGGCGCAGCCTCAGTCGGGCCTGTGGCAGGCGTCCGGGGGCGCCTGGCCACAAGCAGTCGTTTCTGCTACTGGCATCAGATGGAAAAAACGGGCCCGCTGGAACAAGCTGCGCGTGATACCGTGCAACACCAGTAACCGGAGGCCCTCAGGCGCGAACTGCATTTGATGCACGGGATCTCCCAGGTTTACCTGCATTTTGGTCAGGTAGCGCCCTCCAGGACCGGGGCCATGGAAACTGACGCAGCCCTTGTCCCCTCTGGATATAGCGCAATGCCAGCCATCCGGAGAAAACCGGCAGCAAGGTTCGCTTCCGATGCTCAGATCCCAATTTTCTATCCAGGCAACAGGGTTCCAGGTGTCGGCATGAAGCCGCCAGATTTGCACGCCGGCTCTGGCAGTGGCAGCAAGGAAACAGCCCTGGGCGCTGAAGCTGATGGCGTAGATGCCAGTGCGTAAAGGATCCCCGGCGATGCCCGGTCCCAGCCGCAGTCTGGTGGCGGAGGTCCAGTCGCCGTCTGGCGTCAGCGACAGCACTGCCAGGCACTGATTACCGTTCTCCAGCCGGTCGGGGACGGCCAGTTGGCGCCCATCGAGACTGAAAGTCATCGGGAAAAGAGCCCTGGTGCCAAGATATGTGTTTTGACTGAAGAATCGCCAATGCGGCCTCGCACTATGGCGTTGCCACAGCTCAATGGTGTAGCCATCCTGCGGAACCTGCGGCGGATTGCGGTATTGCAAGGCCAGGGCCAGCCAGTCTGCCTGGGGGGACAGCTCGCCCTTCCTGTAAAAAGTGGGAAAGCTGTCCTGTCTGATCTCCTGCTCCTGCCAGTCGCGCGCCTGGCGATCAAGAATGAAGGCATGGCCGTTGTTCACAAGCAGAAAGTGG
This sequence comes from Kistimonas sp. bin40, assembly GCA_002238585.1. GTDB lineage: Bacteria > Pseudomonadota > Gammaproteobacteria > Pseudomonadales > Endozoicomonadaceae > Sansalvadorimonas. The sequence goes on along the minus strand of MPMQ01000048.1, from coordinate 12,743 downwards.
CGACTGTCGGCACTCCATTGCATGGTGTCAGGCTGAATCAGAATATCAAAGGAGGTAGCGGGCAAGTGTGTCCAGCGCAGATTGCAGCACCTTTGCCATGCAGCAGGGGCTGCCTCGCCAAACATTTGCAGCTGGTGACCGACTTTCATGGCCAGCCAGCGGGTATCCGGACTGAAGCTGGCAATCGGTATCGGCCCGGGAGACAGGTTTGCGGTAACGGACAACTGCCAGCTGTTGTCGGCTTGTAGCCGCCATATCTGCAGCACCCCCTCCCTGGTGACGGCCAACAGGCTGCGGCTGTCGGCACTGAAACTCAAACCATTATGCGTATGCTGGCTGTCGAGCCGGCACTGTGCCGCCTGGTGCAGGTCGTGGGTTGTGTGCTGCCAGACACTCAGACAGGGAACCAGTCCGGTGAGAGACAGCGCGGTTTGTGTCACGAGATAATTGCCATCCGGGCTGTAAACAGTGACGCCATAAGACGCACTGCGCAGACCAAGGTTGCCGTCATTGAACAGAACCCGCGCAGCTTGCAGCATCCGGCGTGTCAGCTCCCAGGACAGTCGGTACGCAGACAGCCTGTATTCGACCAGCTGCTCCTGTTCTTGTCGCTGTGCGCCATTGTCTGGTACCTGTGGGCTCCAGAGTGACAGGAACTGACAGGCCAGTTCCCGATTCAGTGTCTGCCTCAGGTGTTGCCGGTAATGCACCGGGTAGGCTCGCATAAAACTGTGCGCTTGCAGGTCGGGACAACTGGCACTCCAGTGCCATTGTCGACAGGTCCGGGCCGCAGGTGCCAGGTCAGCCAGATCCAGATAACGCAGCACCAGGGACAGCACCAGTGGGTTTGACAAGGGGGACTCGTGCAGGAGCCGCACAGGTACCGACAGGTCGGGGGGCAGGGCTGCGGCCTCCCCGGACCATGCGGTGACCATTCCCATCTCCTGGTCGCAAGCTGCTGCTGTCTGTTCGCCAGCAGGGGCCGGTGGGCACCAGGGCTGTGCACGGGCGGCTGTCATGGGACTGCGCGCGCGAACGGGCGCAGGTTCCAGGAGGCGGCCAGCCGCGCTGTCACGCCAATCGGTGTTGGCGGCCGGTGCAAGATGCAGCAAGCTGGAACGGGTGCAGGTTCTGTAGCGGCGCTTGTAACGGCTCGACACCAGCAGCCGGAAACCATCAGGCGAAAACAGCAGGTGCAGCACGCCAGCGGCCTGGGTTACCTGCATTTTGGTCAGGTAGTGGCCCCCAGGCCCCGGGCCATGGATGCTGACGTGGCCTTCGTCTCCTGTGGACACAGCGCAATGGCAGCCATCCGGAGAAAAGCTGTAGCAGGGATCGTTTCTGCTAGTGGCGCTCCAGTTCGCTACCCAGACCACAGGCTGCCAGGTGGCGGTATGGCGTCGCCAGATTTGCACACCAGCACTGCTGGCGGCAGCAAGGTAACGGCCCTGGGCGCTGAAACTGAGTCGATCGATACCATGAGTCCCGGGAAGATATGTGATACCCGGCCCCAGTTGCAGTCTGTACGCAGGCGTCCAGCTTCCGTCTGGCGTCAGCGACAGCAGTGACACACACAGATTCTGGTTGTCCAGTCGGTCGGGGACGGCCAGCTGTCGTCCGTCGGGACTGAACGCCACAACAGGACAGAAGGCTCCCGCACGACGCACCAGTCTTTCACTGGACAAGCGCCAATGGGGTTGCTCGTCAAGGCGTTGCCAGAGCTCGATGCGGGCACTGTTGTCAGCTTGCTCACCAATCGGGGGCCGCGCGCTCAGGGCCAGCCAATCACCCAGGGGTGACAGTTCTCCTGTTTCATAGGAAGCGGGAAGGAGGGGGTGGCTGATTTTGTGTGCCTGCCAGTCGGTCGTCTGGCGATCAAGCACGAAGGTATCTGCGTAGTGCAGAAACAGAAGGTGGCGACTGTCGGCACTGAATGTCATCTTGTCAAGCCGGAGCAGATTGCCAAAGATGGGAGCGGGCCTGTCTGTCCAGCGCAGGGTGAAGCACTCTTGCCATGCATTATCGGGGCCTGTCTCACCAAATATGTGCAGCCAGGCATTGACTTTCAGGGCGAGCCAGTGGGCGTCGGGACTGAACTGCGCCAGAGATACAGGCCTGGGAGACTGGGAGCTGGTACGGGACAAGTGCCAGTTGCCATCGGTGTGCGGCTGCCATGTCTGCAGTTCTCCCTGTATGGTGAAGACCAACAGGCTGCGGCTGTCGGCACTGAAGGTCAGGGTATGGACCGCATGCTGGGGGTCGAGGTCGCACCGGGCGGCCCGCACCAGCCCCTGCTCTTCCTGCTGCCAGATATTGAGAGAGCGCGTCAGCCCTGTGTGCGAGGTTGCGGGCGTCACGAGGTACTTGCCATCCGGGCTGTAGAGCCTGGCATCCTCGCTGCGGAAGCCAGAGAGGATGCCAAGGTTGCCCTCATCGAAAAGAATGCGCTCTGCACCCAGCATCCGTCGCGTCAGTTCACAGAAAAGTCGGGACGCCGGCAGCCGCTGCCCGGCCAGCCACGCCAGCCCGGCTCGCTGGGGGCTAGCTGGCGGCAGCTGCTGGCACCAGCGCAACAGGACCTGGCGTGCCTGATGCGCATCCATGGCCTGTTCCAGCTGGTGCCGGTGGAGAGGCGGAAAGGCGTTCAGCAAACTGAGCACCTGCAGCGCGTGACGGCTGGCAGCCTGATGCCAGTGCCGGCAGGTTTGGCTGGCATGAGCCAGGTCGCTGGGGTCCAGATGGCACAGTACCAGCTCCAGCAGCTGTGAGGACCAGCGGGAAATGTCCCGCGCGGGGCACTGCCGGACGGGCGAGGTGCCAGACGGTGCCGCAGTCGATACAGGACCGGCAGACCCGGCGGCCGGCATGCTCACCTCATGGCCAAAGGCTGCCGCTGTCTGTGAGGGAGGCGGGGCCGGCGCGCACGCAGAGGCTGTGGTGGAGGTAACGGGCAGGCTCATGGGGAGTGACTCCTTTTTCCAGAGGTGGGTGCGTCCCCGGCAGCAGCCTGACACGCAGCAACTGCAGCACTGCCAACTGCCATGCCAGCAGTACCGGCATGCGGTTTCACGTTGGTGCCGGGCTCAGCTGCAGCAAGCTGACACGATTGTAAAAATGGCGCCGGTAACGGCACGACACCAGCAGCCGGATGCCATCAGGCGCGAACCGCAGGTAATTCACCGGATCGCCCAGGCTGGTCTGCAGTCTGGACCGGTAGCCTCCCGGGCTTGCGGGTCCATGCAGACTGACGCAGCCAAGGTCTCCTGTAGACACGGCGCAATGAAAACCATCCGGCGACAGGGCACAGCACGGATCGCTGCGGGCCTCTTCATCCGGGTTTTCTATCCAGGCTGCCGGCTGCCACAAGCCGGAACGGCACTGCCAGATCTGCACGCCGGCGCGGGCCGTTGCGGCCAGGCAGCGCCCGTTGGCACTGAAACTGACGGCGTAGACACCACTGAGCAGGGCCGGGCCGGCAAGACCCGGTCCGAACGGCAGCTGAAAGTTCAACTCCCAGTGGGCACCGGGTGTCAGCGACAGCACTGACACGCACACATCGCCATTGTCGAGCCGGTCGGGGACAACCAGCTGCCGCCCGTCAGGACGGAACGCCAGGGGGCAGTTGAACCCGGTGCATACAAACGACCTGTCACTGCTGAACCGCCAGTTGCGGTCCGCGTGCTGGTATCGCCATAGCTCCAGTATGTAGCCTGGCGACCGTGCAAAATTCGCGGACTGGGAGGTGATCGCAAGCCAGTCCCCTGCAGGTGACAGCGCCCCCACTTCGTAGAAAGGGTGAAGGTCGTTCTGACCGAGTGGCTGTGCTTGCCAGTCGGTGCCATAGCGGTCAAAAACGAAGGCAGTCCCGGTATTCAAAAACAGGAAATGCCTGCTGTCGTTACTGAATTGTGCGTTATCAGGACCGAACAGGGTGATGCGGTCGGCGAACCGGGAGTTTGCCCATTCCAGACTGAAGCATTGTTGCCATGCGTCGGGCTCTGTCTCGGTACACAGAAGAACATGGCTGCCAACGCGCAGGGCCAGGTGATGGGCATCCGGACTGAATGTCGCCATACGTACAGGTCCGGGACACAGCTGTCGGGGCGCGACTGACTGCCAGTCGCCATCCGCCTGCTGGTGCCATGTCAGCAGTTGTCCCGTTTCAGTGACGCACAACAGGCGGCGGCTGTCGGGGCTGAAGCTCAGGCTGTGGCGGGCAAGGCCGTTGTCAACAGGGCACCAGGTCGCCCTGTGCAGGCCCCCGGGTCCTTGCCGCCAGATGCTCAGACGATCAGCAGCACGCATGTGCAGGTTGTGATTTTGCGTCACGAGATGGCTGCCATCCGGGCTGAAAGCCATGCTGTCGGGGGCATTGAGTGAACACAGGATGCTGAGGTTGCCGGGATGGGAGAGGATGCGCGTTGCACGCAGCAGCTCCCGTGTCAGTGCGCAGCAAAGCGCCAGCGGGGACAGGTGTTGCCCGGCCAGCCACTCCAGTTCCTCCCGTCGGGCACTGCCCACCGGTCGCTGTTGACTCCAGAGCGACAGGAACTGGCGTCCTGGTTCCAGGTTCAGCGTTTGCTGGCCGGGTGAGTGGTGGTGAGGCCGGCAGGCTTTTATGAAACTGCCCAGTTGCAGCTTGTGACTGCTGGCCGTCTGGTACCAGCGGCGACAGGTGCGGCTGGCACGTGCCAGATCAAGGGTTTCCAGATGGCACAGCACCAGCTCCAGCAGCTGGCAAGGCCAGCGGGAAAGGTCCTTTCCCGGCATCTGTAAAGCGACAGTTTGAGCAGTCGACGCGGCAGTGGATACGGGGCTTGCGGACCTGGAGGCGACTGTCTGTGCCACCTCATGACCAAAAGCCGTTGCTGCGGGTGTCTGGCGGGGCTCTGGTGAACAGGCAGCGGGTGTGCCGGTGGCGGTAACGGGCAGGTTCATGGGGACGGACTCCGGTTCTCCGGTGCAGATGAACTGTCGACCGGCTCGGTCACTGAAAGTTTACACACGCGAGGCAACAGGTCTGCTACAGACCCGGTGGCGGCCGCCTGCTCACCAGGCTGTGGCGCAAGATGCAACAAGCTCAGGCGACGGCGCGAGCGGTATTTGTCAAAGCAGGACACCAGTAGCCGGAGACCATCGGGAGCGAACAGCATTTGCTGCACGGGCTTGTCCAGGGTGACCTGCATTTTGGTCAGGTAACGCCCCGCAGGACCTGGACCGAGAATACGGACTTCCTGCTGCCCGCCGGCAGCCACCGCACAATGGTAACCATCCGGCGAGAGCGCGCAGCTCGACCGCTCGCCGTTGTTATCCGGGGAGGCTATCCAGGCCGCAGTGCGCCAGCCTCCGTGCCAGCGCTGCCACAGCTTGATGCCGGCATGGGACCTTGCCAGCAGAACGGCGCTATGAGCACTGAAACTCAGGGTCCGGATACTGGTGAACACGCCAGGCTCCTGAACGCCTGGCCCCAGCCGTAGCTTGACCGCCAGCTCCCAATGCCCGGAGCGATTGCGGGTCAGCAGGGACACGCACACACTTTTGTAGGCCTCAATCTCATCAGCAAAAGCCAGATGACGTCCATCGGGACTGAAAGCCACCGGGGGCGCGTATCCGGTACCAGCACAGTCCATGCGCCTGGAAAAATGCCAGCGCTGCGCCGGGCTGCGCTGCCACAGCTCCAGGCTGTAATGACTGGCCGGAAGGTGAAAGCGCAAGACGGAGCCGTTCGAGACCAGTGCCAGCCAGTCTCCGGTCGGGGCCAGGCTGGCGGCGACACAGCCATAGTGAGAGTGCGGATGGCAGATGTCCTGGGCCTGCCAATCATTGCCACAGCGGTCGAAAACAACCGCCGTGGGAATGTTCACAAACAGGAAGTGGTGGCTGTCAGCAGTAAACTGCATGACGTCAGGACGGCAGGCGTCCTGGCCTGGGTGTGGGGACCACTGGAAACTGCAGTGTTCCTGATGGGGGCCCAGGGTTGATGTATCAATTACCAGCACCTGGCTGCCGGCCTGTATGGCCAGGGTGCGTGTGTCCGGGCTGAACTTCGCTGCCTGCACTGTGCTGGCGCACAGCCTTTCCCGGACAGCGGGCTGCCAGCTGTTATCGGGCTGCCGTTGCCAGGTCTGCAGATACCCCTGCTCCGCTACCACTGACAGGCGGCGGCTGTCGGTACTGAAGGCCAGTTTCCAGGACACGGAAAAACAATCCAGCGGGAACAGGGCCATCTGGCGCAGGCCGCTGCCGTCCTGATGCCAGAGCCCCAGCGCCCGGGTTGATCCGCCATCCATATCCTGTGGTATCGCCAGCTGGGTGCCATCCGGGCTGTAGACGCAGTCACCACAACAGGCACGCAGATGACCGCGCTCTGGACAGCAAATGCTGAGGTTGCCTTCATTGAACGAGAGACGTTCGGCATCGAGCATACGACGTGTCACAGTGTAAAAAATCGTCGCAGGTGCCAGATGGAGCCAGGCCAGCGGTTGCCCTGCGCCTCCCGGCAGTGAATGCGATGGTGCTGTCTTGTCCCAGAGCGCACAGGCCTGACGGGCCAGTTTCGCATCCAGTGCCGGCTTGATTTTCCGCCAATGTGTGCAGGGATAGTTGTTGAGAAAACAGCGGGCCTGGAGCTGATAATCACTGGCCACTGCGTGCCAGCGGCGGCACACGCAACCGGCGCGTATGAGGTCTGGCGGTGTCAGGTAGCACAGCACCAGTGTCAGCAGGTGGCAACTCCAGCAGGACAGGTCCTGTCCGGGCCGGTTTGCGGTCACAGGAAGCTGCGGCTGTGTCATCGGCCTTGCCAGCGGTAGCCGCTCGTCATGCCGGGCCGGGCGCACGGCCTCTTCCTGACCGGAAGTGGTGGCAGTGCGCGGCATTTTGGCCTGCGCTGAGCACGATGGCGGCCTGGCCGCAGGGACAGAAGTGGGCGAGTTCACAGGGACAGGCTCCGGTGTGCAGTTTGCGATCCACTCCTGTCGACAAGGGGCTGCACGGGAGGTTCACACACAGTTCAGTTGTTCTGTGTCACAGGCGTTATGGCTGTTGTCCGGACGCTGGCCGGTCTTCTGGTGGTGTCAGATGCAGCAGGATGACACGATTGAAAACGCCCCCCCTTTGGTAGCAGTAGCACGATACCAGCAGCTGGACGCCATCAGGAGCGAACAGCACTTGATACACCGGATCCCCCAGGGTCAACCGCAGTTTGATCTGGTATTTTCCCCCGGGACCTGGACCCAGAATATGAAGATTGCCCCGGCAGCCGGTATGCACAGCACAATGGAGGCCATCCGGTGCAAGCGCAAAGCCCGCGCCTTCACGACTGCTGTCGTTTTCGATCCAGGCCGCTGCCTGCCAGGCCCCATGGAGGTACTGCCACAATTGCACACCGTACGGGGATGTGGCTGTCAGGAGAGTGCCATGGACACTGTAGTGGAGGGACGCAATAACGCCGTGGCTGGAGGGGCCAGGAATGTTCGACCCTATTGGCAGCCGGGTCGCCAGCTGCCAATGTCCGGCGTCGGTGCGGCTCAGCAGCGACACGCAGGCGAAGGTGGAAGGTGACTGCTGGTCAACAAAGGCCAGTTGCCGACCATCGGGACTGAAGCGCATGGGAGGAGACGAGTAGCCTGCGCCAGCAGATCTTATGCTGGAGGACAAAGACCATTGCCGATCTTCGGTACGACGCCACAGCTCCAGGTTATAACCGCTGGACACGAATCGCGACAGCTGCACGCGGCCGCACAGGAACCGGGAATAGCTGCCTCGCGTGGCCAGTGCCAGCCAGCCTCCGGTAGGGTGCAGGGCACCGGCTGCATAGGGGGAAGGGTCGTCCTGGTGGCAGAGGCCCTGTGCCTGCCAGTGGCCATCATGGCGGTCAAAAACGATAGCTGTGGGGTGGCTGACAAACAAAAAATGCTGACTGTCAGCACTGAACTGCATGGCATCAGGGCGACGCAGGTAGAGCATGAAGTCCGTCGGGGCGGGATTGATGTCCTGGCCCGGGTTCCATTGAAAGCTGCAGGGGGGCTGCCCGGGTTCCGGTGCTGCGGTATCCATGACCAGCACCTCATGTACTGTCTGCAGGGCCAGACTGTTGGTATCCGGGCTGAGGCAAGCCGTGTCTACGCGTGCGGCGCACAGACGCCTTCTGGCTGCAGCCTGCCAGCTGGCATCGGGCTGTTGTTCCCATCTGTGCAGATAGCCCCGATCCTCCACGGCAGACAGGCTGCGGCTGTCGGGACTGAACGCCAGGGCCCGAAACAGGAAAACGCCATCAGGCTGACACAGGGCAACCCGGTCAATATTGTCTGTATCCTGTCGCCATATACCCAGCGAGTGCGTCCGTCCAATGCTCACACTATCGGGTATCGCCAGCAGCCGGGCGTCCGGGCTGTAGGTACAGTCGCCGCAAACGTAATAGTGAAGAGGGTGCAGTGAACCGCGAAAACCGGTGATCTTTCCCTCTCTGAGCGTGAAGCCTGGCGCCAGCAGCATCTGCCGCGTCAATGCGAAAAAAAGCTCGTCCGGGTCCGACTCTTGCCCGGCTTGTCTGTGCGGTGATTGGGACAGGGCCTTGTCAGTCCAGGGTGAAATGGCGTGACGGGCCCGCTGCGTCTTCAATGCAGGCTTGAGTCGCTGCCAATAGTCACAGGGATAGTTGTTGAGAAAACAGCGCACCTGAAGCCAGTGATTACGGGCCAGTGCGTGCCAGTGGCGACACACGCGACCGGCACGCAGGAGGTCACCAGTTCCCAGGTGGCACAGCACCAGCTCCACAAGGTGACTGGGCCAGCGGGACAGGTCCGGGCCTGGCAGCTGCGCCGCGCCGGGGCGAGAGGAGCTGTCTATCGCCATGGCCGCCATTGCCGTTGACACAGAGGCTTCGGCCCGGGGGCAGACCGGTGTCAGCTCATGACCTGCAACGGGAGGGGGCTGTGGGGCTGGGGTCACAGTCGGGCTGCTGTGCGGCTTGCTGTGCGGGGGTGTAACAGGCAGGTTCACGGAGACAGTCTCCCATTTCCAACGGCGGCGCGAGCGTGGACAATACTTCGCATCGAAAGTTCAGCCAGGCTTGAGAGCCGGTTGGCTGCCGGTGCTGCCCGTGTCTTCCGGTCAGCACCGGTCTCAAGGCGCAGGACAGGCACCAGACCGGAGGAAAAGTCCCTGTCGCGGGTGAATGGGGCGGGTGAATGGGGCGGGTGAACGGGTACAGGGGACAAGCAGCCGGAGGCCCGCAGGCGTCACGGCTGTCAACCTGGAACCGGGGAGACTGCTGAAGGTTGCGTTCCCGCCGTGCACCGATCTGTTACCGGCGTTGTCCCCGGGCGGCAGGTTCCCTGGTCGCTGCCCGCTGGTGAGGCGCGGTGTTGGCTGTCGGCACCAGCTGCACCAGGCTGACGTAATAGCAAAAGTGGTCTCTGTTCTCGCCGGACACCAGCAGCCGGGTACCATCGGACGTGAACAGCATCTGCGTCACCATGAGACCCTCCATGGTGACTTCCATTTTTTGCAGGAGACCTTCTCGACCAGGCCCGTAAACAGCGAAAGAGTCGGCTCGCCCTGTATGTACAGCACAATGGAAGCCATCCGGAGACAGCGCCACGCTCGGCATTGCCGCAGGACGCTCATTGCCATTGTCTATCCAGATGGCAGGCTCCCAGGATGCGCCCTGTCGCTGCCAGAATTGCACGCCGCTCCCAACGGCTGCCACAAGGTAACGCCCGTGGCTGCTGAAGCTGACCTGGATCGCGCCACTGGATAAACGCGGGCCCGCAATGCCCGGCCCCACCTGGAGTTTGACCCTGTGCATGTCCTCGTCAGGCCGGGGCAGCGTCAAGACTGTCACACAGGCATTGCCGTTCTCCAGCCGGTCGGTGGCAGCCAGTTGTTTCTCATCGGGGCTGAACGCCAGGGGGCAGCCGAACCCGGTGCCAGCAAACGGGCTTTGCCAGACAAGCTGCCAACTGCGCCCTGTGTCACGGTATTGCCATAGCCTGAGGGTGTAGCTGTCGCACATCAGTTGTCTGAGCCCCTCTCCCCCGTAAACTATGGCGAGCCAATCCCCCGAGGGCGAAAGGCTGGCTCTTTCGTACGCATCCGCCCGCGCGTCATACGGCAGCGTTTGTGCGTGCCATCTGGCGTCACGGCGGTCCAGAATGACGGCTGTTGAGGGGGCAAGGAGCAAGAAGCGTCTGCTGTCGGTACTGAAGTGCATCGTATGTGAATGGCTCTGGAAGAGCTCGTCGGGAAGCAGATCTCTTTCCCAGTACAGGCGGTACTGCTCTTGCCATACCTGGGGTGCTGTTTCATCAAACACAAGAATACCGGCATGGACAACACCGGCATGGACGCGCAGGGCCAGGTGGCGGGTGTCTGGACTCCATTGTGCTCGCAGCACAGACCCGTGGCACAGCTGCCTGACCGCGCACAGCTGCCAGCTGGCGTCTGCCTGCCGCTGCCATGTTCGCAGCAGCCCCCTGTCATTCATGGCTAAAAAGCGACGGCTGTCGGCACTGAAGCACAGGGCGCGATGGGCAAGGTTGTTGACAGGGAGGCAGGAGTCCAATAGCTGTATATCGCGTGTTCCCAGCTGCCAGACACTCAGACTGTCAACAGGCCCGGCATGCAGGGTGTCGGTACTGTTGTGTGCTGTCACACAGTAGTTGCCATCCGGACTGAGACACGCCAGGGAGGACACGGAGCGAATACAGGCGTTGGCGTTCTCGAAGCAGAGCTGCCTTGAACGCAGCATCTGGCGCGTCAGGGCATAGAAGAGGCTGTGCCAGGGCGGAGGTGGTCCGCTCAGCCACGCCAGCTCTTCTGGTCGGGCGTAGTCGGCCGGCAGCTTGCTGAACCAGAGCGACAGGATGCGCTTGCCCAGCTGTACATCCAGTGCTGCCTCCAGCTGGTGCCGGTGGTAAGGCAACAAGGATTGTATAAAGCTGCTGGCCTGGAGGTTGTAACGACTGGCCGCCTCGTGCCAGCGGCGACAGGTTTGACCGGCTCGCGTCAGGTCAGCAAGCTCCAGGTGGCACAGCACCAGCTCCAGCAGCGAACAAGGCCAGCGGGCGATATCCCGCCCGGGCAGCTGTAATACCCTGGATGGCTCCGTGGCTGCCGGGCCATCGGGGCCTGGCGCGACTTGACGCGCAAAAGCGGTTGCCAGCTGCGGAGTCTGGGTCTCAGGCGCGCCTGAAGGCACCCCGGGTGCAGGTGTAACGGGAAGGCTCATGGGAGGCAGGCTCGGTTTTCAACGGATACCGGGACTGGGACAAAAAACACAGCACAAAGTTCAGAGCGGCTTCAGGAGCGTTTCACTATTGATGCTGTCATCATCAAGTGATCCTGCGGTGCTGCGACAATCACGCCGGTCGCTGTCCGGTCACAAGGTTCGGTGTCGGCTGCCGGCATAAGATGCAGCAAGCGGGCATAGCCACGATAGCCAGAAGCTGTACCCTCACCGCCCAACAGCAGCAGGCAGGTACCATCAGGCGAAAACAGCATGCGGCGCAGACTCTCCCCCTGGGGCACCTGCATTTTGGTCAGGTATCTCCCGCCGGGGCCCGGGCCATGCAGGCTGAGGCTGCCCCCGTCTCCACCGGACAGGGCGCAATGCCAGCCATCCGGAGAAAAAGCAAAGGATGGCGTGGTGTCAATCTCAGTACACTGGCTGTCTTTCCAGACCACCGGTCTCCATGCGCCGGCCTGGTACTGCCAGAGTTGCACGCCGGTGTAGGCCGTGGCAGCAAGGTAACGGCCCTGGACGCTGAAACCGATCGAATAAATACTTGGGAACCATGCACGCGCCATGAGATCAGGCCCCAGTTGCAGCACGAACGCAGACATCCAGTTTCCGTCTGGCGTCAGGGTCAGGACTGATACGTAGGGATTGCCGTTATCCATCCGCTCGGGGAGGGCCAGGTGCCGTTCATCGGGACTGAACGCCAGAGGGCAGAAGGGTCTTGCAATGGTCAAAGACCTTTTGCTGAAAAAACGCCAGTACGGCCTTTCGTTATGGCGTTGCCACAGCTCAAGGATGTCGCAATTGCGCGGTAACTGCGGAAGATCTACCTGGCAATGCAAGACAAGGGCAAGCCAGTTCGCCCGGGGTGACAGCTGGCCCGCTTTGTAAAAAGACAAGTTGGGCAGGGCGTCCGGACGAATATTGTTTGTCTGCCAGTCGGTGTTGTCGCGCTCAAAAACGAAGGCGTCCCCGTGGTCCACAAGCAGCAGATGCTGACTGTCGGTGCTGAATTCCATGGCATCAGGTGGAACACTGACCAGGAAGAAGGGCGCCTGCGCGTACATCCAGCGTAGATCGCAGTACTCCTGCCAGGCATGGGATGCTGTCTCGCCAAATATCAGTAACCGGGTGCGCGTTATCAGGGCCAGCCAGTGGGTATCCGGACTGAATTTTGCCGCCAGGACCGGTTGGTGACACAGGCGCCTTATCAGGGACGAGTGCCAGCTGCCTTCGGCTTGCAGCTGCCATATCAGCAGATTCCCCTCCTGGCTGACGACCAATAGCCGGCGACTGTCGGCACTGAATGTCATGCCATAGTCGACAAGCGGATGGTCGAGGCAGCACAGGCTCGCCCGATGCAGGCTGCGCGTTTCCCGTCGCCAGATACTCAGACAGGGAACCTGCCCGGTGTGGGAGACGGGGTGCTGGCTCACGAGATAACGACCATCCGGGCTGTACATCGTGTTGTATTCAGACGCACAGAGGAGGCCAAGGTTGC
>MPMQ01000002.1 GCA_002238585.1 Kistimonas sp. bin40 | reverse complement strand
GATGCATCGGGAGGCTATAGGCGCCGGACGCGTCTTTCATGTTTATGCGCCCTACGATCTCCCGGGCGCTGCTGCCCGCTTTCTTGACAGGGTTCGTCCGGCTCTCGTCATCATCATGGAAACCGAACTCTGGCCCAATACGCTGGCGGCCTGCCACCGGCGTCGCATCCCCGTTTTGTTGGCCAATGCCAGGCTCTCCATGCGCTCTGCCCGGGGCTACCGCAGGCTGGGGGCATTGACTCGCACAATGTTATGTCAATTGACCTGCATTGCGGCACAGACCGAGGAAGATGCCTCCCGCTTTGTCGCCCTGGGAGCTCCCCGGGAGAGGCTGCGCGTGACGGGCACGCTCAAATACGATCTGCACCTGCCCGATGCCCTGCCTCGCCAGGGAGCAGACCTCAGAGCACAGTGGTTATCCGGGCGTGCTGGCCATCAGATTGTTATTGCATCAAGTTTGCACCCCGGTGAGGAGGACCTGGTGTCCCATGCCTGGCGCCTGGTACGTCAGTACCGTCATGACGTCCTGCTGGTGGTCGTTCCCCGGCATCCGGAAGCCTTTCAGCCGATGTATGAGAAACTCAGCGACAGCGGCTGGAAACTGGCACGTCGCAGCTTGCAGGAAGCCGTTACTGCCGGGACAGATATACTCCTGGCCGACACCATGGGAGAGCTGCTGCTCCTGTATGCCGCAGCAGATCTGGTGTTTATCGGTGGCAGCCTGGTCCCGCGCGGTGGTCATAACCCACTGGAAGCGGCAGCACAGGGCAAGCCTCTGCTGACAGGCCCGCACACCTTCAACTTTGAGGCAGTCAACCGAACGCTGGAGCAAGCCGGTGCGCTGGTCAGCCTTGGTTCCAGCGAAGATCTGGCAGCACAGGTGCTCCGCCTGCTGGGAGACTCTGCTGCACGCACCAAGGCTTGCGAGGCGGCGCTCAGTGTCAGCAAGGAAAATCGCGGCGCTCTGGCTCGCCAACTCGGTCTGGCCCTTGAGCTTCTTTCGCTCTGACTGCCTTAACAGGTCAACAGGTCAACAGGTCAACAGGTCAACAGGTCAACAGGCATCACCAACCGGCGCTCCCTTGGGGACGGAGCATCGGCGCAGGTGTGATGGCTCCAATGCCAGACTTTCCCGGTATTTTGCCACCGTTCTGCGAGCGACATTGATGCCTTGCCGGGACAGCAGGGTAGTGATTCTGCTGTCGCTCAGCGGAGCCGCCGGGTCTTCTTCCCTGATCAACTTTCCGATCAGTGTGCGAACGGCCGTCGCAGAGCAGGCCGCGCCCGATGTTGTGCTGAGCTGGCTGGAAAAAAAGTATTTCAGCGTAAAAGTGCCCCTGGGGGTGTGGATGAATTTGTTGGTTGTAGTCCTGGATACAGTCGACTCATGAAGGCCGGTCGCAGCAGCTATATCCTGCAGGCGCAGGGGACACATGGCACCGGCTCCCTGCTCCATGAAGTCGTGCTGGTGCTCGATGATACAACGAGCCACCCGCAACAGTGTGTCATCGCGATCACGCAAGCTTTTTATCAGCCAGCGCGCTTCCCGGAGCTGACCTGGCAGGCCATCTTTTCCGTTGCCGTCTGTGGAGCCTGCCCCCCGCCCCGATGCCCCCGATGCCATTGTGGCGTAATGGGCGTTAACGCGCACGCGGGTAGCTACCTCCGGATTCAGTTCCACTCGCCAGCTGTCCCTGTCTCTTCTGGCAATCACATCAGGAACAAGGTACTGGACCTGCAGAGTCTGGAACCGGTCGCCGGGGTGGGGTGTGAAAGTCCGCAGTAGTTTCAGGGCACTTTGCAGTTGATCCTGAGCTAGACCGCTCCGGCGTTTTAACTGGACATTGTCGCGTTGCCCCAGCAGGTCGATATGCTTGTCTATCAATATGAAAAGATTGTTTCTGTCTTCACGGGTTTCTGGACTATCGGGAAGCTGCTCCAGCTGGATGCGCAGGCATTCGCGCAAATCCCGGCAGCCAACACCCGATGGTTCCAGCTGCTGCACAAGCCGCAACACAGGCTCCACGAGTTCGCGGTCCGTATCCGCCAGACTGGTTTCTATATCCGCGACAGGAACCGAAAGGTAGCCGTTGTCATCGATACCATCAACGATGGCGTGTGCCACAAGACGTTCCTTCTCTGACAGCCGCATGAGGTCAAGCTGCCATTGCAAGTGGGTATGCAGGGTTCCGACAGCCTCGGTAAAGCTGGAAAGAGACGCGTTGTTGTCCGTGGAGGCCAGACAAGAAGGGGCACTCGTGGGATAAATGTCTTCCCAGCCACTGTCAACAGGTAAATCTTCAGGAATAGCCTGGGCCCAGCTCTCCTCGCGGTCGTCGGGCGGGCTCTCATGTTCAGCTGCGGCTGCCGCCGCAAGATGCTCTGGCGGGGTTGTCAGCTGAGCGTCCTCGGGAGTCTGGTCACTCTCCGGACTACTGCCGGATCCTGGCTCCTCTTCCAGCAGGGGATTGCTGGCCAGTGCATTCTGAATTTCCTGTTGCAGATCCAGCGCAGGAAGCTGCAACAGGCGTATGGATTGCTGCAGCTGGGGCGTCATGGCCAGCCTCTGCTGCAGTTTGTGTTCCAGAGATGTTTTCATCGCAGTGACCCTGCCCGGGGCTGAGGCATTTGTGTGCTGTTGTTGATCGTTATGGTGACTGCTTCCCACCGTGACGGGCGAGATTTCTGATGCCTCCGGCAGCAACAGGGAGGGCCGGATTGCCTCTGGCTCCATCCGGAGTCCAGAAGAGAGACAACCCCCTTGGCTATCAGCCAGGCACCGACCATGATAGCCTCATCCAGATTAAAGACAAGGCACCGCACTTCGGGCAGAGTCGCCACATAACAAGGCTCGTCGTCAATGCGGCATGCCAGGGCTCGTCCTGCTGGCCTGGTAGACTATTGGCTTTCCCTCTTTATCAGTGGGTTTCCATCCTTTCCCGGTCGACGGAACCGGCGTTCAAGCGAATCTTCTCAAGCCCTCGATCCTTTATGAGCAGACAGCAGGAGACAAGCCGCAGGTGCGTACAAAGCAGACGAATCAAATACGGAAATTCTCCCCCAGATACACATCCCTGACGGCCTTGTTGGCCAGTATGGCTTGGCTGTCGCCTGTTGCTATGACACGGCCTTCGCTGACAATGGTGGCCTGGTCACAGATATCCAGGGTCTCACGCACATTATGATCGGTGATCAACACACCTATGTTCCGCTTTTTCAGGTGGCTTACGATCTGCTTGATATCTGTTACTGACAAAGGATCGACGCCGGCAAAAGGTTCGTCCAGCAATATAAAGACAGGCTCCATAGCCAGAGCCCTTGCGATTTCGACCCGGCGCCGCTCACCGCCCGACAAGCTCATGCCCAGGCTATTGCGCACCGGGTGAATGCTGAATTCATCAAGCAATCTCTCCAGCTGGGTCATACGCTGTTTTTTATCCAGATCGCGACGCAACTCCAGAATTGCCATGATATTTTCGGCCACAGTCAGCTTGCGGAAAACAGAAGCTTCCTGCGGGAGATACCCTATGCCAACACCTGCCCGGGCATGCATGGGCATTTGGGTGATGTCCTGCTCGTCTATGCACAGTCTTCCCGCATCGGCAGGAACCAATCCCACAATCATGTAAAAACAGGTTGTTTTTCCCGCGCCATTGGGGCCCAGAAGGCCAGCCACCTGCCCGGTTTTGATGCTGAGGGACACATCCCGGACAACAGGCCTTGAGCCGTATGTTTTTGCGAGATTCTGTGCCTGAAGCTGTTTCATATAAGATAAGATCCCGGAAGAAAATGCCTCAAGGCGAAGCTGCCGTTCCAGCAGCCGAAGACCTGGGCTGGAGTGCCATCTGGATGCGCCCGTCCTGACCGGGGAGTCCCTTGGCACTGGCACGCTGGCTATGTTTGTTGTACACAATCCGGTCGCCCTTCAGCCGGCGATCGCCTCGCTCAAGGTGCGCCTGTTTCTCGAGAACAAGGAGCTGAGCCGTCCGGTCATAGTCGATGGTCTGTCCCCGGGCATGCAGAGTATCCGCTCCGCCTTCCCTGTGCGTGAGCGTTTCACTGTAGGTAGCAGGTAGCTGCCCTTTGCCCTGGGCCACCAGACGGTCGATGCTTTTGTCCTTGAACCAGAGGCGGACCAGATCGCCGGTCAGCCGGATGGTGCCCTGCGTCATGACCACGCGTCCCCGATAGACCGCTGTGCCGGCCTTCTGGTCGAAGTCTGCACTGTCAGCCTGGATGTGGATTTCTTTGTTCCGGTCTTCAGGCAGAGCCCAGGCCGTCTCTGTCGCGACAGACGCTGTCAGAAGCCTGAACAACAGGGTCAGGGTGATTCCAGTCCTTTGACCGGCAAGACTAACGAAGGGCATGAACAGCCTGAACCTTCCCGGATAGCTGAAGCTTGTCTTTCTCGTAGAAAAAGCGCATTCCCTCTGCCGTGATATCATCCATGGCACTCAGAAGGCGCACCGGGTTGTCAGTCCAGACCAGTGATTGGGCTGTATCCAGGGTGACAAACTCGGTTTCCAGTCGCCGGTTTCCGGCTGAATGACTACCCGGCTGCGTGATGACGACATTGTCTGTCAGCTCCAGGATGGTGCCATCATGGGAGGCTCGTCCCCGGTCGGCGCGCGCGTGCAACACCGGCGAAGTCGGGAGGCTACGGGTGTGGAGTACGGGCTGCTCAAGCAGAACAGCATCCTGCTTCTCGAAATGCCGAATCTGGCTGGCCTCCAGCGTGGAAGCGCGGCCCCCCTCGCTGTTGTACTCAACAACCTGAACATCGCGAAGAAACAGGGACGGAACCGGTTCCCCACTCGCCCCCAACAAGGCATGTCTTCCGGTTGTCTTTCCGGGAGAAGATGCCAGCCACTCTGCGACTGCCTTTGCCAGCAGCACCACAGCCATCAGCAGCACAACAGCAGCAATCGTCCGTGGAAAGGAGAGAATTCTCATAGCACACCGGAAGTCAGAAGGTCATGCATATTGAGCGCACCCACCGGTTTTTGCTCTGTATCAGTGCAAATCAGTCCGTTGATTCTACGCTCTTCCATCAAGTGCAAGGCCTCAGCCGCCAGAGCGTCAGCAGCGATGGTGGTGCAGTGCCCGGTCATGACTTCTTCAACGCGGGTCTTTGCTATATCCAGCCCCTGGTCAAGAGTGCGGCGCAGATCGCCATCTGTAAATATGCCGCAGAGCACGCCCTTGTCATTGACAATGGCTGTCAGTCCCATGCCTTTGCTGGTGACTTCCATCAGCACCTGTCGAAGTGCTGTGCTCTTGTGCACAACAGGAAGACGCTGTCCGGTGTGCATGATATCCCTGACCCGCAACAGCAGCTGGCGTCCCAGATGCCCCCCGGGATGGGAGAACGCAAAATCCTCTTTGGTAAATCCCCGGGCCTCCAGGAGAGCGATAGCCAGGGCATCACCCATGACCAGCGTGGTGGTTGTACTGGAGGTCGGTGCCAATCCCAGCGGGCAGGCTTCCCGGTCAACCCCCGTATTGATGTGCACATCTGCTGACTGGGCCAGGATGGAATCAGGATTGCCGGTCAGGGACAGTACCGGCACACCCAGGCGCTTGAATAGCGGCATGAGCATGACCAGCTCACGGGTGCTGCCGGAATTGGACAGCGCTATAACGACATCTTTGGACGTCACCATGCCCATATCGCCGTGCAGTGCCTCTCCCGGGTGCAGGAACAGGGAAGGTGTTCCCGTACTGGCCAGGGTCGCGGCCAGTTTTCTGGCAACATGGCCAGATTTTCCCATGCCTGTGACGACCACGCGCCCCTGGCAGGCCAACAAGGTGGTGCAGGCGCTGGCAAAATTGTGGTCCATGCGTTCAGAGAGGCCGGAGATGGCCTGAAGCTCTGCCTCAAGCGTTCGATGTCCAGACGCGACCCAGTCCTCATGGGACCAAGGTGCCATACCTGGTTCTGGTTTCATCATGTAGATACCTCGTGGATGCAGCCCCGCAGCTCCGGGGGCTGGGCGATTCCCGGACGGGCTCGTCGGGCGACATTCTAACCTGGCGAAGGAATTGAGGAACAGAAATATAGCCTGGACGTCGGGAGCACTGCCGCCCGAAGCAGGTGTCGGTCAAAAATCTCAGTCACGATACAGGCGCTCAGAGACACCTATGGGCGTTTCGTAATTGAACACCACCAGATAGGACGAGACCAGCAGCGTCATAATGGTGGCTGCCTGGATCAGATGGGATGCGGCAGCACCTATGACACCCTGTTCAGTAGCTATGGTGGCAATCAGCAACGCAAACTCACTGTTCTGACCCAGACGCACACCGACTTCCAGCGCCGTGCTGCTCTGCTCGCTGACGCGCCGCAGGAAGCACCAGAAGACAACCGGTTTCAGTACCAGGCAGGCTACAGCCAGCACCATGCCCGGAACGGCGACCTCCGGCAGCAGTTTCAGATCGAAGCTGGCGCCGGTGGAAAAGAAAAACAAAATCAGGAAAAAATCCCGCAAGGGCTTGAGGTTGAGGGCGATGTAACGTGCGATAGGATGGTTGGCTATCATGATACCTGCGATGAAGGCTCCCACCTCTGCCGACAGCCCGAGGCTATGTGCCAGCTCAGCCATTCCCAGACACCAGCCGATGGCCAGCAGAAATATGTATTCATGAAAACGTTCATAGCGCGTCATCAAGGGCAGAAGCACATAGCGCACCGCCAGCCAGGCGACGAATACCAGCAGCGGCAGCACAGCAAAGGCAGTCAGCAGCGGGGCCATACCGCTCGCTATGTCGTCTGTGTTGTACAGCAGCAGCAACACAAGGATGGCCAACAGATCCTGAAGAAGCAGAAGGCTGACCATCAGCTCCCCTGTATGCTTGTGATGCAGCACGGTGGTGGGCAGCAGCTTGATCCCTATGATGGTGCTGGAAAACATGACGGTGCCACCAACGATCAGAATTTCAGAAGGGGTGAAACCCAGGAAGTACGCATAACCGCATCCGGCGACACCAAACATGAAAGAGCTGAGCAGCCCCACTGTGGCGGTTTTACGCAGCATGCCGGCCAGATGACTGGGTCTCATATCCAGCCCCAGCAGAAACAGCAGCAGAATAATGCCGGCATGTGCCATCTCTGACAGCAGGGCGACATCGGCCACGACGCCGCTGACCGAAGGTCCCAGCAAGCTGCCAAGCACTATATAGACGACAATGAGCGGCTGACGTCCTGCCAGCGCGAAGGTTGCCAGGAGGGCGGCACCTGTGAAGACGAGAAAGAGAGAGTAAAAAAGCGAAGCAGACTTCATGGGTACAGCCAATCGGGAGGTGGCCAGGCACCGCCTGCCATGCTCAGCTGCCTGTTACCGGTCCTGTGGAAGGTAGAAGGTTTTTTCCCTTTGCTCAAGAACAGACGCAACAGGTTTGCCTGGCAACGTGATTACTCTCAGGTCGAAGAGGAGGTCCAACTTGCATTTCACCAGGTCGTGTCTACACTGACTCGGCCTCCAGGGCGGTGTTACGAGGGGCGGGCGGCAGAAGCCCTGCAAGCGGGAAGTCTTGGCCTTGGACGACACTGGTGGTGCGCAGGGACCGAATGAATGCGCAGGGACCGAATGAATGCCAGGGACTGAATGAATGCGCAGGGACCGAATGAATGCGCAGGGACCGAATGAATGCGCAGGGACCGAATGAATGCGCAGGGACCGAATGAATGCGCAGGGACCGAATGAATGCGCAGGGACCGAATGAATGTAGATGTAGGTAGGAGGCGGTAAATGTTGGAGGGGATAACAGTGTATTCAGGCTCCCTTGCGTCTGCGGCCTGCCGTTTGATGCGGTTTTTGTTGATCGTTCCCTTCGTCTTTCTTACGAATGTGGGTTGGGCGGCGAGCCCGGGCCAGTGTGCGCACAGAGATTTTGCGCTGCAGCTTCTGGGCACGGGGGGGCCTGTATCTGATGACGCGCGCGCGTCATCCAGCACTGTCCTCTGGTGGAAAGGCAAGGCGCTTCTTCTTTTCGACATAGGTGGCGGTGCCTATTTGCGCTTCGGGCAGTCCGGAGCCTCCCTGGAGGATTTGGCGTTTATTGGTCTCAGCCATTTTCATACCGATCATGTCTGCGATCTGCCCGCGCTACTCAAAGGAGCTGTTTTTTCATCGCGCTCAGGGCTGCTTCCCGTGGCGGGGCCCGCTGGCAGCAAGGCGTTTCCAGGTCTTGAGGATTTTCTGCGACGCCAGTTTGGAGACGGCGTGGGGGCCTATTCCTATTTGTCAGGGTTGCTGAAGGACTCCGGCAGCAGCTCCGGCAGCAGCTCCGGAAGAGGGGAGCTCCGGCTCGAGCGTAAAGAATTGCAGTACAAGGACAGGTCGCAGGTCAGTAAGGTCTATGAGGGGGCTGGAGGCCTGACTGTCTACGCCAAGTCTGTGCCGCATGGCAACGTGCCGACCATAGCTTGGCGCGTGGAGGTGGGTGGGCGACGTATAGTCTTGTCGCCGGACCAGAACGGAACGGATAGTGAGTTCCCGCGCTTTGCCCGTGATGCTGACCTGTTGATTATGCCCATGGCCCTGGATGAAAGCGCGGGACCCGGGTCACGGAAGATGCATGCCCTGCCGAGCAGAGTCGGGGAGATTGCCAAAGAGTCTGGTGCCAAGGTGCTGCTACTGAATCACTTTATGGGCAAGGGCTTGCGGCTGCAAACGGAGTCCTTGGCTGAGGTCAGCAAGCACTACGATGGTCATGTTTTTGCGGGCCAGGACCTCTTTTGTTTCTCGTTTGATCCAGAGGCCCGAAAAAGTTGACCCTGCTTGTGTCACATGAAAACTGAACCGGAGGAATGCTGTCATGAGATCCCCTTTAGTGTTGTCTATAGTTGTGGGCGCGGTTTTTAACCCGGTTTCCTGTGTACCACTGTCCTCGGCAGAAGAGGCACCCCCGGAGCCCCAGGTGCTGGAGACGACGGCCCTTGGAGCGAGTGGAGCTGAAGAAGACGAATTTGAAAGTGAGCACGGGGGACGCTGCGCCGAGGGCAAATGTGGTGAAGCGAAAAAATATGGTCAGCTTGATGTTGACAGCACGAGTGCCAGTGGTCGTGTGTCCTGTGCCCGGGATGGGCTCTGTGGCATTGCCGGAGGGGGTGGTGCTTCCCGCCAGACTCCGCTCTCGCATCTCGGCGGGCAGGTGAGACCTGGGGTGTGTTCCAACAGCTGACGAGCAGCAGCCGGGGAGTGGGGCTGCGTGCCCCCCATGTGGCTGAGCTGTGCTCCGGGACCCGGCGGGAAGATATCGACTTTCTGGAGCTGGCTCCGGAAAACTGGATGGATGCTGGTGGCCGTCGGCGCGAGCGGCTGGATGCCATCGCCTCCCGCTACCCTTTGGTGGCGCATGGTTTGAGTCTTTCTGTCGCCGGGGTATGCCCGCTGGATTATGGATTCCTTGATAGCGTCAAGAACTTTCTTGATGACTACGGGATTGCTGTTTACAGCGAGCATCTATGTCTGACCCGTGACAGCCAGGGCTACCTCTATGACCTTATCCCCGTGCCGCGGCACGAACGCAACCTGGATTACTTTGCAGACCGGGTTCGACGGGTGCAAGACAGGTTGCAGCGTGTTCTGGTGCTTGAGAACATCACCAGCTATCACTCCTGGGCTGGAGAGATGCAGGAGGGAGAGTTTTTTGCCCGGCTGGTGGAGAAGAGCGGGTGCGAGCTGCTGCTGGACGCCAACAATCTGTACGTCAACAGCAAGAATCGCGGACTGGACCCGATGGAGCACGTCAGGTCCCTTCCGGGGCGGTCCATTCGTTACATGCATGTGGCTGGTCATTATCTGAGTGAAGAGGGGCTTTACATGGACTCGCACGGGTGCGAGGTACCGGAAGCGGTGCTCTCGCTGGCCCGGGCTGTTTTCGACCATCATGGACCAAGGCCTGTCCTGCTTGAAAGGGATAACAACATTCCGTCGTTGAATACGCTATGTGCCGAGCTGAAATATATTCATGATTCTGTCCATGCAAGAGCAGAAACATTGTGCCCCGCCGCTTGCTCCCCCAAGCGAGCTTGTACGTCAAACTGAACAGTTGACGAGGCACATAAGGCGGGGCGGAGGTCGAGATGTCTCGCCCGGTGGTGGTGAGTGCTACCGACGGCTGGTACTGGATAACATCAGGGACGCTGTTACAGCGGCCTTTCCCTGCTTCTGGGCCTGTCTTCCGCCCGGGGAGCCAAGCGAGCTGGCCTCCCGTTTTCTGGCCTCTCATGGTTCTCTGGAACCGCAATTTTCAAGACTGGCATCTGAGTTTGTCCGCTTTATGCAGCCTCGTCTTGCAGGAGAGGCTAACAGTCTGGCCCTTACGCTGCTGGAGTACGAATGGCTGTTGCTCAGTCTTCGCAACACGGGCGCGCGCGTGCCGTCCTCCTTGCGCTGTGCGGGCAGCATCCGGGATGACTACCGGTTGAAAACCAACCCGACGCTGGTATGTGTGTCTTTACCTTTTTCGCCTGACACACTGCCCTGGACTCATTTTCCGCAGCCGGCTCGCCCAACAGTTTACGCCTTGTTTCGGGACAGGCAGCACAGGGTGATATCCCTTGCTTTGCGGAACTCGGACCGCCAGTTTCTGGCAGCACTTCTGGCTGCTGTTGAAGGGCTATCGGCTATAGAACTTCGCAGGGGTCTGAGTAATGATGAAGAGAGGAAGCGGCTGCACGCCTGGCTTGATCTTGCTCTCGACTGTGATCTTGTGCAGTGCTTTCGTGACGGGAGAGAGTGATGATACGCAAACTGGTTGCACTGGGCGATAAAGTCTGTGGCTATGCGAGCTGCGGCGACTTTATTGTGCTGCTGGCTGTTCGCCTGTACCTGATTCCTATTGTTTTTGTAGGGGCCCGCTCAAAGGTACTGGGTTTTTCTGGAACTCTGGCCTGGTTTTCGACACCGGAGTCCGAGGGAGGGTTGGGACTGCCTTTTCCTCTGCTGATGGCTCTCATAGTGACGACGACAGAAGTCCTTGGCTGCATATCTCTTATATTTGGCCTGTGTCAGCGGCTTATGACACTCCCACTGATGGCTGTTATGTCAGGTGCCAGCATAATGGTGCACTGGGGAAACGGCTGGCTGGCAATAGCAAACAAGCACATGGAATCGAGCCAAAGGCTGCAAGGATTCATGGCGTGGCTGGGTGAAAACTTTCCCTTGCGCTACAACTACATCACCGAGCTGGGCGATCCGGTGATACTGAACAATGGCATGGAGTTTGCTGTCACCTACCTCATCATGCTGCTGGTACTTTTGGTTTTTGGAGCAGGGCGCTATGTCAGCGCTGATTATTGGATACGCAAAAAGTTTCTGGACTGATGCACTGATGGGACTGCGGTGGGGCTGCTGGGCAGACTGGGAGACCTGTTGATCTGTGGGTCCGATGACGCGGTGATACGTTGGGCTGTTGGCTGTCGCTCGGATGGACTTCTGGTCCGTTGACCGGGAGACTTGGTGGTCCGTGGGTCCGTGGGTCCGTGGGTCCGATAACGCGGTGGTGCGTTGATACGTTGACCTGTTGGCCGTTGTTCGGTTGGCCGTTCGATCCGTTGACTTGGAGACCCGTTGCTCCGTTGCTCCGATGACGCGGTGGTGCGTTGATACGTTTGCCTGTTTGCTGTCGCTCTGTTGCCTTTTGGTTCGTTGAATTGGTGACCCATTGGCCGTTGCTCGGTTGGCCTTCTGGTCCGTTGACCGGGAGACCTGTTGGTCCGTGGGTCCGATGGCGCGGTGGTGCGTTGATACGTTGACCTGTTGGCCGTTGTTTGGTTGGCCTTTCGATCCGTTGACTTGGGGACCCGTTGCTCCGTTGACCTGTTGGCCGTTGCTCGGTTGGCCTTCTGGTCCGTTGACTTGGAGACCAGTTGCTCCGTTGCTCCGATGACGCGGTGGTGCGTTGACCTGTTGGCCGTTGCTCGGTTGGCCTTCTGGTCCGTTGACCGGGAGACCTGTTGATCTGTGGGTCCGATGACGCGGTGATACGTTGGGCTATTGGCCGTTGTTCGGTTGGCCTTTTGGTCCGTTGACTTGGTGACCTGGTGACTTGGAGTCCTGTTGATAGGTTGGTCTGTTAGCTGTCGCTATGCTGGCCTTTTAGTCCGTAGACCTGTTGACCTGTTGACCTGTTGACCTGTTGGCCTGATATCCTATTGCTTCATTTCTCTACTGATTCGTTGGCCTGCTTACTCCGCTGGTCCATTGAGTGATTGAGTGTTTGAATGTCGCAGCCGTGCCTTTATTGGGGCACCCAATGGAAAAATAAGAGGAGAGAAATCCATGCAGGAGATGCCCACTCTGGCATTCATAGGGGCAGGAGCCATGGCTGGTGCCCTTATTGGTGGACTGGTCCACGAGGGATGGCCTGCTGATCGGATAGTTGCGGCCTGCCCCTCGGCTGGCTCTGGCGATCATGCTCTCCTGAGGCATGGCATTCAGATGGTAGCGGACAATCATGAAGCGCTACAGCAGGCCGACATTGTTGTCCTCGCCGTCAAACCACAGCTCATGCAAGCGGTGGTGTCAGATTTGGCAGAGAGTCTGCAGCAACAGCGTCCACTTTTGATTTCCGTGGCAGCGGGTATCACTCTTTCCAGCCTGGATGACTGGGCGGGCGGGGGCATGGCCGTTGTGCGCGCCATGCCGAATACACCGGCCTTGCTGCAGCGGGGTGCTACCGGCTTGTGCGCCAACGACAGGGTGTCCGAAGCGCAGAAAGAGCGAGCTCAGCAGTTGATGACGGCGGTTGGCATAAGCCTGTGGTGCGAGGATGAGGGGGCTATAGACGCAGTCACAGCCGTGTCCGGTAGTGGGCCAGCTTACTTTTTCCTGATGATGGAAGCCATGATCGCAGCAGGGCAGCAGCTGGGGTTGTCTTACCACCAGGCCTCGCAATTGGTTGTCCAGACTGCCCGGGGAGCGGCCGGGATGGCAGCAACCCATTCGCAGGATATATCCGCTTTGCGTCGTCGGGTTACATCACCGGGAGGAACGACAGAGCAAGCCATCCAAAGCTTTGAAAAGGGGGGACTCGCAGCTCTTGTCGCCGAGGCCATGACCGCTTGCCGGGACCGCGCGCATGCTATGGCGCGCTTGTTTTCCAGCGATCAATGAGACGGCTTTGGGCTTGCGTGGAAAAGGCTGACGATTGCCCTCGCTGACGCCTGCGTCATTCCCGCGCCCTGCTGTGTCATTCTCGCCTGTGCAGGAATGATGATGGAGGAGCTGTGCCTCTGGCGCCAAGAGCAGGGCTATCCGGAGTGGCAAGAACTCTCGCGTTCAGTGCGTTGGCATAATCCCCATGCTCTCCTCCATTATCCCCGCTGCTTCCCCGTCATTCCCGTTGCTCCTCCGTCATCCTCACGAAGGCGGGAATTGACAAGTGCCAACCCCAACGAACAAACCCGGAATCAAATACTTTCAGCTCAGATGGATGCCTGCTGTCATGGGAATGACGATGGAGAAGCTGTACCTCTGTCGCCAAGAGAAGGACTATCCGGAGTGGTACGGACTTTCGCGTTCAGTGAGTTGGCATAATCCCCCCGTCCTTCTCCACCATCCCGGCTGCTTCCCCGTCATTCCCGTTGCGCCCCCGTCATCCTCGCCAAGGCGGCAATTGACAAGTCCCCCCCCAACGAATGAACCCGGAATCAAATACCTTCATCTCAGATGGATGCCCGCCTTCACGGGAATGACGATGGAGAAGCTGTGCCTCTGTCGCCAGCAACGGGGCTATCCGGAGTGGTAAGGACTCTCGTGTTCTGAGGACAACCGGTGCAACAGGGCCAGGTGGGCCGCTTGTGGCATAAGATTCAGTACAGCTGACCTTGCATTTTCAATCGCCGTAAGCCGCCCACTATACCCACCGACTATCCAGTTCGCGACTTGCCGTACCGGGGCACCGGCCCAAGGAGAAGAGAAGTTGTCAAAGTGACGACTGAGACAAAAAGCAGGGCGGACTGGTGGTTCCAGTAGCTGGACGGGAACTTTTTGCGCCTGCGGCACTCCAACTTTTGTCAGGGCAGGATGGAGGTGAATCTTTTTGCTGCTCAATGATCGACAAAGTTCAATACAAGGAGAAACATCTATGCTGCCCTCTAATGTTGGTGCCTCGCAATCCCCGTCTTCTTCCGGACTCTTGCATTCCGGATCTTCTTCAGGTCGCGCACAGGATACGGGCGCGTGCGCCGGCGCCATGTCCAGGCACAACAAGCACGCACTTGTCGATATGCAAGACATGCTCGGGCGGGAGGAGAAAGATGTCTACCCATTTCTGCTTCTACTCGATCAGCTCCGTTTGAGCGAAGGTGGCTTTATGAGCGACGAGGAATGCTGCCTGGTCGCGGACGAGAATGGGCCCAGAAAACAAATGCAAAAGGTGGTGGACATACTGCTCACAAAGAGCGACAGGGGCTACGATCGCTTTTTGGAGGTACTGCAAAATTCCGGCAATTCGGACTGGATCGAAACGCTGCTGGAGAAAGTCGAACGCTTTAGCACAACAGAGTCTTCTCTGGAGTCTGTGCCTTCGCCACAAGCAGTGGCTGATGAGCAGATTCTCGATCAAACGCTCTGCCAGCTTGAGCAAAGCCATCGGCAGGAACGCCGCCTGCAAGCGAGCGTTGATGAGCTACAGCGCAGGGTCAAGGAGCTTGAGCAAGAACTCAAGCAAGCTCAAGGTGAAGCTCAGGGCCAAGCCCAGACGGTGGAGGTGCATGCTGAGGTGGTCAAACGGCAGGATCAGATTTTGACAGACCAGCTGAAGGCAGAAACGCAGTACAAACAGAGACTCGCGCAGCAGGATCAGATCATAGAGGAACAGGAAAAAAGACTGGCAGAGTACGAACAGAGTCAGATGCAGCAGGATCAGGCTATGAAGAGGCTGGTGCAAACAGTCGAGCGGCAGGAAAACGACATGACGCAGCTGGATAAGGAAACACGGCAGTTGAAGCAACGGTTGCGGTTGGCCAGAAGTCTTGATCAACCCTCTGCAGCCTCCGCTTCCCAGGATGCTGATGCCCCTTGGGTCATTCTCGATTACCACTTGAGCACAGCCGTTTTTCTGCTTGACGAGATGTTGAAATACTCCAGAAAGGACGTCTCGCGAATGCTTCGCTTTACCATTTTGCGCAGCCAGCCCAACCTGGTCGCAGACAAACAGTTCGGCAGCCATATAAAGCAGATTCTTGAGGAGTTGAAGGCCAATGGCACGCTGAGCTCCCTGGCCTGCACCAACATAGAAGCACAAGCTTCCCCGGTAGATCAGATAAGCATGCTGTGCGACAAGGTCCGTGGCGACCTCCATGCCGTCGACGGGAAGACACACACGGACAACGTCAACACTTTTCGTGGTCTGCTGGAGGTTCTGGCCAATGCCGCCTGTGGCAATGCCGTTCGGTTGTTGGCACGGGAGTTGTGCCTGCCTGAGGAAGAGCTGTCCTACGCTTGTTAGTACCGCTGCTGTTCACTTCTTGTGTCGAGAGTGGGACCTGGCCTCCGTCTTCGGCCTGCCGCTGTTTCCGTGATGAAACTTTTCCTGTCTGCTGCACTCCAAGTCCCTGAGAGCAGGGCAGGGGAGGAGGCTCTTCTATTTCCCTGTCTGCCTTTGTGTCTTCCCTCTTACCAGGAGAAATAGCCATGATTCCGTCCAGTTCCGGTAGCGGCAGCCAGCATGTCCAGCAGCCCTTGGGGCCGTCTCCCCACGTGAGATGCAGAGCGTCTTCAGGAGGCACCTCATCTTCAAAAGGCAGAACCTCTGCAAGAGGCTGCCTGCGCTCAAGAGGTGTCCTGCGCTCAAGAGGCATCCTTCCCTCAAGAGCCATATCTTCTTCAAGAGCCGGATACTCCTCAGCCTTTTCAAGAGGTGCAGCCGCTTCAAGAGGTGCAGCCGCTTCAAGAAGCACCGCCTTGCATTTGAGTCCCATGTCGCCCCATTACAGACAAGCACTTCTTGCAATGGAGTCACAGCTGATCCTCAACGTGAATGTTGCGACTTCCCTGCAGACTCACATGCATACAGATGCCGGTGGCTTCATGGATGACACGGAATACTACCTTGTCATGGATGAAAAGCCCGGGCATGAACGTATGCTGCGTCTGTTGAACATCCTGCTCAGAAAAGGCGACAACGAGTACAACATTTTCCTTGCCATGCTGCGTGCATCTGGCTTGGGGGATTTGGCCCAGGCCGTGCAGGACAAAGCAGAGGAATTCTCCCGGACGCCATCGGCACCCGTCGCCGGGCTCCAGGAATCAGCAAGCGAGCCGGGCCTGCTGTCGGCGTCTGCGCAGGATCGGGAAACTCTGGACCAGGTGTTCCGACGGCTGAGCATCATGCAGCAGCAGCTTGAATCAAAGTGCAAGGCAGTGCGTCAGCTGCAAAGCGACTATGACGTCCAGCAACGCGAGGCGCAGCTGGGTCCGCAAGGCGAGCAGCAAGTTGGCGCAGCTGGCGTAGAAATTCTGAAAAGGATCACTGTGCAGCAGGAGGAGAACGCAACACTGTATGCCCAGATGTTCGCACTGCAGGAGAGAACCGTAGAGCTACTGACAGAGAACAGGGCGCTGCTGCGACAAAGAGCGGCGCAGCGGGAACAGCAATTGGCGGACAAAGATCAGAGAATCATGCAGCTGGAGCGGCAGTTGGCCGAGGCGGTAAGTGCTGCCCGTGCAGCAACGAATTCCGGGAGCCGTCAGAGCTAGCCACAGGCAAGCCAGCTGCGCACTGATATCTTGCCGGGCACCGTAGTGTCGCGGCATTTTCTCGCGCCACTACGGGTCGGAGCCTGCCAAAGCCGGGGTTGACGAGTACGTTGGCAAAAACGCAAGGGGGTTCTGTGCGCCACTTGGTGAACACCGGCTTCCTGTCCCACCGGGGCTGCCAGGCGGTCAGAAAAACAAGACGCAGTCCCGGCTGTTGGTTGGTATCTGGATCAGTCCTGGAACTTTCGCAGGTCTTTGAACTCCAAGAACTCACGGACAGGAAAAGCAGCCCTGTTTCCCGCCCGACGACTTGACCTGCTATCGCACAAGGAGAAAACACCATGACCCCCATTTCTTCGGCCGGCATCCAGCCTGTCCAGCCATCAGATCCGCCTCCTCCTTACTCAAGAGAGGACAGGCTGCACCCCGGTCGCATGTCCGCCCATTTCAAGGGTGCTCTCATTGGAATGGAGAGGGCTCTGATGATCAATGTGAATGTCAACATGTATCTGAAGACACGCATGCATGAGGCCGCAGGTGGCTTTATGGATGATGAGGAATATGCCCTTGTCACGAATGAAAGGACCCAGCATGAGCAAATGACAAAATTCCTGCAGATCCTGCGCGGCAAAGGCGACACTGAATACCAAATTTTTCTTGGTATGCTGAGCGACGCTGGCATGCACCATTGGGCGCAGGCTGTGCGGGACAAAGCTGACGCCTGTTCCCGCATGCAAGCCCGGCCGGGCTCGCAGCCCTCTGCACCGGCAGGCGGGCCGCAGCGGGTATCGCTGGAACATGCAGCCAGTCTGGAGGATGAAGCGGCCCTGGGGCAGGTACTCACCCAGCTGGACCAGACACAAAACCAGCTCGCGGCAAGTCGCCAGCAACTACGTCAGCTGCAATCAGATTACGACAATCTACACAACTGGGCAGCTCAGCAGCCACGACAGGAGTCACAGGCCTCGGCGCGCAGCCAGGCAGCGCAGGAGCTGGCGCGGCGTGACAAGACCATAAGGATGCAGTGCCAGTCTCTGGAGCTCAGGGAGCACACCATAGGACAGCAGCAAGAAAGAATAGAGGTGCTGCAGGAAAAAGTGGCGCGGCTTGGACAGAAACTGACGCACAGGGACCAGCAGCTGGCGCAAAAGGACCAGCAAATAGCGCGGCTGGAGCAGCAATTGGCGGCGGCCAGAGGAGAGCTGTCCCCACCGGTCAGCGAGTCGCTTCCTGAGCGTGCCGATACGGGCTCCCACCGCTCCGGGACCGGTGACGAATACAGCCTTCTGCGGACATTTCGCGACCTCATCGACGAATTTGAACTGGACGCGCAGGTGAGTGTGACGACGAAGCTGCGCAGCATTATCCACCCCTGCATCATGCGGATAAGCGCGGACGAGCAGGTCCAGGAAAAGATACATTCGCTCCTGAGCCATCTGGTGGGAACTGGCACAATACCCAATGCGTCCTACCAGGGCATTAAAGACATACAGTGCAAAAGAGATTTGATAAGAGAGACCATGGAAGAGGTCCACAGGATGCTGATCCCCGTCTCCTTTCCCGTCCCTCGGCAGTATAAAGAAGCACAGGAAGATAACATCGACAAATTCATGAACCTGCTAAAAGCTTTGCATTACGAGGGTTGCCACAACGCCATCAGGGTGCTGCTTGATCAGTTTCGAGCGGCGGGTGGACCTTCCGCCTGAAGATGGGTGGACGCATATGGATTGGCGTCTCCGGTGTCCCGGCGGCGCGGTGAAACGGCGTCCCCGCTCTCTTGATGACCTGACCGCTTTCTGCGGCAGATGTGAACTGCTCTGGCTCTTCGTGGAGTCCCGTCATGCGGACGAGGAGATGTCTGGTGCCGCTTGCGGACGGTGGAGCATGTGGAGCCACCGCTTGTTGCAGTGCCGCTCATGGCGAACCGCACCAGGAGCTTGCCGGCATGGATAGAACCTGCTGCAAGCTGTGGTGAGGGAGCACTGGAGGAGGATCTGGAATCTTGTCGGCATCAGCCGCGCCAGCACTCTGGCATCATAAAAAAAACCAGAATTATCAGAACTCATGCAGATCAGGAGATCGCCTGATCAGGCTCTCAACCATCAGCTTTTATGACATCTCTCATGTTGGGTACCACTTCTGGAGAGGCACTATAGTTTTTATAGGTAAGGAATGTAGTTCTGTTTCCCGCCCGACGATCAGACCACTCTCGAACAAAGAGGAAACCCCATGATCCCAGGCCAGCGCCCTCGCGTTATACCGCCTTCAAGTCAGCGTCCCCCTCACCAGATGGGCGGCACACCGCAACCTGGTGACATGTCCCCCCATTTCGCGACAGCGCTTGTTGAAATGCGGGATGACTTGATGGTCAATGTCAATGTCAAAATGCACCTGAGCGCACGCATGCATGCGGCAGCAGGTGGCTTCATGAGTGACCTGGAAGCGGCGCTTGTCACGGGGGAAAGAACCCAGCATAAGCAAATGACGAAATTCCTTGAGATCCTGAGCGCTAAAGGGGACAAGGAATACCACAGTTTTCTCAGGATACTGAGAGACTCTAGCATGGGCCATTGGGCTGATGCTGTGGAGGCAAAAGCCGCAAGCTATGCGCGTATGCAAGCCACGCCGGACGCCCCGCCCTCTGCATCGGCAGGCGGGCCGGGAAAGGCGGTGGAGGATGAGGATGAGGATGAAGCTCTGGAGCAGGCACAGATCCAGCTGGGCCGGACACAAAACCAGCTGGCGGAAATGCGCCAGCAAGTACGTCAGCTGCAGGCAGAGCAGGAGCGTGAACGACAGGAGCAGCAGGAAAGAATAGGGGTGCTGCAGAAGCGAGTAGCGCAGGCCGAGCAGGAATTGGTGCGCAAGGATCAGAAAATAGCGCAGCTGGAGCAGCAATTGGCGGCGGCCAGAGGGGCGCAGCCCGCACCGGTCCGCGATTCGCCGTCTGTCTCCGCAGATGCAGACGCTCCCCGCTTCTGGGTCGAGGACGCGGACAGCTTGGCGATAGCTCGCGTGCTGGTGGATGATATCGTGCAGAACCCACGGGTGAGCGTGGCGGCGAAGCTCAAAAGAACTCTCTGTGTCTGCATGGATCAGATAAGCAAGGACGAGCAGCTTCAGAAGCAGGCACAGCAGTTCCTGGTCCACCTGAAGAACACTGAAACAATACCTGAGATTTCCTATTACCGCCTGAAAGAGACAGCACCCAAAAGGGAGCTGATAGTAAGCACTATGAACGAGCTTGTAAGCAGGATTGTCGCCGATGATGGCAAGAGGTTGCAGAAACATAACACTGACGTATTCATGAATCTTCTGAAAGCCTTGCATCAAGAGGGTTGCCATAGCGCTACCCAGGTGCTGCTCGCTGAGCTGCAAGTCGCTCAGTAGCGAGAGGCTGGCGAATCTTCCGCCCGCAGGCAGGCAAGTGTGTATGGGGTTGCGCCTCTGGTATCCGGAGGCGAGCTAATACTGCCCCCCCTTTTTTTTGATGTCCCCACAATTTTCTGCGTAGCCGGTGTGCACTGCTCCGGCTCCGCAGAAAGCTCGATCATAGGATGGAACTTTTTCTCGTTTCCGCAGCCCAACTCTGCTCAGTCCCCGGGCAAGATGGGGTGCATTCCGCTCCAGCTCAAGGGATTGAAGTTACTCATACCCCTGTGGAGAAATCAGTCATGCATACTAAATGTCCCCCGGCAACATACGGGTGTTCTCCAAGCACTCCTGCGCATTCCCGGGAGACACAGGCGCGCTCCCCGGCGACGCTTGGGCGGTCCGTATCTTCTTGCAAAATTTCACCGGAAAAAACCGTTTCCCCGGCGGCGCCGCAGTTCGCATCCAGCAGGCTGCACGAGGGCAACCGCGCGGCCCTCATATACCTGAAGGCTTGTTTCACAAGGCATGTCGAGGTGGATTGCCTCCTGGAAGACAAGCTCCACAAAGATGCAGGTGGCTTCCTGAACAGTGAAGAAGTCGCCATGGTCATCCGGCAGCCGGACAGTTCACGGAAAATGGAGAAGATAGTGAGCATGCTGCTCTCCAAAGGCGATGACGAGTTTGATGCCTTCAATGACTGGATATTTTTCTACTGCAAGGACTTGATCTGGCTCCATCCACGTTATGGATGGTATTTCAAAGTGGAACAACACCAGCCGCCCGGGCGGCCTACACCGCCAGCTGGGCAAGCACGAGCACAGCAACCGACCCGGCCACCGGCAGCTGACAGCCGGAACTCTCTGGATCCTGCGCCTCGTCTGTCTTCAGTGGGTGCACCAGCAGGGCACAAGCAGGCGTCCCTGGAGCAAGTCGGTCAGCTTAAAGCCAAGCTGTAAGACATACGGGACCAGCTGCGTTGACACGCCAGGCGATGACAAAGCAGAGCGCCCCTGATAAACAAGCATGAACGAACAAGAGCGCGGCTGGAGCAGGAGCCTGCCGCATTCACAGTCTCCAGCCACCGACTGTCAGTTCAACGGGAAACGGCTTCGACACTGAGATGACCGACCCGCACCGTCTATAGCAGGGCGGCTCGCGACTTGCAGCTCAACTTCTACATTGAGGAGCAGGAAAAGCTTCAAAGGGCGCTGCAAAAAGAGCGAGCAATCATCAACGGACAAAAAATCACAATAGAACAATTGCGTCTGACAGTGGAGGCGCTGCAGGTAGAGCAGATGGAAAGCATGGCCTCGCGCTGGGTATCGCGCAGGGCAGCCACGACCCGTCCGGCAGCCAGTTCTTCCTCAACAGGAGCACAACAGTCTATTCGAGAACATCGCCTGGAAGAGGCTCGCGGGTTGTTCGCACAAATGCAGCGCAATCCCAATATTAGCGACTCTGATCTCCGTGCTGTTCTTACCTTCTTCAAAGGCCAGCTGACAGGGGAGCCTGCGCTACAAGCTCAGCTGCAAAAACAAATTGATAGTGTGACTGACTTTCTTGCAACGAACGGTGGCTGTTTTAGCGCCTACGAAAAGCAGCACTGCGAAGCCCATCCCCTTCCTGGAAAAGTAGAACTGGTATTGGCTATGTTTAGCTCGAAATTCTATTGGAGCAATGACCTGGCCAGCAAAAAGAAGACTGCCGATCAATGGATGCTGCTGTTGGAAGGATTTAATGTGAATGGATGCACCAAGGCCACTGACATCCTGGTAGGAGCGCTTGGGGACCTTGCAAAAGAGTGTGCTGCCTGGCAGCACTGATCAGCCCCTGAGTCCTGTTCGAGAACGGGGAGGATGTCAATCATGAATCCTTGGCCCTTGCCGTCGTTGGCAAGCTCTCTCCCAGTTTACCAAGGCCTTGACGTTCTTCCCTGACTGGAAGAATTGATTTACAAAACGGGCCGCTTCAATCCGCCTCCGCCAGGTCGGCTCGGTGGCTTCATGGCGAGGAGAGCTGTTGCAGCAGTCTTTTTTTCTGGTCTTTGGATTCTGGGGCTTTTGCTCAGCCTCTCCTTTCCCCTCTCTCTTGAGTACCTGCTCTTGCGGTGTCGGCCAGGCCTTTGCGAACAGATGCGCGACTTGCAAAGGAACTTATCGCCCTGTCTGAGGCTCCAATATGACGATGCGGGGGTATTTCCACTCCCGCATCACACCGTGAATCAATCAAAAGAAAGAGGAAGTTCTTATGTTTAGTACTCGTGCAGCATCACAACACACTCTCGGGTCAGTGCCATATCAAGCCGCCCATAGCAGCCGCTCTGACTCTATGAGTACAGCCAGGACTCAGGCTATTGAGAAGCTGAGAGAAGGTCTTGTGTTGAACGTGTTGTTAACTAACGGTTTGCATAACAAGATCAATAAAGCCGCAGGCGGCTTTATGACGCGTCCTGAAGTGCAACAGGTCACAAGCAAAGGGAGCAACATGGAACAAATGAGCGCCTTGCTGGATATTCTGCTCGAAAAGGGTGATGCGGCGTTCGATAACTTTGTCAAGCTGCTGGGTGATGCCAATTACGAGGCCTGGGGATCCGAGCTGGCAAAGGCAGCTAAACAATTTGGCGAGGAACTTGCACAGTCTCCGGCAGCGCAGCAGCAGGGCCAGGCTCCGGTGACTGGCAGCAGTACAACCGATGCTCGGGTGCAGCAGCTGGCAAGTGAGGTGCAGCGGCTGCAGGTCGACCTGGAAGTCACGCGATCCCAACTCCACCATTACATCGGCGAGGTGGAAATACGAGAAAGCGAGATCGCCCGGCAGGATCAGGTCATAGCGATGCTGTCAGCGACTGCGGAGAGTACCACCAGGGAGAAGGATGCGACTATAGCGCAGCTGCAACAGACCATAGCGCAGCTGCAGCAAACCCTGGCGCAGCAGCAGGCACAAGGCGGGGCATTCCAGCAGCAGTCAGCAACCAACCCGGCAGCAGGCTCATCCGATGCAGAGGCGGCGTCCGCGGGAGTAGCTCGCCTGGAGAAGGCCCGGGCACTTTTTCAGGTACTACAAAATAACCCGCACTTTGACAACGAGAAGCTCACTGGCGTTATCACCTGCTTTATGTACGAGCTGACGAATGACCAGCAGCTCTGCGAACAAGTGGACTCTCTCACCAATTGGGTTGTGGGCCGAGGTGGATTTATCAACGGCCCCACACAAAGGAACTGGCAATGCCTTTCCTCCACCGACAAGGTGTCAAAACTGTTTGACACTTTTAAAGGGCATTCCCGTTGGAGTGACAGCGCGCTGATCCAGAAGTATGCCATTGATGCCTGGATGCTGCTGCTGCGGGGACTCAATGAGCATGGCTGCTCCAGCGCCGCTGACATACTTCTGCGAGGGTTTGAAAACGTTTCCCAAGGGCGTGAAGCCTATCAAGACGCGTGACCCACTTCCTGCCTGGGGGCAGTGAGGCATCCCTGTGGAGACAAGGCCGGGGGACCAGCAAAGGAACTTATAACCCGGTCCGACTCTCCAACATAACAACAGGGGAGGATTATCATCCCTCCCGTATCGCAATCTGGATGAAGCGAAAGAAAGGGGGATTCCCATGTTGAATTTTAGTCCTGCATCAGTGGTAGCCCATTCATTTACCCGTTCTTCAGCCGCCAATGGCTCTATGAGTGCAGCCAATGTTCATGCCATCGAGCAGCTGGGATATAGGCTCAAGCTCTACGTAAGGCCAAGTATCAGTCTGACTTCCATGCTTTCGAAATCCGCAGGCGGCTTTATGACTTTTGCTGAAGCGCAACGGGTCACAAGCCAGCCCAGTGAGTCGGAACAAATGGACGTCCTACTGAAGATTCTGTGCGAAAAAGACGATGATGCGTTCGAAAAATTTGTCGAGTTGCTGGGCCGTTCCAATTACAAGTGCTGGGGGGATGAGCTGAAAACGGAAGTTCGAAAATTCACCGGGGGACTGGCGCCGTCTCCGGTAGCACAGCAGCAGGACCGGGCTCTGGTGACTGGCAGCAGTACAGCCGATGCCCGGGTGCAGCAGCTGGAAAGTGAGGTGGAGTGGCTGCTGGCCGAACTGCAGTCCACTCGATCCCGTCTCTGTCGGTCCGAGAGGGAGGTGAAAAACAAGGAATACCAGATCGCCCGGCAGGCTGAACTGATAAAGACTTTTGCATCGGAAGAAAGCAAGAGCAGCAGCCAGGAGAAAGATGCGACTATAGCGAACCAGGCTGACACCATAGCGCAACTGCGTCACACCATAGCGCAGATGCAGCAGACACAAGGCGGGCCACTCCAGCGGCAACCAGCTTCCATTTCGACAGCAAACTCATCCGGTGCAGAGGTGGAGTCTGCTGGTGAATATCGCCTGCAGAAGGCGAGGACGATTTTCCAGGACATGCAAAAGAAACCGCTCATTACCAGCGCACAAATCGCGGGCGTTATCGACTTCTACCTGTCCTCCCTGAAGTTTGATGATCAGCTATGCGACCAAATTGCCCCTCTCATTGCCTGGGTTGTGAGCCAACCAAAAGGGTTCGTCAATCGCACCTTCCAAAATTACTTGAGGGGACTCTCCCCTGTGGAAAAGGTAGAACAAATGCTGACCTCTTTTTGTGGGCATTTCTATTGGACGGAAGACTTGTGGAACCAGGAGCATGCCATCGCTGCCTGGGTGATGCTTCTGGAGGGACTCAATAAGCATGGCTGCTTCAACGCGGCTGACATGCTTCTCAGAGGGCTTGAAAACGTTGCTCAAGGGCGCGCGGCCGGACGGGACGCGTGACCCTGGCCTCCTTGGCTGGGGGCAGGGGGCATTCATGTGGAGACAGGGGGCAGCTACCATCAGCGGACCTGTTCGCACCTTTCCAGGAAATCGGAGCCACAGGCGTACAGGGAGTCCGTCTGTGTTGCGGACAACCTCAGCTATTCCAGAATCATGCGACACAGGTTCATAAAAGCGTCCCCTGTCTGGTAAATGCATGAGATCGACTGTGTACCTATGCTGGAACCACGACAAAGCAGGGCTCTCTGGCAATAAGACATAAGTTTGGCGGGAGCAGATCCCGGCGACAGTCAAGGCGTTGCGTCAGTCAGCCGCCACCGGTCCAGCGACAGATGTTTCCGATACACGGATTGTTGTCCTGCGCCGCCTTTGGCCAGTAGGCTCCCTGTTCGTCCACCTCCTTCCTCTGTCTGATTCTTGCGACGCTCACAAAGGGCAACGTCAAGCATTCCCTGGTGTTTTGCCTCGGCGACTTCACACTGAGCAACCCTGTTGCAGGAAGCGCTGTTTCTGGCCGTTGGCTTCTGGCATTTGTGCTCAGCCTCTCTTTGCCCCCCTGAATTTGTACCAGCCCGGTGCTGGCAAGCCTTTGGGACAAGCTGTGGGGACCTGCATGGGAACTTAAGCAGGCCCCCGGTTATCCAATCACTACAGAGACGAAAACAGAGACGAAGACAGAAACGAAGGACACTCACTGTTTCTGCTGCGTTACCAGGTTACCCCATCACAAGCAGGAGGAGGTCTCATGCAACCATTAACAGGTCATTCATCAGCCATCTCTATGGTTGGCAACCGCCCTGGTCACCGCGATGCTTCTTCTACTGGCTCTATAAGCGAAGCCAGGGCGCTGGCTGTTGAAGGGCTGAGAGACGCTCTCGGGCTCTACGTGAGGCTGGATACATCCTTGCAAGACAAGCTCGTCAGAACCGCAGGCGGTTTTATGACGTGCGAAGAAGTACAAGAAATCAGGAGCTTGTCCAGTAACAGGGAAAAAATGGACAAGGTATTGAATACCCTGCTCCAAAGAGACGACAGGGCGTTTGATAGCTTTGTCGACGTACTGGGCTGTACCGGTCACGCATACTGGGGGAGGCGCCTGCAAGAAGAAGCGCTGACTTGCGGCGGCACGTCTGCACAGTCTCCAGCAGCCTTGCAGATGCGCCCAGTGACCGACAGCAGTGCAACCAATGCCCGGATACGTCAGCTGGAAAGCCAGACGTGGCAACAGCAGGTCGAGTTGGCAGCTATGCGGTCTCAACTGGGCCGGTACGCCGTCGAGGTGGAAAGAGAGAGAGACCAACAGGCTGCCACCATAGAAGAGCAGGCAGTGAGAGCAGAGTGTGCCACGGCGCAGTGGAATGCCGC
This sequence comes from Kistimonas sp. bin40, assembly GCA_002238585.1. GTDB lineage: Bacteria > Pseudomonadota > Gammaproteobacteria > Pseudomonadales > Endozoicomonadaceae > Sansalvadorimonas. The sequence continues at coordinate 82,878 of MPMQ01000002.1, read as the reverse complement.
GTTGATGCAGCGGGACCAGACTATAGAGCACCAGGCCAGGCTTATAACGCAGCTCCGGGACACAGTAGCGCAGCTGGAGCAGACACTGGCACGGCAGCGGCCATCCTTGCAACAACCGGCCATCACTCCGGCAGCAGGTTCATGCAGCCCGGGGGCGGCGTTGGTTGATCTGGATCGCCTGGCAAAGGCCCGGCGCCTTTTGCAGCAAATGCAAAAGAACCCGCTCGTTACCGATCAAAATATCCAGGAGGTTATCCCCCGGTTGAAGCCCGAGCTGACAAAAGACAATCAGCTATGTACCCAAATTGATCCTGTTATTGAGTGGGTAGTGAACCAGGACGGCGGGTTCATCAACCGCGACGAAAAGGGAAGCTGGGAGGGGCTGGCCCCCGGCGTGAAGCTGTCAAGAATGTTGGACTGTTTTGCAGGCAAATGGCGCTGGGGTGAAGTCTTCAGTAGCCAGAAGAAAGCTGTCGACTGGTGGATAATGCTGCTGCAAGGACTCAATGAGCATGCCTGCTTCAGTGCCGTTGACGTGCTTCTCAACGGGCTTGAAAGCATCGGACAAGGGTGTCCTGCCGGACACAGGTGATTTTCTTGCCATCCGGGCCGGGGGATGCCAGGAGACAAGAGTCAGGAGCTGAGCGAGGAAAGGCAGCAGTACAAAGTCAGCATCGCCCAGGCCGCCGGCCGCTTGTCGGAAGCTACTGGAGCCACAGCAATACTGGTGCCTGGCCTCATTGAAGATGGACACCTGCAGTGCAGGATCATGCGACACAGGTCCAGAGAAAAGCCGGTCAGCAAAAGCCGGTCAGCAAAAGTACAGGACAGTCGCACTTGTATGCTGGAAAACGACGGAAACGCAAAGCACTCTGTGCAAAGAACACATGAACCAGGCTGGCGCACAACCAGGCTGGCGCACAACCGGGCGGCGGGCAGAGCCTTTCGTCAAGCATGCGCCCCAGCTTGAGCGACATATGTCTCTGAAAATGCCGCTCTCGCCGCCTTTGGCCGGCGTCCTGTCTATGCGTCGACGTCCAGCCCCGGCCTGAAGTGTTCAGCACGCACGAAAGGCAGTTTCAAGCCGTCTCCCGTGTTTTATCCCGGCGAGGTCAGGTAGCGAAACCGGGTTATCGTAAGGACTGTTTTCCGGCCACTGGCTTTTGACACAGCCTCTGCCTCCCTCTGAGTCTCCTGCTGCTGCGGTGTTTACCCAAGCTTTGAGAAGAGATCTGGCTACCTGCTGGGGAACCTATTGACCTGCCTTTCTCTCTAACTATTCAGGGGCCAGGGAAAGGCACTGTTGCTCTTTTCCTGCGCCACGACTTTATGCAATCAACAAAAGCAGGAGAAATTATTATGTACAGCACAAATTCAACAGCACGCCCCTCTTATTCTTTATTTGGGCCCGGGGCTCATGCATCCCCCAGTTCCCGCGCTGGTTCTATGAGCCAAGCCAAGGCGGATGCTATTGAGGCTATGAGAGAGACACTCAAGACGTATGTGATGACAAGCGTTTCTCTTGTAGACAAGGTCCATAGAGCTGCCGGGGGGTTTATGGATTCCGGAGAGACGCAGAGAGTTCAGGAAAAGTCCGGCGATATGGGAAAAATGGAAGAAATACTGAATATTCTGCGCACAAAGGGCGATCGGGAATTCGGTGTTTTTGTGGCGTTGTTACGCCAGACCAATAACGGACACTGGGGCGACGAGCTGGAACAAAAGGCGCAGGCCTTCGCCAGCGCACGGCCTACATCCACTCCAGAAATCCAGGGGAGAAATGAGACGCCAGTGGCAGGCAGTCGTGAAGCAGGCGTTCAGCAGCGCCAGCTGCAAGATGAGGTCGCCGTGTTGCAAGGTCAATTGCAGTCTGCGTTGGCTCACATCCAGAGCCTGGAGGCCAGCCTGGCCGGAAAGGATCGGCAGATAGCCGAGCAGCAGGACAAGATAGCCTATCAGAAGGATGAGGTAGCTATGTGGCAAGAGATCAGTGCTTCGGCTGAGCGACAAGGTGAGACGATAGCCACTCAAGAGGTTGAGATTCAGAAGCTGGAAGAGACCGTTGCAAAGCAGGACGCAGCCATGGGGCAACTGCGTCAAACCATAACGGCGTTGGAGGAACAAGCGAAAAGCCATGCCGCCCGACAGTCAGCTTCTACCAGCGCGGCAGCAGGGCCGTCCAGCACAGCGGCGGGGGGCGATCCTCAGTATCGCCTGGCCGAGGCCCTTGCGTTGCTTGAGCGCTTGCAGCGTAACCCGAATATTGACGATACAAAAATCGCCAGCGTTATCGCCTGTGCCCGAGCTCCGCTGTCAGTGGACAAGCAACTGGCCGACCAGTTTTCTAATGTCGCAACCTGGCTTGCAAACAGGAATGAGCGGAAATTCGTCAATGCTTACCATCTGGACAGATGGGAAGGCAGCGGCATGACCCACTCGAGAAGGGCAAATGATCTGTTGAGTAGTCTTGGTGGCGCGTTCATATGGGGGGATGACTTTGCAAGCAGACAGCGGGCCGTTGACCAGTTCATGGTGTTGCTGAACGCATTCAGTGGACATGGCTGTTATCAGGCTACTGATACGATAATACGGCTGCTTGAAAGGGTGGCAGCTGGGCTCCCTGCCTACGAGGGCCGCTAAGGATCTGAGAACCTGTCCAGGACAGTGTGCGCGGTCATGACAAGAGCAGCACAGAGTGGAGCATGAGAATTCGTTGTTGCGCGAGAGCGGCAGGACGCCAGCTCGACGAGTGAACACCGGTTTCCGGCTCCATGCTCCTGTCTCTGCGGCATAAAGCCAGGTTCTCGAACAGATTCTCCGTTCCCGGTATGCTCTTCGCCTTTTGTCTGCCTCCTCAGAGAAAAGGTTGACGGCATCACCGCTGGCCTGAAGTCAGGCAAGTTGCGCCATAGTCCACCGGGTGCACTGTTCTTCCGCCCGAAAGCGCCGCGATGACTTTCGGCCGCTGACAGTCTTTGGGCACCGCTCGCTGTCTCAGCACCGCAGGCCCAAGCAGCTTCCCTGATCGGTTGGCGAGTCTCCTGAACTGCAGAAAATAACTGCTGTGGAAAGTAGCATGACAATGCCACTCGCGATGTTCCTTCCCTCCGGCATTGAAGACAGTGGGACACATGTGGGCAACAGGTGCGTTTTTACCCGCGTTTCGAGGAGGTGCTGTCGCACGCTGTGCCTGGCAAGGCTCCTGTGTGTTCGATCTGATGGAAAAAGATCAGCGCCCGATTTTTCTGCAACAAGGTTTGTGCCTTTGCATCTTGCCAGCACGTCTGGAGCAAAGTCTGCGAGTGAGTGTCAGGACTGGCAAACAGCAGCGAAAGTGGAGCAACTTTTATCCTTTCTTGTGGTCCAAGTTTCAGGCGCTGGAGTCAGGCAGAGCTGACGTTCAAGTCACTGTTGTTCTGATGAGATGGCCTGAAATCAATGAATGCACAGGGAGAAAAGCACATGTTGCCTGTCCGGTCCAGCTGCCCAAACACACAGCCTTCCCAGTCCCACGCCGTTCAGCCAGGTGGTGATAACCGTCCGTCCGCTGTCGCAGGTGCACAGCAACCGGCCCGCACAGGTCCGCCACAACCCGGTGGTGGTTCCCTTGTTCTGGAGAGCATGGCCGGCATCAGGAGTCGAGGTGCTCCTGCGCCGGCTTCGTCGGCCTGGAGCGGCTGGGGCGCATCCATTGTCGGCAGCACGCAACCCCTTATGATGTCACCGCGAACGGGTGGTGCGTCTGCTGGTCCACAGAACCCGGAGGGGCTGTTCACGACGGCACCATCAAGTCACATCGACAACACCCGGGTGACCTGCACATCCCCACAGGGACTGATTCAGAGTCGGGCAGAAGCCCCGGCTGCAACGGGTTCCATGTCCATCGCATGCCGGGTCACGCTTGACTACACCACCGATGAACTCAAAACGCATGTGTTTTTCAACGCCGCCCTGGAAGACTGTCTTCCCGCCGCTTCGGGTGGATTTATGCGTGCCGATGAAATGAGCGCTGTCCAAAGACTCAGCTCGTCCAGTGAGCAAATGGGGAGGGTGCTGGACAGCTTGCGCGCCAGGAATGACGAAGCGTTTCACATTTTTGTCAATGTACTGCACCGCGCCAATTACGATACCTGGGGCAGGTGCCTGCTACGTCGGCTCGATAGAGCCAAGGATGTTGCTTTGTCATGCCTTGTTGTGCCATGGCCCGCCACCACAAGCTACATTCGGGGGAAAGCCATGCCCCAATACCTGATTGCCCCCTTCCCGGCGACTCCTTATGCGAATGATACGACCGTCAAGATCTGGACCCGTCTGCAGGAACAGGAACTCAACGACCAGCGCTACCAGTGGCGGGAGCCACAGGGGCCGCTGGACGCCAGCCTGCAACAGGTGTCAGCCCCGGGACGCAATGAGTGGTCAATTTCAGGGGCCTCCCTTGAGCTGGAAGGGGAACAGGTTCAGACAGTCATGCACGAAGTTGAAAGAACAGGGCAGGTGCATGGCCACTGCGTCAGATTGACAGAGGAGCAGGTGCGGAGAATAACCCAGCACCCATTGCCAAGGAGGCAGCAGACTCCGGGACTTGCGACAACAAGGCAGCAGATTCCAGGATCAGGGCCGCAGGCCCGGAGCCAGGGGCTGGTCGAGCGGCTGTGGGCGATGTCTGCTGGCAATTTGGTGCCAGTCATAGCAGAGGCAGCAGCCCCTGCCAGCACAGTGCCGCCTTTTGACAGGTATGGACTGCAGGATGCCGCCACTTTGTTGGCTGATATACAACGCCGCTCTAGTGGCGTTGATCTGTTTGGCTGGATCTCTTCAATTGTCGATAAGTGCCAACCCCTGTTGCTCGCTGACAAGCAACTCGCCAGCAACATCGGGCAAGTCATACATTGTCCGGCGGCCCAGGAACTTATGGCCCCTGTCAGGAATGCCCCTGTACCAGCAGAAGCTGGTAACCAGTCTGGCGTGGCAGAGACCATGATAGAAAACATACTGTTTTTGGTCATTGCCCAGCTCGATGACAGCAGTTCCCAGTCAAGCGAACAGATGAACTCCAGGGTATTCATGCGATTGCTGACAGCGCTCAGCGAGGCCGGGTGCCACAATGCGGTCCAGCTGCTGGTCGGGCAGCTGGCGCAGTTGCACCGGAATCGCTTCGCTACAAAAGGCAAGTGACGCTGGACAGGTCATTGATCCCGGGACACAGCCAGCAGGAGTCCGTGCCAGGCGGGCTTCGGTCCGTACCAGCTGGCCGCGCTGTTGTGCGTAACAGGGCTGATCGACATGATCGCACGCCCTCTGTCTTCTCCCCAGAATCGCCCACCTGAGTTTCTGCTATCAAAAACCAGGATAATTCGTGATTGCCGCAGGTTTTCAGTAGCGGAGAGCCTCGAAGTGCTTTCTGTCTCCCTGTTTCCCTGTCTTTAATATTCAAACGAGAAGAGACAGATACCCCGACAAAAAGGACAGTATTTCTGATAACAAAGAACAGCTGTTCTGCCCTTCAAAGAAAAGCTTTGATACCCCCATCTCTGATCTGAAGGGCTGGAAGTTTTGTCAGGGGCCTTCAGATGTTGCTTTCCTCCCTTCTGGCATGGCCAGGATAAATTTCTGCTGCTGGCAGCCTTGTTGCCCCTGCGCTTCGCGGGAAAAACAGATGAGTTACCTCTCCTTGCCAACTTGTTAGTCTCCGGATTCATCAAAAATAGCGACTTTGAGAAAACCAGACAGTGACGCCGTACCTGCTGCTCCGCCCCTTCTGACGTCAAGAAAACAGGGACCACTCATGTGATCGGCTGATGCATTTTGCTCTCCTGTTCGCGGGAGCTACAGGTCCCATGGCGCCCGTAGTCAGGCCGCTCTCTATTCGATCCTGTGCCACAAGATCCGCTCTCGCTCTCTCTCGGGAAAATGCTTGAACACTCTCGCACCTCACCAGCCAGACTGGGCATGCAAAGAATCACTTATCAGCGACTGTGCCACCTGGTTGTGCTGGTACAGGGCATTGTTCTCCAGGAGGCGGTGCGTAAAAGCTGCGGAACTTTTTTTCCGTCCGTGTTTCGAAGATCCGAAGCCGTGGGAAAGGGGTGACGCTTGCAGTCGCTTCCTGAGTCCTGATTGAGACGGCTGACATCGATAAATCACACGAGAGAGAGAGCACGACCATGTCTCCTATCCGATCTGGCTGCCAAAGTGCGCAGCCTCCTCTGTCTCCCTCCGCTCAGACGGGTGACGGTCGCCAGTCTGCGGTGGCAGGCGCACAGAGACTCACCGGCGAGAGTCCGCCACGAACAGGCAACCGTTCCATTGCCTGGGGAAGGGCGCCCTCCAGCGAGAGTCGGAACATACCGACTCCTTCAAAGGCACAGTCCTGGGGCGGCCGGCAGACGTTCACTCCCAGGGGCAAACACCACTCTGTCAGAACGAGTCCACATCAAAAAGGGGGAGCTTATTCTGTCTCGCCACGCCTTGAGTCTGCAGGAGGTCGGACCTCACGAACTCCTCCCTCCGGCTGGGGCGATTGGCGGCGTACACCCAAGCCAACGTCTGCTGTCGGCAGTCCACAAAAACCGATCGGCGGCATCAGCCCTTCTCAGGCGGACGACTACGCACGGGGATGGGGACGCGGTATTACACCGGAGCCGGGTTTGGCGTCGGGGCGAGGCTACTCATCAGAGCGAGAATTCCCGCTGGAGTGGGATTCGCCACCTGACCGCGGTTCCTCATCAGAGCGGGAATACACACCCGAATGGCAATATTCGCCGGGACGAGACGACATACCGGAGTGGGGATATTCACACGGGCAGGAATACACACAAGAAGGGGGATATTCACCAGGACGGGAAGGTACACCGGAAGGGGGATATTCACCAAGGCGGGAAGCTACACAGGAAAGGAGGTATTCGCCAGGACGGGAAGGTACACCGGAAGGGGGATATTCACCAAGGCGGGAAGCTACACAGGAAAGGAGGTATTCACCAGGACGGGAAGGCACACCGGAAGGGGGATATTCACCAGGACGGGAAGGTGCACTGGAAGGGAAATATTCACCAGAACGGGGAGGTGCACCAGAATCGGTGGAGTATCGGGAAGCGAGTCCCACTGGCACCCTCCCTGTAGTCGGCTCAAAGGAAGAAGACATCGGTGACCAGGGCTCCTTGGTGACTGAGCCGCAGACCGACCCGGAAGCCAGCCAGCAGCAAGCAGAGGCCTTGCCGCAGAGTGAGTCGCCAAGGTTTGGCAGCCCATTCGGGGGGCTGGATGAAGATGATTTTTTTCAGGACACAACGGAACAGGCTGAAGGAGCTGAGCGGATGAGTTGGGAAATGCTCAAATCGAAAGAGGCACAGGTGAAAGCCATAGTAGCCCAGGCAAAAGAACTGGCAGAACTGCTGTGCCAGGACGTAGAGGATGACGTGGAGATACAAGTGGGGCAAACAGCAGAAGGAACAGTAGAGGAGACAGCGAAAGCGGAGGAGACAGTGGAAGGGACAGCGGAGGAGACAGTGGAAGTGAAAGCGGAGGAAACAGTGGAAGCGAAAGCAGAGGAAACAGTGGAAGCGAAAGCAGAGGAAACAGTGGAAGCGAAAGCGGAGGAAAAGGAACAGACAGAGGAGAGTCAGGCCTTGGCCACTGGTGATTCAGAGGCCAGCTCCACAGAAACGGCAGCCCAGGAGGCATAGTCTGCGGGAAGAGGAGAAGGTACAGGATGAATTCCCCCTTCCCGGGGTTCGTCTCTGTGACGCCGTCTTTGCCGTTGTCGGCATTGTTGCCCTGACAGAAGGAGGTCCCTGTCAGCGACATCAAAAGCATGTCACCAGACCGTCCCCCGGGGCGGCTGGTGGCACCGCTGGAGGAGACGCCCTTACGCCAGCCGGGTACGGACGGCTTGTACCGCACTGGCGATTAACTGTCCGACAGAACTTCGCCATGCCCCGGATGGGAGGACGGGGACGCTGTGTGTTTGGAGCGGGAGGGGACGAGACGCCTCCTGCCCCAAGCCTTGGCAGCCAGCCTGGTTGCGATGATAAAGGCAAGGCCGAAGGCCGGTTGTATTTTTGGAGTGCTTGGCCGTTCATAGGCCCTGGACAAGTTTCCTCATACGCTGCTCTGCTCCAACGAGGTAGCTACTGCGCCTGACTTCCTTTTCTCGGTAGTCGCGGTTTTTTGCAATTCGCAAAATCCAGACCTGCGAAACCTTGCTCACGAGAAGGGCGTGCCCGGCTGTGTCGGCACCGAAGGGCGCTGTTGCCAGAGACGCAGGGTCTACGCTGAGCTTTTCTATTCTTCCTCCATGCCCGTTCCCAAGGATGTCAGGACCCGCTGCGCTGCGGCAGATGTCGTTTTTTGATGGCGGACTCTCAAGACTGAAAGCTGATTGCAAGAAGCTGTAGAGGCTCATTGCTTCAAGGAAGTGAGTGCGGCAATCATTCGAGGAAGATCCCCCCCCCCAACAATGTTGCCGTGTCTCAGCTGACAATCACCGGCACCAACGAAAGCAGGGGCAGCCAGCAACTCAGGTCCCCGAGCCGGCCGATGGATCGGATGCCGGACAAGCTGCGCCCGAGGAGTGGCGAAGCCTTTCATGTCTTTTAGCGTGCGGCGTTGCACCAACCAGGCTGCTTGTGCCGAGTGTCTGATGCGTTGGTCTGTGGGGCCAGCAAGTCAGAGGACTATGACCCAGTGCGCCCTTTTCTGGAATCACAGACTCGTTCGCGGCTGTCCCGGACCGGCTCTACAACAAAAGACATTGAAGGGCATAACGCACATCCATCGCCGTAGCCCGGGACGGCAACACACAGTGGCATACGTGAAAAACAGGCGCAGCCAATCACCACTCAAGTTGCGACCAGTGTTCCGCAGCAGACTGGCGGCTCCTGCAGATTACCCGTCACAAGCCGTCCACTGTTGATTGCGACAACTATCCTGACACAGCGGGACAATGCGACATCCTTTGTTGGAGAAGAGTTCAGGGTAGCCGTTCGGTATCTGCTGAGTGCAAAATCCGGCGCCAAATCGTGCGATCGTGCGTGTGGCACCTACCGTGCCGCCATCCCCTTCAAATGCGTACAAGAAAACAACTGCAATCAAGGGGGCAGGACAAGTGCGAGTAAGTCCACCTGCGCCAGATGCATGCTGTCCGTGAGTTCTTTCCCGGGAAAAGAGACGTGTTCACAGCTTCCCTGGAAGTACTTCCTGTATTCTGGCGCATAGATTTCAAATTATTAAATCCAACAATCGGTCATAAGCGATACCGTCCTGTGTCTACAAAGGGCAAAATCAGCACCCACGCTAACGCCCACGCCCACGCCCACGCTAACGACAGACAGTGCGTACCGGGGCGGGGATGCGAAAAAGCCTCCCCTTTGGGTCAGCTCTCAGTCTTGAGACTCCATCACAAAGAGGCGACAACCGTCCCGATACAGTGGGGAGCCTCACATAAAAAACGATCCCAAACATTTGTGACGACAAACAAGTTCGACTCTCCGTACTCGAAAACCATACCGGGAGCTCTGAAACGACCGAGCGCCTGCCCACGACAAAGCCATACAGTCATGCCACCGGAACTAAACGACAAGCTTGGGTTTTTCCTTGTGATTCTGGCTGTTGAGATCCTGACTTTCTTCTCGTTGCATTGACTTGGACTTGTTACCGGTGCTGCATAGCTCATCAAATTGTTTCCCCAGTGAGCGGGCTGCACCAATCCACACTGCAAAAAAGGCCAGCACAATAACAGCCACGTAGGGAGCTATTGCTGCCAGTGAGCCCATGGAAATCATTAATACTTGCTGTATCACTGAGCCTGCCGATTTGCCAGTCGGGTTACCAATAACATCTACAGCGGCCTTGCCTTTCACTTTTTCTTCAGGATCAAGTGGGATGTAGCTCATCTCTTTGGTGGGATCAAACAAAGAGTATTTTGTCGATTTGCTCATAATGTTTTGTAGAGCCCCAAGGATAACCGTCAGCATCAAGGGAGTAGTGCTGAACAGCATAAACAAGGTGTCGGGAACAAAACCCCTGAACAATACAAACATAAAAAACAAAGAACCGGTGATTAATAACACAACCGGCGTGCATAGCGCCGCTACCGTCCAACCACACCTGCGGATAACATTATTGGTAACAAACAGCATCATGCAAATCGTAACAATGCCGGTGCAAGTAGAAAACAACCCCATGAACTGATTGTAATCATTGGGGTTGTGGTACTGTAGGCGCAGCTGGTTTTTCCAGGTGACTTCAACCATGTTGATGCAGATGCCATAGCTGATAACCAGCAAGGCAACGCATAGCAGGTATTTCGAACGGACAATATGCAGAAGACTTTCTTTCAGCGACAGGGACAGAGTCTCCTTGCTGGCTTCGTTTGTGTTCTCAGGCTGATAAAGCCTTGGATCAGTCAACACATATCGGTTCATCCACCAGTGAGTCGCCATAATTAAAATGCCACCGGCAGTCAACACCCCCGTCAGTAAATTGAGGGAATATCCCCAAGGGTCAACACCTTCTGGAAGCTGTTGACGAGCCGCCGATGCAAAGTAGACAAACAACCCGGCAGTAGGAAGTGCCAAATTTCCCATCACACCAAAAAGAGCATAAAAACGCTTGGATTCCGATATGCGCGTTATATGGTTGGCAAAACCCCAAAACAACAAAGACAGGCAGACACTTCCCCACAGCTCGGACATGACGTAAAAAAGAGAAAATGTCCAATTGCGTACAACAGCAATAAGCCCCATAAATCCCGGCGGCAATATGCTCTGCAAATAGTCTGCAAACGCTGTTGGATGAAGCAGGTCCCGGGCAGGGTAAAGCACCAGAGAAAAAAGGCAGAAAAACAGTAAAAAACTCGATATAACAAAATAAAACAAAGTCGTTCTTCTTAATATGTTACTCAATTTTGCATATGTAATCGCAAAAATAACAGCAAAAGGAACATTCACCCATAGTTTCAAAAAAGGGATGATTTCCGCCCCTGAGCCCGCGCCCGTGACTACCAGCGTGTCTTTAGTGTCTCGCAATATGGTGTAGTTAAAGAGTATCAGGTAGAACATCAATATCATGGGGATAAGCTTTTTAAGCTCATAAACATAAACAGGCCAGAGTCGTGCTCTCCACTTGCCGAATTCAGTGTTATCTGACATCTCATTGCCTCGTGATTTGGAAGTTGCGCTGAGTTCTCAAAACCCTTCGGCCTGCACCCCACAAGGTCGGTATGGTGGCTTCTTCGCGGTCACACACAGCCCAGGAGATGATCCATTGCCTTCAGGAATATCCATAAAACAGCCACAGACTGCCTGGGAATGCAGTCCTCAAGGCAGTCCAGAAAGATAGCTCAATAAAACAGTTCATAAGATAATCCACAAAACTGTCCATCAAGATAGTCCAGAAAGACAGCCTGTAGGATGGCCCGGTAAGACAGTCCATCAGGTCCAGCAAGGCACTTCATGAAACGGCCGATGGCCCGCACCAGACAGCTCATCCCAAACGACAAGCGACAAGCGACGGGTCGCAAGGCTACAAAGGTGTCTTGCTATTGTCCCTTCACATCACTGCGCACTGCCTGCACCTTTTCTGCTTGCCTTCCGTTTGATGCGTCCCATCTTTGTAGTTCCTGCCCAGGGGTGTTGTGCAACAACAAATAAGCCCGCCCAGTGCTATCAGTAGACAGTAGAGCCTCCAGGCTGGATCGCGGTCAGTCCGGACAGGCCTTTCTGCAACGCGCCAAGGCCGGATTCTTTCCGCAAAAGGCTGCCAATGCGCCTTCCTGTATCTCTGCGTTCCCGGTCGCCACTCCTGTGCCTTTTGTCATAGTCAAACTACCGTAGCCCATCCAGAAAAAGATCAAGATTCAATCTGAAACCTGCGATCTCCAGATTTCGCAACAATCGCCGCCAGATTGAGTGCCCATACTGACCATCGACCATCGACCATCGACCATCGACCATCGACCATCGACCACAGCAACAGACAGCGAGAAAACTCATGGTGCAGAAGAGTAGACCGCAGACGTTATTACCACCAGGTTGATTTTTCTCCGCCGGGTTTTCTCCAGGTACGGTAGCCCTTTGGGGCAGGACCGGGAACTTTTCACGACATCGTCAGGATTCAGCGGAACTTTTTCGGACGTCCTCTACTCCATGCTTTGGTGCGGGCTGAAAAAAGCTACTTTTGCGCCAAATTTTTTTGGGCTTCCCGCCAACCAAACACATCAGTCCACAAAGAGAGAAGACAAAATGTTTCCTGCAAGCTCCAACTGCCCGGCCGCACAGCTTCCAACTTGTACTACCTCCCCCACCAGCACGAGTGCCAGTACCAGGGACGGTACCAATACTGGTCCCAGTGGTGTGCCCACTTCGGGGTCGTCTCAATGTGCGTTCAACAGTGGACGAAGCTGTGAGCCCGCTCGGGCACAGCTCGGCAGTGGTCTCGCTTTCAGGTCGACCAGCGGTGGACTTCGGTTGGGCGGGTCAGGCCCGTCTAACGTTGTCTCCGGCAGTGGCGATACTTCTGCCCCGGTCAGTGGTGGTCTCGGGTTTGGGGGTGGGCCCACTTCGATCCCGATCGGCGGTGGTTTCGGTGGCGGGTTTGGCAGAGGCTTCACTGGTGGATCCGGCAGCAGTGGGCTCGCTTCCGCCCCCGGAGGGGGGAGCGGCCGCGGCCGAGGCGGTTGGGGTGGGGGGGGGGGCGCCTGTGGCGGGTTGTTCCGCGTTGGTGGTCGCGGTGGCGGGTTTGGCAGAGGCTTCACTGGTGGATCCGGCAGCCCCGCTTCGGCCTCGGTAGGTGGGAGTGGCTGCGTCAGAGTCGTTGGAGGGAGCGGCGGCGGTGGGATCGGTGAAGGGTTTGGCAGAGGGCTCACTGGTGAGACTGGCAGCAGTGGGCTGGCTTCGGCCCCGAGCGGCGCCGGGTTGTTCGGCGCTGGTGGAATCGGTGACGGGTTGTTCCGCCCTGGTAGTCTCGGTAGCGGGCTTGGCAGAGGCTCCACTGCCTACAGGACAACGCTCGACTACATGGCGCACCAGCTTGAAACACATGTACGTTTCGATTCAGGCTTGCAAACCCACCTGTCTGTTGCTGCGGGCGGGTTTATGAGAACCGACGAAATAGACTGGATTCGCATGCAGGTCTCCCCGGACGTGCAAATGAATGCGGTGCTGAGAACACTGCGCACCAGAAGTGACGCGGCGGTTGATCTTTTTGTCCGGGTGCTGGAGCGAGCCAACTACAGAGATTGGGCCCAATGTCTGGAGCGTCGGCTTCAGCAGGCCCGCGAAGTAGCTGCCTCTGCGGGCGTTTGTTGTCCGGGGTTGCGTGCTGTGAGAGACAGCAAACCCTCCTACCTGCGAGGCAACCTGGTGGGTTTCGAGATGCATCTGGCTGATGAAGTCTGGGAAAATCTGAGGGTGCAGGAGCTCCACGAAAACCGCCAGCTGGTGAGGCAGCAGGCTGCCGATCTGAAAGCGAGCAGACAGGAGGTGCAACGTCTCCAGCACACTGTACGACAGCTCCCTGAACACTGCATAGGTCTGGATGAGGAGCAAATTCAGAAAGTCGCGAGCCAGGCTGAGCAAACAGGGGAGATGGATAATCATTACCTCAAGTTGAGAGCAGACCAGGCCCGGACAATAGTGGAGCAGGCACAGAAACTGTTCCCCCCGAGATCCGGCGCGATGGAACAGGAGGGCGCGGTGCCTACCGGCAGCGCAGTCGCAGTCAGCTCAGGGAACCGTGTCCAGCAGAGGGTGCAGGAGGCAGGCACTCTTCTGACGGAAATCATGAGCCGCCCAAATAGTAATCTCTATGACTGGATCAGTTCGACTGTCGAGGGCTGTCGTTCCCGGCTGATCGGCGACGACCAGCTCATCAACAATATCAACACAGTCATGTCGCGTCTGGTTGCGGATGACAGTCTGGGCCCTGTCAACGATACCCTTGTAGGGACTGATGGAGCGCTGGCCTTCATGCTGCGTTGGTTCCTGAGCAAGCTCGACAGCTGTCACTTGCTGCCAGGTAACCAGATCAATTGCGCACGGTTCGTGCAGTTTCTTACCGCGCTCAGCGAAACGGGTTGCCATAATGCCGTTCATTTGCTGGTGACGCAGCTGGCTGAACTGAGCCAAAAAGGTGGTCCGGCGCAGGGCAAATGATGCGGGGCGGATAGTCGCTTTGCGACTTGGCCGTCATGGAAATTGCAGGTGTCCGTACGCAGGCGAGTCCTGGGGTGCTGTTGGGCACTTGCCGGTCCCGCCGTTTTGGGCAAGAATGGGGAACTTTCACAACAGTGCTTCCTCCCCCCTCTTCGGAATTTCCTGCATGAATCCCCTTGTTGCGAACCTGTTCAGGCTGAATCTGCACCTGACCCGGCTGAGATGGTCACTTGTGGCAACGGGGCTGGTTTGTCACTTCCTGGCATCCTGGGCACTGCTCGGATTGTGCCAGGAACCCCATCTCACAGCACCGGACCACTTTTATTACTTTTACCTGGTCACGGCATCGACGGTGGGTTATGGTGATCTGTCGCCCCGGACACTGGCCGGACAACTTCTGGTTTCCCTGTTTGTTATTCCAGGGGCTATAGCGCTGTTTGCCGCCGTGGTCGGAAAGGTGACCACCCTCGTGGTCAAAGCCTGGAGCCAGAACATGAAAGGAAAACTGGACGTCAGCAGACATCTTGATCAACACTTGGTCATCATGGGGTGGCACGAAAGTCGCACCGCCCGCATGATCGACCTTGTTTTCGGTGACAAACGCGGTCGGCAGCAACAGCTGGTGCTGGTGTCCTCACAGTCCATGGATAACCCTTTTCCGGAGCTTATCCTCTTTGTGCATACGGACAACCTCGCTTCCGCAGAGACCTTCAGACGCGCTGCGCTTGATCGTGCCCGCCAGATAATAGTCAGCACCGACAGCGACGACAGCACTCTGACAACCGCACTGAGCCTCGTGGCCCAGCATGCGAAAGCGCACATAGTGTGCCATTTCGAGAACAAGGAAAAAGCGCAGCTGCTCAGAGCCCACGCCCCTCGGGTAGAGTGCTGCGTCAACGCAACGACTGACATGCTGGTCCGTTCAGCGCAGGACCCGGGCTCCACGCGCGTGCAGGAGCAGCTCATCAGTACCCTGACCGGCCCCACCCAGTTCAGCTTGCATATACCTGCGAACTTTTCTGGCTGCAGCTTCCACCAGCTCCTGACGTATCTGAAACATCATCACGATGTGCTGGTGCTGGGAACGGCCAGCAGTACTTATAACAACGATATGGTTCTCAACCCCCCGGGAGAGCACAGGGTTGAAGCCGGGCAATACCTGTACTTCATTTCTCACCAACGGTTGCATGCGGCTGAAATTGATTGGCAGAAACTTCAGGCCCTGGCATCGTGAACCGGGTATACGGACGTAGAAAGGCAGAGCCGCGCGCGGGGGTGCCTCACGGGCATCAACGGGCAGTTTCCTGTGCGGGCAGCTTTCTGTGTTTGTAACTGTGCTTGTAACTGTGTTTGTAGCAGGGCTGCCCTGGCCGGACAGGTACCTGGCCCACAGAGGCTGGCCCCGAAAAGAAAATTGGACGACTCATGACATCAACTCTTCTCGTGACTGGTGGTGCCGGATACATTGGCAGCCACACCTGTATTGAACTTCTGCAGGAGGGACACCAGGTGGTGGTGCTCGACAATCTGTCGAACAGCTCGCCGGAAGCCTTGCACAGAGTGGAGGCCATCACGTCAAAAGCGCCGATTTTTATCGAAGGCGACATCCGCAACCCTGCGTTGGTCAGGGATATCCTGGCCCGGTATAACCCGGAGCACATCATCCACTTCGCCGGCCTCAAAGCTGTGGGAGAGTCTGTCAAAAAACCGCTCGACTACTACGCAAACAATGTCAGTGGGACGCTGGTACTCTGTCAGGAAATGGCCGCACACGGACTCTTCAATCTGGTTTTCAGCTCTTCTGCCACTGTCTACGGCGACCCTGCGAGCTTGCCCATCCGGGAAAATTTCCCCCGGTCTGCGACCAATCCCTATGGTCGCTCCAAGCTGATGGTAGAGAGGATGCTCGAGGACCTTTACCTGTCTGACCCGCGCTGGAATATCGCCATATTGCGCTACTTCAATCCTGCCGGCGCCCATCCGTCCGGCTTGGTGGGAGAGGACCCGGCCGACATTCCCAACAACCTCGTGCCTTATATCAGTCAGGTGGCCACGGGCCGCCGGGAAAAGTTACAAGTGTTCGGTAACGACTGGTCAACAGCCGATGGAACAGGGGTGAGGGATTATATCCATGTGGTTGACCTTGCCCGGGGGCACCTGTGTGCACTCCGGCAACTGAGTCAGGGTTGCGGTCTGAAGGCCTGGAATCTTGGACTGGGGCGTGGCTACAGTGTTCTTGAGGTGGTTTCTGCTTTCGAAAAGGCGTCAGGACAGACTATCCCTTACCAGTTTGTGGATCGTCGTCCGGGAGATATTGCCGCCTGCTGGGCTGATCCTGCAAGCAGCCAAAAGGATTTGCAGTGGTCGGCTGAAAAAGGCATCGAAGAAATGATGGCTGATGCCTGGCGCTGGCAGTCAACCAACCCTGATGGTTACTCCCGGCTGTCAGGTCCGGAACGATTGCGCAAACTTGATCGGTAGCTGTCAGGCCCTGGACAATTGAGTGCGGCAGTATCTGTGATAACAGGTCTGTTGTGTGTCAGGTGCCGGAAGCTTGTCTATGCGTCACAGCTCGTGCGTCGGTTGTGGGGCGTGCCACAATAAGCGATCTCATAGACGCACTCCGGAGTTGATCAGAACGAAAATTCAGCTGGACAAAAACGCCACGACCACTCCGCGCCCTTGCACCGTCGCGTCCATATCCAGTCTTCACATTTGCCCCTTTCGACTCCGGTGACTGAACTGGGTGCCCCACAGGATTCGCCGCTGGAAGAAACGCGACAGGGTGGAAGATCGCTCGCATACTGCCCATCATCTGCAGGCAACGCCAACACCTGCCGAGGAAGCGCTGGTCACTGTCCTGCGCAC
Organism: Kistimonas sp. bin40; assembly: GCA_002238585.1. GTDB lineage: Bacteria > Pseudomonadota > Gammaproteobacteria > Pseudomonadales > Endozoicomonadaceae > Sansalvadorimonas. The sequence goes on along the minus strand of MPMQ01000002.1, from coordinate 65,860 downwards.
AACCCTTTGGCTTCCCCTGGGTGATCTGTTGCTGGTTACCTGACAGTTACCAAGGAGTGAGTTCATTAACCAGGAGGCTTGTTGAGAGCTCCTTCCAAAGACGGAAAAACCGGATTTGCGATCCTGGCTGCCCGCTGTGTCAGGGCCCGCTGTGTCAGGGCCCGCTGTGTCAGGATAGTTGTCGCCACCGTGTAGCCGTGTCGGCATTTGTGGTGCTGCCACGCGGCAAGCTTGCGCCTTCTTTTTTCCCGCTTCTCGCGCCGCCTGGATGTGTCAGGGGGAATCCTGGAAAAGTTTATGCCGCGCGCTGAGCGAAGCGGCAGCTTGTTGCTATGATCATCTCCAGCTTTTGTAGCATCGCTTCTTTCTACAGCCGAAGGCGTACTCCAGCGTCCGACACCGAACAACCGAACATGAGGACTGTCCATGGCTCTGTCGCCGTTTTCTCCGGGCGAGGTTTGCCTCGATGAGGACTTTGATGCCGCCAGCGCGTTGCTCGACAAGTGGCTGGCAGAGGTGACCCCGCTCTACCTTCAGTCAACAGAATATCGGTCCCTTTCCAGGGTGAACCGAAGGGCCCGGGGTGACTGGTTCGGTATCTTTATGGGGATGTACCTGGGTTACATTGGTACACATCTGGCTGACCTGGATGAGGCGGGGGCCCGGGAGATTTTGACGGACCTGTTTCCCGACAAGGTGATCTGCCCAGACCGCCATGCCAAAACCATTGTTCCTGAATTGGTCGCCTTCTGGAAGTTTCTCCGCCGGGAGTGTGGTGACAGAAAGTTGAAACACGCAGCAGCGGTCATTGATTATCTGAAAAGCATCCAGAAGCATTATCTGAAAATTTATAACAGGGAGTCTGGGCCGGACAGGGAGTCTGAACTGGAAAGCCTGTTCGGAGGCACGTCTGGATGGAGACCAGACGATGTTCTTTCTACGCTTTCCAGTCGCGCAGGGCTACGCGCGCCTATCGTCGTCCACGAAGGAGCGACCAGCAATTTTTTCGCCTGGGTGCAGTCGATGCTAGAGGATGTACTGGGCAACATCTACAGCACTGGCAACCTGAAAATCAGCGATAACTGGGAAGAGAGGTTGCAGGATCCAGTGAGTGTCATCCAGGTGGTTTGTCATTTCTGCCTGAATACATTTGAGCTTGATGATTATGACGAAAGTGATGAAGTTGCCTTGGTGGAGGCGATTGAGGAGGTTCTCGTCGTTGCGTTCCAGAACCTGGTTCTGGCTGTTGAAAGCAGGGACGAAGATGCCATCAAGGTGCTGAAGAAGGTTGAACACAACATGATGCAGGCGGACCGCTGTGACCTGCTTGACTGCTATGGGGCTCGCCCGGTTTTTTGGGCACTAAGGGCGCACCACCGCTTTCTTTCCCCGCAATTCCTGGCCTTCGCCAAACAGTGGAACCTGGACCATAAGCCATTGCAGGCTGTTGTTAGCAGTTTGGAGGCCGGGGACTGTGCTGCGGAGCAGAAGATGGTTGAGGAGTTTGACCAGATTGCCCGGCAAGTGGATGACGAGTTTGCCCTGGTGTCCGGGGTGCAAAATCTGGTCAGCATGGTGCCCCATGATGCCATGCCGCTGTTGTTTGATAGGCTTGTGCGGACGGGCAATACTCGCATGGCTGACGCGATTGTGCTTTACCTGTCGGCAGATAAGCATGATGTAGCCGAGCACGCAGTGGTTGCCCTGCAACGCCACCGGGACTGCGTCAGTGGTTTGTCGCTGCGTCGCCTGATTTGTACCCGCAACTGGCTGTATGAACCTGCGCAGACGGCTGTTGATACCTTGATCCGGAGTCTGCGTAAAGAGGGTGTTGAGCCCAGCATGCCCGCACCGGCAGGAGACATTCTGGAAGCCTGGATGCCAGCACTTGATGGTGTGGGCAGCCAGGGTTTTATGCTGATGTTTCGCCGTGGATCTGATTGTCAGCTGATCAGTGCCGTATTCCAGAAAGGGGTCGGTATTGTGGATGTCGTGTTTTCTGCCCCGGGAAGGAAGAAAATTTGTCAGGATATCGTTAAAGAGACCAAATCCCGGATACCCAGTGTGGTCCGTATCGAGCCGGATCTGGTTCGCGCTCTGATACCAGTGTTTTTGGCCGAACACCGTCAGAGCCAGGTGCCTGTTGACTACGATTTGGTCCGGGTTCTTGAGGTGCTGGGGATGAAGGATTGGAACCCTCAGCCACTGCAGTTGCAATCGCTGTTGCCCGAAGAGCTGTTTGTGCCGGCAGATGAAGCGGAACTTGCCCGGGTTCAGAAGGCTTCGAAAAAATGGAGTGCGAAATTTGGTATGCCCTGGTTTGAGAAAGGGGATGAGTTCGCAGATGTTCTGAATCAGTCAGCCAGTCAGAAAGAACGTGTGAACAGCATCTGCAATGCATTGGAGACCCGGCGTTCCGTCTGGCGGGCGCGCATGCTGCGTATGGCACTTTGGGCTCATTACAGCCGTTCCATACGCCTTAATAGCATGGCCCGGGACTTTGTGATTGTCAGCCAGTTGCTCGCCAGTGACTTGCCTGCGCGGGAGATTGGCCTGATACGAAGCACGGCTGCGGACACCATCGCCAGCATGAGGTTTGATGAAGCGTTTTAGGGAAGAAGGGCGTGCCTTTTGGTTCTCGTCTTGTCAGGCGGGGGCAGGCGGTGGGGGACCGACGGACTTGCCCGGCTGGACGGGAAGACTTTTCAGTGAGTGTTTTACGACATTGATCTGATGAGCGGGTCGGTGCTGGAGGGCAGTGGACGTTGCTTTGCTGTATGAGTGCTCGCTTGGCTCGCGATTGTGGATATCTTCTGATAAAGGCAGGTGTGGCAGGGATTCGAAATAGCCCGCTGTGTCAGGAGAGTTGTCCGGGAACAGGCTCCCGGGTGTTTGGTGATCCCGGGAGCGGCTCCTGGAGGCCAGGCGCCGCTCCCGGCCGACACAGGGCAGTCGACTGCGCTTATTGCTCGAATCCAGCCGGGCTTGTATTGGGAACGGGGGAGATGTCAGCCCTCAGTTGTTCGGGCGACTTGATCCTTTTCCCCTTTTCTTGTGCCTTGACTGGCTTGCGGTAGCTCCCTTACCAGCAGTGAAAACTGATCGGCTTTCACGTTTTCCGGTAACGGAATGCGCACTCTGTGTCCTGCGCCGGGCGCAGACGGCACTATGCTTCCGTGGCGGTTCTCGATAGCGGAAAGTACAAAACGGGCATTGCCATCCGGTGTCATCAGCTCCAGGGTATCGCCGGTGTTAAACCGGTTCTTCACGTCAATGGTCGCCATGTCGCCCGTGACATCAACCACTTCCCCCACAAACTGCTGGCTTGTGCTCATGGAGTGTCCGCGCTCGTAGTTCTGGTATTCATCGTGTACATGACGGCGATAAAATCCTTCCGTGTAGCCGCGGTTGGCCAGATGAGACAGGCTGTTCATCAGTCCCTTGTCGAATTCACGTCCTGCCGCAGCATCGTCTATCGCTTTTCGATAGACCTGGGCCGTGCGGGCTACGTAGTAATGGGATTTGGTTCTGCCTTCAATCTTGAGAGAGGCAATCCCCATGGCGCTCAGCCTGGGCACATGGTGGACAGCACGCAAATCCTTGGAGTTCAGAATGTAGGTGCCGTGCTCATCTTCATAGGCGGGCATGTACTCGCCTGGTCGGTTGCTTTCCTGCAGCAAGAAAATTTTGTCATCCTGTGCACTCTGAGCGGGCGGTGCAGCGGCTGAATGATGAGGAACCACATTGCCTTCAGCTGTTTCCTTGGCCTCGTGCGCTTGATAGTTCCAACGGCAGGCATTGGTGCAGGTCCCCTGGTTCGGGTCCCGGTGGTTCATATACCCGGATAACAGACAGCGCCCCGAGTAGGCAATGCAGAGTGCGCCGTGGACAAAGACTTCCAGTTCCGTGTCCGGGCACTCTTCCTGGATTTGCTGAATTTCGTCCAGCGATAGTTCGCGGGACAGAATGACGCGCCGGATACCCTGGCGGGCCCAGAAGGCTACGGTAGCGAAGTTGACGGCATTGGCCTGGACAGAAAGGTGAATCTCCACATCAGGCCATGTATCCCTGACCATCATGATCAGCCCTGGGTCGGACATGATCAGGGCATCGGGACCCATGGCAATAATCGGCTCCATGTCCCTGATGAAGGTCTTCACCTTGGTGTTGTGAGGCGCAATGTTGCTGGCAAGGTAGAATTTGCGCCCTTGCTCGTGTGCCTCATTGATGCCTTCTTGCAGGGTGTCCAGCCCAAAGTCATTGTTGCGAACGCGCAGGCTGTAACGAGGCTGGCCTGCATAAACAGCGTCCGCACCATAGGCATAGGCGTAGCGCATATTGCGCAGGGTCCCGGCAGGGGATAGAAGCTCAGGCTTTGGCATAAAGGCTCCATGTTTCCGTCATCTGGTCGCAAGGCGTTCTGGTCAACGCCTTTGGCACACAGGGCCCGAACGGGCTCGGACTGGCTCGGACTGGCTCCCGGGTGGGGTGTCCGGGAATAGACCGCTCTGCGAGCGTTGCTCACCCTGCTTGATCGAGGAAGAGAGAAGATGCTGTCGAAACAAGGTATCGTTGGCTGAACAAGGCCAGGCACTGCCCTCGCAGAATGAACATCAGGGCTGGGGTTGCGCCTTTCTCCTGGCTCTCCGCGCTCTCCTGGCCGCACTCCTCCCTCGAAAAGGTCTTCCGTCAGCCACAAAGAGCCCGCCGCCGACTGTAGCCAGCTCGCGGAATTCGTGGCAGCAAGCGCGAGAAGAACCCGCGTGCCTTGTCAGCTTTTGCCAGTATCCCGGATCGTCAAGCTCATCTTTGAGCAAGGTCTCTCCCGGGAAGGGGAGAAGAAAGCGCTCTTATTTGATCTTGGCTTCCTTGAACTCCACGTGTCGACGCACCTTGGGGTCATACTTCTTGAAAACCAACTTGTCTGGTGTATTGCGCTTGTTTTTCGTTGTCGTATAGAAAAAACCTGTCCCGGCTGTGGAAACCAGTTTGATCTTGTCACGAATAGTCTTGGCCATGGGGCTCTCCGGCGATCAGAACTTGTGCAGTGAAAAAGACATCAACCTCACGCGTGTCAAACGCGTTCGCCACGAGAGCGCAGCTCGGCCAGCACTGTGTCTATGCCTTTCTTGTCAATGATACGCATGCCCTTGGCTGAAACACGCAGCCGCACGAAACGCTTCTCTTCCGCCGTCCAGAAACGATGGTAATGCAAGTTGGGCAGGAAACGCCGACGCGTTCTGTTATTGGCGTGAGAAACATTGTTGCCGACAGCGGGACGCTTGCCGGTCACCTGGCACACCTTGGACATTTGAATAGGCCTCTCTGGACAGCAACAGGGTGGGAATGAGCCCACCAGTGGCTTCATAGGTACGGGATAAACGGACACCGTTCAATACTGTATCAAGCGGGAGCGCACACAAATCACCAGGCTCCGCGCCGAAAGTGCCGGGTTTTATACCAGAGAGGCGGGCGTTGGACAAGTCAGGATCGCATAAAACAGATCAGTGAGGCGGGCTCGAGGCGTCGGGTGAGGGGGTGGCGGTGGGCTGGGATTTCACTGACAACACTCTTTGCGGCTTGTCAGGATTGCTCTGTACTTGATCTGCGAGAATCTGTGAGAAAAGTCCTGTAAGAAAAACGCTGAGTTCAGTTCGCGCATCTCGCGTCTTTTCCCCTTGGCCGGGGTGCTGACCGCTTCTGCGCGGCTCTCCCTGGCTGATTGTATAACGAGAGAGTCAGGAGCAGGTCTGAGCTGTCTGTCCACTTGTGGACGCCTTTCTGGCAGAATGGCGGTCCGGTCCAATTTGGGGCGGACTTTGCCTCATGCTCTCTACATCCTGGCAGGAAGTTTTATGACAATCTGGAATGCCGCCTTGACCTTGTTTTTGATTATGGATCCACTGGGAAACTTGCCTATCTTTATGGCTATTCTCAAGAGCGTCCCTCCTGCCCGGCAGCGTCTGGTGTTGATCAGGGAGTTGCTGATTGCTCTGGGTGTGATGCTGGTCTTCCTGTTTGCTGGTGAGTGGCTTCTCGACTTTATGCACCTGCAGGCGGACACTGTCAGCATTGCGGGGGGCATGGTGATGTTTATTATTGCCCTGCGCATGATTTTTCCAGAACGCAATACGCCATTGGCAGAGGGTGACGAAGACGACGATAGCGGGGAGCCCTTTATAGTCCCCTTGGCCATTCCTCTGATCGCGGGCCCTTCCCTGTTGGCGGCACTGATCCTCCTGTCCAATCGTCAACCGGAAATGTTGCTGGAGTGGACTATTGCCGCAGTCGGTGTGTGGCTGGTGTCGTCCGTGATATTGCTGAGTGCCCCTTTTATTCTCCGGGTGGCCGGCAAGCGAGCACTGATGGCTTGTGAGCGCCTTATGGGGATCATTCTTATTGTCATCGCAGTACAGATGCTGCTCGATGGCCTGACGCACTACCTTGTCGAAAACTTGAATCAGGTATCCTGACGCCTGGGAGAGTGGCGGCCGGTTGTCAGCGCAACTGGCAGTTGTGCAGCTTGTTCCGGCAGCCATTGTTTCTCAGTTTTCTGCTTGTCGGGGGCACTGCATTTTTTCAACCAGCCAGGCCTGATAGTGTCTGCGCAAAGATGTCATTTCATTGACCAGGTTGTGCCGGGCCTTCTGAATGTAGAGCACCTGTGCGCGGGGGTAGAGTCTTCGATAGACTCGCATGTTGTGTTGCCAGTCGACGGTCCCGTCCTGTTTGCCCTGGACAATGAAGGCTGGCAGGTTGCAGATCTGGCCAACTTGCTCAATGGTTTGTATCCAGCGGTGCATGGCGCCGACCCATGCCACGGGCAGTACTCTTGCCTGGAGAGGATCCTTGTGCAGAAACTCAAGGAAGCGCTCGTCGTGTGAGTTGACGGATTTTGTGCGAGGGATTTGTTTGAGAAAGAGGCGGGCGGCCAGATACTGGATGCGACCCCACCACCAGCGTGTCGGGCGAATAAGGGGGGCCAGGAATATCAGGCTTTCCAGCGGCAGCTGGTGTCCTTTGCTACCTTGTGTGCGGAGCAGTTCTGTGATGACGGCTCCTCCCATGCTTTGTCCTGCGAGATGGAAAGGCTGGGGGAGCTGCTCGCAGGTGCACCAGTCCAGACAGAGCTGCAGTATGTGGGCATAAGTTGCGAAGCTGTCTATGGTGGCAGGCTCTCCATCGGACAGCCCGTGTCCGGGTTGATCGTAGGCAAAGACCGAGTAGCCCTGCTGAAGAAAGAAACGAATGAGGCGCCCGTAAAGCCCGGTGTGGTCGTAGTAGCCGTGCACCAGTATCACGGTGCCTTTTCCGGTGGTTTCTTGTTGTAGCCAAAGATGGCAGGAGACAGTCTTTTGGCTTGATGGTAGTCGGCCTCCCATGTAGGAAACTTTTTCGTTGTATTCTTCGGTCAGGTCGAGCTGATAGGCGCGCAGGTACTCGGCTCTTGCGCTGTCTTTTTTGATGGGTGTGTTGGTTTTTTTCAGGGGCGACATGTGTTGTCGTAGCAAATCCAGCTGTTCCCTGCTGAGACAGTCAAGTGTCATGGCGTCATATCCGGAGCTCTTTGCAGAAGCTTTATTATAACGAGCGAAACTTTGCAGCAACCACCGCAAATTTCAGTGTTTTTGCCGTTACGCTCTGGAGGGGGAAGCTGCGAGTTTTTGTAATGCCGGGTAGAGTGGGGCTGTCTTTCTCGGTGTCCGCCGGGGCTCCGCCTCTTTTCTTGAGATGCCTGCCGTTTTTGGGCACAGTGGGTCTTCTTGCAGATGGCTTCTCGCCGCAGGAGGGTGCAGCGAAAAATGACCAGAAAAGCATACGACACTTTTTATGAGGTGATCGTGCTGGGAGCCGGTATGGTGGGGGCGTCTGTAGCTTGTGCCCTTGGTCAGGCTGGCATGCGTGTGGCCCTTGTGGACTCTGCTTTCCCTTCATCTTATGTGCCAGGCTCCGTACCGGATGTGCGGGTATCGGCTATAAGCCCGGCCAGCGCCGACTTTCTGCGTGGTTTGGGTGTGTGGTCTGCTATTGAGGCTGCGCGTTGCTGCTCTTACAGGGAGCTGGCTGTCTGGGAGGAGCTGACTACGCCGCCTCCGTTTCGTTCATTTTCAGCCCGCCGATGGAATCGAACCTTGTTTGACAGCAGGGAGGCCGGGGTTGATTCGCTGGGGTATATAGTTGAGAACCACATAATACAGCAGGCACTGCATCAGGTGCTGAGCTGTCTGGATAATGTTGATGTGCTGATTCCGGCGGTCGCTCGCCGTGTTTCCCGGGATGCCAGGCAGGTTTCTGTGCGGCTGGGGGAGAACACCGAACTTGTTGGGCGGTTGGTGGTGGGGGCTGATGGTGCCGGCTCCTTTGTAAGGAGGGAGTCGGGTATAGGTGCTTTCAGCATGAGCTATCAGCAGCGGGCGCTCGTTGCGACTGTATCCTTGGCATCTGCTCCGCCTGATAGAACCTGGCAGGCTTTCAGGGCGACAGGGCCTCTTGCCTTTTTGCCATTGGCATCATCTGGTGGAACGAGTTACGCCTCGCTTGTCTGGTATGATCTTCCGGAGTCAGTGTCTCGTCTGGTGGCGCTTGCGCCTACAGCCTTTCTTGATGCTGTGCGGCAGGCTTTTCCGGAAGAACTGCCTGATATGACGGGCCTGGTGGAAAGGCGATCGTTTCCTTTGGCGTGCAGCCATGCGCACCACTACGTCAGGCAAGGGGTGGTGTTGGTTGGTGATGCTGCACATACCATTAATCCGTTGGCGGGTCAGGGAGCCAATCTCGGGTTTCAGGATGCGGTGACTCTGGCGCGTATTCTGGAGCGGGGGTGGCGGCAGGGTAGAGACATTGCCTGTGTTTCGCTCCTGGAAGAGTACGAAAAGCTGTGCCGTCCTCGTAACTTGTTGATGCAGGCGATTATGGATGGCCTCTACCGCTTGTTCAGTAACGATGCGCTTTCTTTGAAAGTTGTTCGCAATCTGGGGCTGGCTGTGGCCGGTCGTTTTCCCGCTGGGCGCAGGCAGGTTATGCGTTATGCCATGGGGGACGAGTTTGAGTTGAGGCTGCCGGGATTTGGGTCGTCTCCGCATTTCAGAGAGTAATTCACTGTACCTTGTGTCGACCTTCCAATAGATCCAATAGAGAGACAGTCTGGCAAGTTTTTCTGCCAGTTGTGAAAAAATGTTTCACAAGGGGTTGACTCTTTTTTTTTGGCCGCTAGAATGGGCCACCTGCTTACGGGAAACGCCGCAAGCAACTGCCCTGCGAAGTGCGACAGGGTGGCTTTTTAACAGAACATACAGACAATGGTTGTGGGCACTCGTCAATCGGATGGTGCCGGATTACCGCAAGGTGAAACGGCGCAACCAAACAAAACCCTGCATAGTTAGGCAGTCTGTTTTCAGACTGTTTTCCAGGCAGGGCGATCTGGCTTCCTGTGCTTTGCGCAGGAGAGGCTGGAAAAAAAGCTATGAAACTGAAGAGTTTGATCATGGCTCAGATTGAACGCTGGCGGCAGGCCTAACACATGCAAGTCGAGCGGAAACGAAGAGAGCTTGCTCTCTGGCGTCGAGCGGCGGACGGGTGAGTAAAGCGCAGGAATCTGCCCGGCAGAGGGGGATAGCCCGGAGAAATCCGGATTAATACCGCATACGCCCTACGGGGGAAAGCAGGGGATCTTCGGACCTTGCACTGTCGGATGAGCCTGCGTCGGATTAGCCAGCTGGTGGGGTAAAGGCCTACCAGGGCGACGATCCGTAGCTGTTCTGAGAGGAAGATCAGCCACACTGGGACTGAGACACGGCCCAGACTCCTGCGGGAGGCAGCAGTGGGGAATATTGGACAATGGGCGCAAGCCTGATCCAGCCATGCCGCGTGTGTGAAGAAGGCTCTAGGGTTGTAAAGCACTTTCAGCGGGGAGGAAAGGAAGTCGGTTAATACCCGGTTTCTGTGACGTTACCCGCAGAAGAAGCACCGGCTAACTCCGTGCCAGCAGCCGCGGTAATACGGAGGGTGCGAGCGTTAATCGGAATGACTGGGCGTAAAGGGTGCGCAGGCGGCCTGCGAAGCCGGATGTGAAAGCCCCGGGCTTAACCTGGGAACTGCATACGGAACTGGCAGGCTTGAGTGCAGGAGAGGAGTGTGGAATTTCCTGAGTAGCGGTGAAATGCGTAGATACAGGAAGGAACACCAGTGGCGAAGGCGACACTCTGGCCTGACACTGACGCTGAGGCACGAAAGCGTGGGGAGCAAACAGGATTAGATACCCTGGTAGTCCACGCTGTAAACTATGTCGACTGGTTGTCGGGGGACGAGTTTCCTTGGTAACGCAGCTAACGCGGTAAGTCGACCGCCTGGGGAGTACGGCCGCAAGGTTAAAACTCAAATGAATTGACGGGGGCCCGCACAAGCGGTGGAGCATGTGGTTTAATTCGAAGCAACGCGAAGAACCTTACCTGGCCTTGACATCCCGCGAAGCTGCCAGAGATGGCGGCGTGCCTTCGGGAACGCGGTGACAGGTGCTGCATGGCTGTCGTCAGCTCGTGTCGTGAGATGTTGGGTTAAGTCCCGTAACGAGCGCAACCCCTGTCCTCAGTTGCCATCACTTCGGGTGGGGACTCTGGGGAGACTGCCGGTGACAAACCGGAGGAAGGTGGGGACGACGTCAAGTCATCATGGCCCTTACGGCCAGGGCTACACACGTGCTACAATGGGGCGCACAGACGGTCGCGAAGCAGCGATGCGGAGCCAATCTGACAAAACGCCTCGTAGTCCGGATCGGAGTCTGCAACTCGACTCCGTGAAGCAGGAATCGCTAGTAATCGCGAATCAGAATGTCGCGGTGAATACGTTCCCGGGCCTTGTACACACCGCCCGTCACACCATGGGAGTGGGCTGCTCCAGAAGTGGTTGGTCTAACCTTCGGGAGGACGATCACCACGGAGTGGTTCATGACTGGGGTGAAGTCGTAACAAGGTAGCCCTAGGGGAACCTGGGGCTGGATCACCTCCTTAAAGAGAAATGTCCGGCGACGAGTGTCCACACCCATTGTCTTTGTATGCAGGAAAAGTTTTCTTTTTCCTTGTCTGTTAAGTCTTTAAAAATCTGGAATCTGTCATAACAGAGCTTTTGCATTAATTGTTGATGCGAAGGCTGTTGTTGAATGAATGTATGACCCGTGTGAAGGTTGCGGGTTATATGGTCAAGTGAATAAGCGCACAGGGCGGATGCCTTGGCAGTCAGAGGCGATGAAGGACGTGGTAATCTGCGAAAAGCCTCGGGGAGCCGATAAACAGGCTGTGATCCGGGGATGTCCGAATGGGGAAACCCACCCGATTTTATCGGGTATTCCCGAGCTGAATACATAGGCACGGGAAGGCGAACCCGGGGAACCGAAACATCGAAGTACCCGGAGGAAAAGAAATCAACCGAGATTCCGTCAGTAGCGGCGAGCGAAAGCGGAGCAGCCCTTGAAGCTGTGCACAGGTCAGTGGAATGCTCTGGAAAGGGCAGCCATAGTGGGTGAAAGCCCCGTACACGAAGGCTTGTGCATGGTGATATCGAGTAGGGCGGGACACGTGAAATCCTGTCTGAACATGGGGGGACCATCCTCCAAGGCTAAATACTCCTGACTGACCGATAGTGAACCAGTACCGTGAGGGAAAGGCGAAAAGAACCCCGTTGAGGGGAGTGAAATAGACCCTGAACCCCTGTGCGTACAAGCAGTGGGAGCACTGACCGTTTTCGGACTGTCGGTGTGACTGCGTACCTTTTGTATAATGGGTCAGCGACTTGCATTCTGTGGCCAGGTTAACCGAATAGGGAAGCCGTAGGGAAACCGAGTCTGAATAGGGCGTCCGGTCGCAAGACCGGTTGAAGTCGCAGGGTGCAGACCCGAAACCGGGCGATCTATCCATGGGCAGGCTGAAGGTTGGGTAACACCAACTGGAGGGCCGAACCGACTGTCGTTGAAAAGCCAGCGGATGACCTGTGGATCGGAGTGAAAGGCTAATCAAGCCCGGAGATAGCTGGTTCTCCCCGAAAGCTATTTAGGTAGCGCCTTGTGGATAACCCAGGGGGGTAGAGCACTGTGTCGGCTAGGGGGCCATCCCGGCTTACCAACCCGATGCAAACTCCGAATACCCTGGAGTCGGACCACAGGAGACAGACGGCGGGTGCTAAGGTCCGTCGTCGAGAGGGCAACAGCCCAGACCGCCAGCTAAGGTCCCCAAACATGATCAAGTGGGAAACGATGTGGGAAGGCACAGACAGCCAGGAGGTTGGCTTAGAAGCAGCCATCCTTTGAAGAAAGCGTAATAGCTCACTGGTCGAGTCGGCCCGCGCGGAAGATGTAACGGGGCTCAAATCATGTACCGAAGCTGCGGCTTTCCGTGCAAACGGGAAGGGTAGGGGAGCGTTCTGTAGGCCGTTGAAGGTGTGCTGGGAAGCATGCTGGAGGTATCAGAAGTGCGAATGCTGACATGAGTAACGATAAAGGGGGTGAGAGTCCCCCTCGCCGTAAGACCAAGGGTTTCTGCGCAACGTCGATCGGCGCGGAGTGAGTCGGCCCCTAAGGCGAGAGCGAAAGCTGTAGTCGATGGGAAACGGGTTAATATTCCCGTACCTTGCACAACTGCGATGGAGTGACGGAGAAGGCTGGGCCAGCAGGGCGATGGTTGTCCCTGTTTAAGGTGGTAGGCTGGGCATTCAGGAAAATCCGGATGCCCTTAAGCCGAGAGCTGATGACGAGCGGTCTACGGACTGCGGAGTGGTTGATGCCATGCTTCCAGGAAAAGCTTCTAAGCATCAGGTTGTGCGGGACCGTACCCCAAACCGACACAGGTGGTCGGGTAGAGTATACCAAGGCGCTTGAGAGAACCCGGGTGAAGGAACTAGGCAAAATGGTACCGTAACTTCGGGAGAAGGTACGCCGCTGGAGGTGAAGGACTTGCTCCGTAAGCTTCTGGCGGTCGAAGAGAGCAGGTGGCTGCGACTGTTTATTAAAAACATAGCACTGTGCCAACACGAGAGTGGACGTATACGGTGTGACGCCTGCCCGGTGCCGGAAGGTTAATTGATGGGGTTATCGCAAGAGAAGCTCCTGATCGAAGCCCCGGTAAACGGCGGCCGTAACTATAACGGTCCTAAGGTAGCGAAATTCCTTGTCGGGTAAGTTCCGACCTGCACGAATGGCGTAACGATGGCCACGCTGTCTCCACCCGGGACTCAGTGAAATTGAAATCGCAGTGAAGATGCTGTGTATCCGCGGCTAGACGGAAAGACCCCGTGAACCTTTACTACAGCTTCACACGGGACTCTGATGCAATCTGTGTAGGATAGCTGGGAGGCATTGAAACCGGGACGCCAGTTCTGGTGGAGTCGACCTTGAAATACCAGCCTGGTTGCATTGGTGTTCTAACTCCGCACCATTATCTGGTGTGAGGACAGTGTGTGGTGGGTAGTTTGACTGGGGCGGTCTCCTCCCAAAGAGTAACGGAGGAGTGCGAAGGTTGGCTAAGCACGGTCGGACATCGTGCGGTTAGTATAATGGTACAAGCCAGCCTGACTGCGAGAGCGACAACTCGAGCAGGTGCGAAAGCAGGTCATAGTGATCCGGTGGTTCTGAATGGAAGGGCCATCGCTCAACGGATAAAAGGTACTCCGGGGATAACAGGCTGATACCGCCCAAGAGTTCACATCGACGGCGGTGTTTGGCACCTCGATGTCGGCTCATCACATCCTGGGGCTGAAGCCGGTCCCAAGGGTATGGCTGTTCGCCATTTAAAGTGGTACGCGAGCTGGGTTTAGAACGTCGTGAGACAGTTCGGTCCCTATCTGCCGTGGACGTTGGAAGTTTGAGAAGAGCTGCTCCCAGTACGAGAGGACCGGAGTGGACGGACCGCTGGTGTTCGGGTTGTGTCGCCAGACGCATTGCCCGGTAGCTACGTCCGGAAGGGATAACCGCTGAAAGCATCTAAGCGGGAAGCCTCCTTCGAGATGAGACTTCCCAGGACCTTGAGTCCCTGAAGAGCCGTCCAGGACCAGGACGTTGATAGGCCGGGTGTGTAAGCGTTGTGAGGCGTTGAGCTAACCGGTACTAATGACTCGTGCGGCTTGACCATATAACACCGGAGCCTTTATTGGGCGTTCATTCAACACAAGACAGATTTCCGTTTTTTGCCTGGCGGCAAGAGAGCACCGGAACCACCTGGTCCCATCCCGAACCCAGAAGTGAAACGGTGTATCGCCGATGGTAGTGTGGGGTCTCCCCATGTGAGAGTAGGTCACTGCCAGGCTTCTTTTTGAAGAGCCCTGACGTTCGCGTCGGGGCTTTTTTTTGTAAAAATTTTGCTTCTGCTTGGAGCGTTTTTCTGACGTTCCTGATGTTCCCTGTCATCCTGACTGAAACAGTGTGTTGCGGTGTTCTGCCTGGAGATTAAGAGGCGATCGGTCGGAGCTGGTTTTTCAAAGATGCCACCGTATTCTGCTGCCCGGTCTGCGACGATGGATGTTCACTATGTCTTTCAAGATCTTGTGTCGGCCAGCCTTCTATGTAAAAAGGAGATGGTTACGATATAAGATGGGCTGGTGATTGCACAGCAGTAGACTGGCCTCCGCTATTATTCCTGCGTACTCACGTCATTCCTGCGAAGGCGGGAGCACAGGCTGCACTGCCGCTTGGCTTGGCCTCACCTTTTTTCGTTATTCTTCCCCTGTTGTTAGCGCCAGTCCTTGATGTCTCAAAATCACCAGGTTGAGATGTCCCTTTTTATTGTGCCTGTCATGCTGTCTTCTGTGTCTGAAGAGGGATGGTTACGAGATAACATGGGCTGCTCATTCCGCCGTGTTGGCGTTTTCAGTTTTTCCGGATTTCCCGCTTTTCAGTTATCTCTGCCGACCATATATGATGTTTTATCGGGGCATTTTGCGAAGAGGAACAATAAATGAGGGTCCCCAAAAAAAGAGAGGAGGCTTCGACGTGTCATATGGTTTTGAGAATATTTCTGGCAGGGCCTTAAACATATCTTGTGTCGTTTAATATTGGGGTGCTTGCGGATGGAGTCAGGGTGTCGCGCAGAAATAGGATGGGTACCAAGGTTGGGGCCCTGATAAAGAGGCCATTGTTGTTTTTAGCGTAGAGGAAAACCATGAGTTGAAGATGTTGTATGCGGACATCAGGCATCGTAATACACAGAAATTGGGTGGATGACTGGCCGGCAACTCGCTCTGATACGCAGGAGCTGGGGGGCTTGTGCTCCCGAAAGACACTGGCTGTCAATTTTTTCAATCTGAGCCATAGGGAGGATTTTTCTCCTGTGTCGCCACAGCTGTCTTTTCAACCTTGATCTGTGCAGAAGCGTTCGGTTGGTGCGCATACTCATGCTGCTCAGCGTTGAATTCAGTTCTCAACTGGACGTTTCCGGTTCCGGGCTGGTGATTCCAGTGTTTGGGGGGGAGAGGTGAAGCCTTCGTGTACTGGTACGCCTTGCGCTGTCTTCAGTTACCTTCTTTTTTATGCCCCATAATGGCTGTCACGCACTTGTTGGCATCGCTTTACTTGTCTCTGTTCCGTTTGAGATTTCCAGTTTGCACCAGCAAGAGTTTGATGCTTTTTACAGGCGAGGTTCTATTTATAGGTCAGTTGTCTGCTTGAGCCTTTTTTCAAAAGGTCTGCGTTCGCCTTTTGTTTCACCTGCGATCTGTTATGTAGGCTGGGGAATGCTGCTGAGAAGGCGCCACTGTTTTACGCCCTGTAAGTACCAGACATGGTTATAACTCGACAGGGCCTTCACTCATGCAGATCATGCTGCAAAATGTACTTTGTCTTCCCGACACGATTTTGGCTGTCAGAAACAAACTCTGCCTCCCTGTGTCAGCGCCTTTGCCGTCTCTGCTGATCCATCTGCTCAAGACAGGGGGGGCTGGAAGCATGGAAAAAATCCATGCAAATGTCGAAGAGTCTTTCTGGAGAAGTCAGGGAGCGCTGATTGGAGGCGGGATTGTGCTCTGGCGTAACGGCCGTGCAATCTGCTTTCCTGGGCAGACACAAGACCCACACCCGTGAAAAAATTTTGCGCGGCTGGGGCTGTTGGCATCGCCAAGGGGTGCCTGTTCATCGGAAGGGGCAGCGGATTGACAAGGTTTTCTGAGTAGACTGACCAGCTGTTACATTTTTCCAACACATTACTCCAGGTTCAGGCTGGCATTCTGGCCTGACCTGGCCATTCTTGAGAGCAATCTGTTTCTTGTCGCGAGAGGTGAGCAGATGGCTGGCCGAGCATACACCTTTTGTTCCCTGATTCTCCTGCTTCGACTGCTGTATTTCTCCGGATGGGTGAGTGCAGAGGTCGTTATGCAGGACTGCCAGCTGGATGAAAATATCTATGTACTGACCTTGGACAATGCAGATCAGGTCGCGGATGAAGAAGCAGCCATGCATACCTTACGTCGGATTTACAAAGAACGGGGGCGTAGCCCTGCGTGGATGGGGATGGATGCCTGGGCACAGGTGGAGTCGTATTATGCCTATAACGATTCGGGCATGCAGACCAGTCGGATTGCCCTTATCGTGGATCCCTACGACCAGAATATCTCGTTGGTGCTGGTTAGTGATCACCAAGTGCAGCACTCCGCATGGTTTACAGATAATCTGTCTTTCATCGATGGCAAAAGCAATGCGGGTGCGGATTTCCGCTGTACGGGGAATCGGGTGCATTTGCGCTGGCGAGGCAGGGATCTTGCCAGTGGAGTAGAACATTTTGACTCTTCTGAGGGCGAGTTGGTGGCTGAGGTGGCTGGTTTTACAAATACAGTCGGTCAGTCAGGCATGCAGCTGGAAATCCAGAAGTTGCATTTCAGGTATCCGCGCACTGGACTGAGCGGAATGGCTGGCAGCTTCTGGCATGCATGGATTCGAAGGAAAACGCCTCACCCGCACACTTTTTTGTACGATGCGGACGTTCAGGGACTTGGTTCGGGGGCACTTATCATGGGAGCCAAGTATACGTCGGGGTACCAAGCCATGGATCGCGAGCGCCTGGCGCTTGATTCCGGACGCCTGGAGGAATCCAGGGATGAATCCTGGTCCCAGAATTTTTTGTCACCCACTCTGCCGATGACACTGTCCAGTATCCGAAGTCACCTTGATCACGCCAGGACACTTCTTAGAAACGAGGCGACTCTGTTTGCCCACTCTGTTCTTGGTGTTCCCGCGCTGAAAAGCTATATAGACGAGGCAGATCGTCATATAGAGCAGGGGTTGAGCGATGAGGGTGGGGGGGATATACATTTCGTCAATGCTCAGCAGCAGCTGGCTGAACTCTCCTCACGATTGAAGCAGAACCGCGCCATGACAGCAAATTCCGGCAAGGACATTGAAGTTGTGGCCAGCAGGATAAGGCAGGTTCAGGAGGTGGCGGATCAGGCAGAGAGGATGTTGGAGGCTGTGTCTTCCCGACTCCGGGCTGAGACGCGTCGTCGTCAGAGACTGTTGCGATCCTCTATTGATGGGCGTCAGGTGTCGAGAGCGCAGGTCAGAACAGAGGGAGAAGAGTCGTTGTCGTCATTAGTTTTGGCTGATGGCGCGTCCGCTTCCTTTAGTGCCGGGGAGGATGGCTATCCAGCAGCGGGACAGGACAGAGAGTTAGCGGGACAGGACAGAGAGTTGGATGCGTGTGTGATGACGTCTGCTGGTCTGGAAGGGATTTTTACGGCTTCGGTTGGGGATACTCACTACGGGTTCGACGTAGGCCAGGAGGTTCGCCTACTGGGAGATCACTGGATTATGACACTGGAATCGACCCGAACACCCTGGACCATGACTGGACTACAAACGTATGGCACTGATTATGTGATACCTCGTCAATACACTTGGTGTCGTGGCTCTCTGTTTGGAGTGGATTACGCAAAAGACAGCATCCGGTTGACAGCCAGGGGGGTATACGACAGCGTAAACAACAGAATCTATCTGGTGAGCCAGTGGAGTCTATGGAGCCAGCCAAAAGTTTTTGGTTGGGTGCAGGGAGTTACTGCGGGGCTTCTTTTTCCCGGAGCTGTGTTGATTGGGAGTGCGCTGGCTTCGGCTGTTGGGGCGCCTGCGGCCTTTGCGCTGATGAGTGGATCCTTGGGGCTGTCATTGGCTGCTATGCCTTGGTCTCCACCTGAAGTTCACTTTCCTCACATCCGTTTTCTCGGACGAAAATTGGCTGATTGGGGGCTGGGAGAAGCTTGGTACACGGGGTCCGCCAGCTTGGACTACTACAGTTATTTTGCGACATTGGTTCCGAAAAGCAGCTTCGAATAGACGGGCCTCCTGTTAAAGCCAGTAAAGCCAGTAAAGCCAGTAAAGCCAGTAAAGCCAGTAAAGCCAGTGCTTGATGTCCCTGTGTTAACGCCAGTTAGAGATGAGGGTGTTCCCGCTGTGTCAGGAGAGTTGTCGCCTCTTTTGATTACGCACTCTCAAGGCTGAGAGCTGGTTGAAAGAGGCTGTAATGGCTCGTTATCCCGAAGAGATGAAAGAGGCAATTATTCAGAAGATGACGCCTCCCAATAATGTTCCTGTGTCTCAGCTGATGAAAGCAGATGCCACTGTGTATACTTGGCGCAAACAGGCAAGAAATAAAGGTGCCCCCGCGCCCGGAAATGGCCTTCAGTTTGAGCTCTGCACCGCTGCAATCCACAAGATCACCGGCCATGCTACGGCCCCGTGCCATCAGACTGTGATGGCTGGCGTCGTAGGTCGCCAGCACTTCATCGACGTAGCCTGTCAGGATCTGTTCATTACCAAGACTGATGGTACAGGCTGGCCCCGGTCGGATCGGTCGCACCTGATCCACCCCTGCCCAACGTTCGGTCACCGTCAGACTGAAGTTATCAGCCAGCTGTTCCAGAGACAGCGCGACACAGACATCCTGCCAGCCCTGATAGCGCTGGCTGTCGATCTGCAATATCAGTGGCGGGTCTTGTTTATTCATTGATCACTTCCAAAGGCACGCCGCCACGCAGAAAGCCCGGGTGGCGACTGTTGTTGCGCAGCACAACCTCATCGGCGTGGCGGGCATCACCGTAGAGCCTGTGCGCTACCAGCAGGGCAGACAGAGTACGCTGTGGGGTGTAGCTGGCCAGACTGGGGAGGGCTACATTCCGTTGCCGCATATCTGTGACGACCGCTGTGCGCAGCGCCACCAGTGCGGCATAAACGCTGTCACTGACAGTCGTGCTGGCACCGAGCCGATCATCAACCATACCCAGCACGTCCTGACTTGCTGCCAGGGCTTCGTTGCTACTCATCCAGTCACTGTCTGCTACCAGTCGGGCCGCAGTAATCGTAGCGGCGCGACCGTGCAATTGCTGGGCGGCTACCGTGCATACAACGCGCTGTTGCAACTCTGGCGTTGTGGGTTCCGGTAGCTGGATACTGTCTGCACGGGCCACCATCTGGCGTAACAGTCGTACAGCACGGGTTGGTGTCCCTATCGCCATTTGTATACGTCCACCCGTGTCTGCATCCGCACTGGGCCAAGGCTTGCCGCTGTACATATCCAGCGCGTTACCCGGCCGCATCACGGCATCACCAAAGCGATTGAACGCACCCATCATGGAACCTGCCATGTTTCCGGGAGCACGAAACTGGGCAGCGATATCGTCGGCAATACCATTGATCACATCGTCAATGCCATTGAGCATGTCGTTGAGATCGGCTTCCAGATCGGCAAGTGACCAGCCAGACAAGCCGTCCATGTTCCAATTTTTGCCAAAGTCGTGCGTGCTCTGCTCTTGTGCCTGATCTGCGCTTTTTTCCACTTCGCGCTGACTGTCCACTGTCGTGACCGGGTAGGCCTGTTCGCCCGCCTCGGCGAAGGTGACTGTAAACGTACAGACTCCACCATCACGGCTGCTTTCGACCCAGCTCACCTCGCTGGCAACGGCCGCAAATCGCCCCAGATACGGGTGCACCAATGTGGCGGCTCCCGGTGCGTCCAGTGCTTCAATCAAGGCATCACGTTTGCGGTCATAATCCTCACCGGCCACAAACAGTGTCAGCTGCCAGTTGCGAGCCTTGCGTCCCATGTCTTCGCTGTAGGGGCGATCGCGACGAGGGTACTCATGCAGCAGCCAGCGACGCCCCCCGATCGTTGTGGATTGCTCCACATGGAAGGGCACCCCCCTGTAGGAACCTGCCAGCTCGGCATTGATGCGATCATGCCAGCTCATGTGTTAGACTCCGCTCCCTTTTTTTAAGACACTGGTTCACCATTTCATGAAGAGAAGAATCGGAGCAGCCTTGCTTACCCTTCTTGTCGTTTTGTCCTGTCCAACTCAGGCCGATGCGCGCCGAATTCCAAAGCCGCCGCCACCGCCGAAAAATGGACCTGCATGGATGGTCTTTGCCCATGAGTGTCGACATATCAACAAATTGAGCAGTGCGCTGGAGTGTCGTCCTGAGGGACTGTTTGGAAAAATGGAGTTGCACTGGCGAGTAAAACCGTCCAGTCTCAGCCCGGAGCGACGCGAAGAGCTTCTCTATCAATTCAATCGAATAGGGCTGCGCTACATTGGTTTTGGCTTTCGCGGTTTCAATGTGACGGCCGACTTCTATCCTGAAAAAAGGTTTGACTCCTGTTCGGACTGGTACTACGGCTCGGGTCACAATTTCGTCTGCTCAAAATACAAAATCGATGAGAGAGGCGCTGGTGTTCCAGTCAGAAAGAATCATGACGCCGCCCCCAAAACCCCGGACTCCAGCGCAAAATCAACTGGCCCCTGACGGCGCATCTGTGCAACCTTCGACCGCCCTTGCGCATCCACCACTATCCGCAACTCTCCCCCCACCTCAGTCCTTGTCCGGGTGAGCACCGCCGCTGGGCGCTGCTCCCTGCTTACCGGAGCCCCTGTCGCACGCGGTGCGCCCGGGCCCGGCGCACCACCGCCGCCACCAGCCCAGTTCGGTAACCAGTTGGCCAGGACCCGTGCTTTCTGCGACAGCCAGCCGGTCAGCGCGTTATCAGCAAGCACACGGTAAAGCGGAAGAGCGTCACCAAGGAAAAACCAGGTCGATTAAGCTCACTGATAACATTAAACGACGGATCTAAGGTGATATCAGGGATGACTGGAGCCCCGAGCAGGTTGCCGGAAGGCTTGAACATGAAGGCATCACAAAGCCACATCACGAGACTGTGTACCAGTTCATACTGGAAGACAAAAGAACTGGCGGAACGCTCTATAACCACTTGCGCCACCAAGAAAAACGTTCCGTAAACGATAGGGTTCTGCCCATAACCGAACGGGTATTTCCAACCGTTTTGGCATAGAGCAACGCCTGGTAGTTGCCAACGAAAGAGCACGATAGGAGGCTGAGAAGCAGATACGATAATCGGCAAAAACCATGAGGGGGCTATTGTCACAATGGATGAACGTCAGACCAGGCTACGTGCTGCTGTGCCGCTGCCAGGGAAGAAGGCGAAAGCAGTTAAACAGGCGATGGTCAGTTCCCTCAAGCCTTTGAAGAAGTTTGCCAAAACCATAACTTACGACAACGGTAAAGAATTGTTGAGCATGAAGCAGTAGCAAAAAAATTAGGCTGTGACAGTTAGTTCGCTAGCTCCTGTCACTCATGGGAGAGAGGCCAGAATGAGAACGCCAATGGCCTGCTCAGGAAATATTTTCCCAAGGCGATGAGCTTGATAAGGTTTCAGAGCAAGAGGTCATCATTGCGACTAACAAGCTGAACAACAGGCCAAGGAGATGCCCTGACTACAAGACTCCTTACGAGGCATTCAAAGAGTTAGCAGGCATAGATGCAAGAAAAGTCATGGGTTATGTACTTATGAATTGAATTCATTCCGCTTTCCTGATGGGGGGCGACACAGGAGCACCGCCAGCTGGCATCTCCTTCCGAATGGCCGCGTTTTTACTTCGTCTGGATAACGAGTCATTGCAGCCTTTTTCAATCAGCTCTCAGTCCTGAGAATCCGTCATGGAGAGAGGTGACAACTACCTTGATTCATTTTGCACGGCGGGGAATGGACAATCATTTGTGTTTTCACATGTTTTGCGTTTTACCTTCAACTCTCTGGCTACACAGGCTTGAAAAGGTTCCCAGAACTTGAGAGGAAAATGTCCGGGATCAGATGACCCTATGGGGCCATGAAACAGACAGATACAGTAGCGGTACCATGCCGCGCAACATCGCTATAAGACGCGTTGTCTATTGGATAAGCCACAGCCAGAGACGTATCCGGAAAGGGGGCTGATGCAGCTCCCCACTTGACCTTCCGGCAGGGTAGCAAGCGACAGGGGGTGTGCTGTCGCAGTGCGGCTGCTCTCTGCTCCCATCCTGCCGGCAATCTTGAGCAAGCCGCACCGCAAGCCCGAGTGCGAGCGGACAGGTGTGGCCCCGCTGTTATTGGCAGGCGGGCGGAAAATCGCTCCCGCTATTGCCTTTTATCCAGACATTGAGTTCTTTCAAATCATTGGGGCTCAGGCTGCCACTGACCCTTTTGAGTTGCAGAACATTGATGATGAAGTCGTAGCGCGCATTCAAATAATCCCGCTGTGCGCTGTAGAGACGCTGCTGCGCATCCAGCAAGTCCAGTACATTACGGGTTCCTATGTCATAGCCGCCCTGGGTGGCGCGCAGGGCACTGTGCGCGGAAACTATACCCTGGCAGCGTGCCGCTATACGTTGAATATCGGTTTCAACTGTGTGGAAAAGAGTGCGGGCGTTGGTGCCGACCTCACGTCGCTGGTGGTCAAGATTGGCTTCGCTTTCCTTCAGTCTGTATCCCGCTTCCCTGACCCTGGACTGAGTCCCTCCTCCGCTGAAAAGCGGTAGACTCAACTGCAGTGAATAGGTGGTTCCGGAGAGATTTGCCTCTGACGCCGGCGATTCGCTGCTACGGTTATAGGCGGCCGACGCCGTGAGGACCGGCGCGTGTTTGGCATAGGAAGCCTTGACGGTGGTGCGGGCAGCCTCCACGTCTTTGCCGGCTGCCTGGAGTTCCAGATTATGTGTCAAGGCATGCTGGGCCCACTTGTCTGCATCCAGGGGGGAGGACACCTTGACAGGCATGGATTTGTCCAGACCGATGAGCCGTCCTGGAGACCGTCCCGTCAGGAGGCGCACAGCTTCCTGGGCAACTGTCAGCTGGTTTTTGGCCTGCAGGCGCGCCACTTGCGCTGAGTGATAGCTGGCTCGGGCGTCATGCACATCTGTCTCAGCGACAAGCCCAGCCTCGAAGCGCTGGCGTGCCCGCTTGAGCTCACGCTCTGCCGTTTTTTGCTGGGCCTCGGTGACTGACAAGTTATCCCGGGCTCGCAGTACATCAAAGTAAACGACAGCCGACCTGAGAATAAGTTGTTGCTGTTCCGCGACCAGCCGCAGCCTTGCCTGTTCGGTCATGCTGCTGGCACCAGAGAGCTCAAGCCAGGCGGACAGGTCAAACAGCGATTGCGAAAGGGTGAGCCCCCAGCCGCGTTGGCGCCAGTCCCTCTCGCCGGCATGTCCGGGGTTGGACGCCAGCGGTGACTGGCTGTTGGCGCTATAGGATGCGGAGGCCTCGATGCGTGGCAGCAGGCCGGATCGGCTTTGAGGAACGGCCTCTGCTGAGGCTTTGAATGCAGCCTGGGCCGCTAGCAGCTGTGCATCACTGTCCCTGGCCATATTGTAGACCTGGAGCAGATCCGAGTCCCCCAGCGCCTGGTGGCTACAGGCTGCCATTGCCATTGCAGCAGTGGCCAGCATTTTCTTGAGAGTCATACGGTTTTTCCTGCATTTTCCCCTGTGCTTGATGTCTCATGGCGATCCCCTTGACAAGGCAGTGCTCTCGCTTTGGCGGTTCCGGTGACCTGGCTCTGTGAACACCGGTCGTCTACAGGAGAACGGGGAAGCATGTATCTCAAAAATAACAAGGGGGAGGCGATTGACTGGGCTGTGGGTAAACCGACCAAATTATACACAGGCTGTGCGGGCTGTATACCACCGGCAACATTGTCTGACCAGGTGCCGGCACTGAAACTATGATTGTTGGTTGCCAGCGGGTCGCACGCATACTCTTTTCAAGGTATATTCGCCTCTATTTTTTATAAAGCTATGCACATATAAATGCTCTGCCCATACGACGCATACAACGCATACAAATACAATTACAAATACAAAGAGGAGACAAGATGTCTTTTTCTGACCGTGACGGTGTTATCTGGTTTGATGGTCAGCTGGTACCCTGGCGCGAAGCCAAGGTTCACGTCCTGACGCACACTTTGCACTATGGTCTGGGCGTTTTTGAAGGTGTCCGCGCCTATGAAACACAAGATGGAGTTCGTATATTTCGTCTGCAGGATCACACCGACCGCTTGCTGCGTAGTGCGCATATCCTCGGCATGAACATCCCTTTTTCCAGAGAAGAGCTGATGGAGGCGCAACGCACGGTGGTCAGGGAAAACAATCTTTCTCAGGCCTATCTGCGTCCTATGTGCTTTTATGGATCAGAAGGCATGGGCCTCAAGGCTCAGGGCCTTGGTACACACTGTATAGTTGCGGCCTGGGAATGGCCTTCCTATGTGTCTCCCCAGACACTGAAGGAGGGCATAAAAGTACGCACTTCGTCCTATACGCGTCATCACGTCAACATTACCTTGTGCAAAGCCAAGTCCAATGGCAACTACGTCAATTCCATGCTGGCTCTTCAGGAAGCGGTTTCTTGCGGCTGTGACGAGGCGGTGATGCTGGACAACGAGGGGTATGTTGCGGAAGGCAGCGCCATGAACATTTTTATTGTGAAGCCCGATGGTGTGCTCTGTACTCCAGGCGGTACTTCCTGTCTGGAAGGAATTACTCGGGATACCATTATGCAACTGGCGCGTGAACAGGGCTGGGAGGTCCGGGAAAAGCGAATCACTCGTGATGAGGTCTATATTGCCAGCGAAGCGTTTATGACCGGCACAGCCGCCGAGATTTTGCCTGTCCGTGAATATGATGGGCGGGTGATAGGAGACGGAAGTCGAGGACCTGTGACATCAAGATTGCAGACACTGTACTTCGATCAGGTGTCTGGTAAAAGGCAGCAAAGGCCAGAGTGGTTGACGGATCCAGCTTGAGCCGCCCAGGTTGTGAACGGGTGTTGCACAATAGCTTTTCTGGGGCCTGTGCAGGAGGGGCAGTTTCTCCGGGGGGGGCGGCCGTGCACGGGGAAGCAGAAGCCAGCAGCCTCGGCTGCCACGGCCATAACAGGTTGCCGTAGTCATAGAGAGATAAGATAGTGCAATCGCAGTGCAGAGCTCCCTGACATTGATCAGGCGTTGTCTTTCTTGCAGCAAGGAGCCCTTGTTCCGGTTGATCGTGCCTGCTGTTTTCTTCTTGCTGGCGTCCCCCTGGTGTATCTTGACACACCTCAAGCTGTGGGCCTGGAGATCGTCAGGGACGGGCGGTAACGAGCGGGCTGCGCAACGAACAGCGGTCTGTTGTCAGGAGCGGTTTGCAAACGAGCAGCGCGGCTTTCCAGCCAGCGCCTTGCATTGCCAGAAAGGGAAAAGGAACAAGGTCAGAAGTGAAATATTTGGTGGTAGCCCCCTCCTGGGTAGGAGATATGGTGATGGCCCAGGTGCTTCTGATCAGCCTGCGCCAGCAAGACCCGGAGGCAGAGATTGATCTGCTGGCGCCAGGCTGGTGTGCTCCGCTGGCTTCCCGTATGGCACAGGTCGATCGGCTGATTCCCATGCCTTTTGGACGCGGTGAGGTAAAGCTGGCGGCGCGCTACCGTTTTGCTGTGACACTGCGCGCCGAGTCCTACGACCGTGCGATTGTTCTTCCGAACACACTCAAATCGGCTCTGATTCCTTTCTGGGCCCAAATCCCGGTAAGAACAGGCTGGCGAGGCGAGATACGCTATGGGCTTCTCAATGATTTGCGGCGACTGCACAAGCAGAGCCATATTTCGATGAGCCAGCGCTATGGCGCTCTGGCGTATCCGGAGGGCGAGTCCTTGCCGGCCAGGTTGCCCAGCCCCAGCCTCACAGTGGATGCCGAGGGGGTGGCGAGGCTGCGGACTGCTTTGAAACTGAAGGATTCTGGCCCGGTGCTGGCACTGTGCCCAGGTGCGGCAGGCGGGCCGGCCAAGCGTTGGCCGGCGGTGCATTATGGAGCGGTGGCATCTCACCTTGTTGCCCGGGGGTGGCAGGTCTGGGTTTTTGGGGCGAAAGGAGAGGAAGGGCTGGCCCAGGAGCTGGTGACCGGCCTGGCGCCAGTGGCCCGCAAGAATGTCAGTGTTCTGGTGGGACGCACCCGGCTGGAAGATGTTGTGGACCTGTTGTCCTGTGCTGACGCTGTCGTTGCCAATGATTCCGGCCTCATGCATATAGCTGCCGCGCTGGCACGCCCTCTTGTTGCCCTTTATGGCCCGACGTCTCCGCAGTTCGCGCCGCCATTGACATCCCAATGTCGTATTTTGCGCCTGCCTCTGGAGTGCAGTCCGTGCGGGCAGAAGATCTGCCCACTGGGACACGGTCGCTGTATGTGGAATCTGAAGCCGGATCGGGTTATCCAGGCGCTGGATGGACTTGCTGGGCGGGCGTCTGATGTCGGTCAGCCTCAAGATGCCGGTCAGCCTCAAGATGCCGGTCAGCCTCAATAAGAAGAGAAGGATACAAGAGATGTCGCACTGCTGTCGTCGTGTGTTGATCATCAAGACCAGTTCGTTGGGGGATGTCATTCATACCCTGCCTGCCGTGACAGATGCGGCAGCGGCTATGCCTGGTACTGTCTTTGACTGGGTTGTTGAGGAAAGTCTGGTCGAGATTCCAGGCTGGCATCCGGCGGTTGATCGCGTGATTCCCGTGGCGGTGCGTCGCTGGCGGCGTCACCCATTACGCTGCTGGCGCACGGGCGAATGGAGTCGCTTCCGCAGCCTGTTGAAAGAAGGTCAGTGGGATCTTGTTATTGATGCCCAGGCACTGCTGAAAAGTGCCTTGCTGACACTGGGGATAGGGGTGCCTGTTTATGGGCTGGATCGTCACTCAGCGCGGGAATCGCTGGCAGCCCATTTTTACAGGCATCGGGTGGCGGTGAGCAAGGGGCAGCATGCGGTGGAGCGCATTCGGCAACTATTTGCCCAGGCACTGGGCTACGCGCTTCCGCCTGGACGGGGGCAGTTCGGTATTCGCTCTGAAATACTGCAAGGCGCAAACGCTCCAGTGCCTGAGGCTCCCTACATCGTCTTCGTTCACAGTACAACCGCAGCGAAAAAGCACTGGCCCGAGGGTTATTGGTGTACTTTGGCCCGACTGGCGGTCGACGCTGGATACCGTGTGTGTCTGCCTTGGGCGTTGCCGGAGGAAAGGGCGCGAGCGGAGCGCATAGCACGCATCAGCTCCCGGATTTGTGTGTTACCGAAACTCAATCTTCAAGGCGTGGCTTCTGTTATTGCCGGGGCAGAGCAGGTGGTGGCGGTAGACACAGGACTGGGGCATCTGGCGGCAGCCCTGGATGTACCTTGTGTGTCTCTTTATGGCCCTACCAGTCCGGTGCTTGTGGGTGCCTATGGGCGCAGTCAGGCCCACTTGAGCCTGGCCGATTGTCCCGCTTCTCTTCCTGTACCCGGCGTGCAACCGGCCCTGTTTTCTCCTATGACGGCACCACGCGTATGGCAGGCTATGCAGCGGTTGCGGGCTGCAAAGGATGTGGATGGAACCCGACAGAAAGCGCGCCGGCTGGATGAAGTTGGCTGAAAATTGACGACAGAGGATGGGGGCGCCTTTTCCTGAATGCTTTTCTGTTTTCCGGTTGCTGCCAGAATTTGCGTTAGTGCGGACCGCAAAGCGTACACTCAGCTGGACGAATGGTCGGGGACGAGGAAAAAATTTTCCTTACCAATACAGTGAGTCTTGTGAACCCTTGGTGTGGCTCATTGACAGGGAGATAAAAAAACTGGAAAGAAAGATGAGAGCTGGCTGAAAAACATGAAAATCAGTAGGTTGCAACTGGTACGAAAGAGCGAAGACCAACGGGTTTTGACAGTTCCAGGCATTATTTTTGAAAAGACTCCAGTGCCGCTTCGCGCAACAGGTAGACAAAGCGTTCATCGTGTTCATCAAGGAAAATGATGGCATCTTCGTCGAACTCAATAATCTTGCCATACTCAGGAACAGAGCTTCCTTTCCAATATCTGGTATTGTTTCTGACAAGAAAGGGAACTGAGCTACTGGAAATATGAATGTCATAAAGGAAATCGTCTTTGTCAATCAAGTTGAGAGAAGAGTGTTTTTTCTTGAAAAGGGATTTGTCATACTCTATTGAGTTTGTATGCAAGATGCCTTTCATCTTTTCTGGATTTGAAACAAAAAAGACGCCTTCAGAAACGCTGAAGGCTATTTTTTTTCGGTTAAGAAGTTTAGCTATAGCGAACATTTTTTCATATGTCTTCACTTGAAGAACGGCATGGTTTTTTATTTCCGTCAAGCTTGCCGAAACAGGTTTTTTTCCATCAGCTTGTTTCAAGTCAAGGAAGAGGGAGGGGAGCACTATAGCATCTGCTTTTGCAACACGAACAACCTGATTACGCAATCCCCAAGGTATAGGAGCGGTGGTGTTATGATCACTGTTGATATAGACAAGGCCGTTTTTTATATAAGCAAGAGGAAGACTGAGCAAAAACTCTCTCACTAGTTTTTCGTTTGACTTTATTCCGTGGGCAATCAGCATGGAAGAGGCTGCCACATTGATCAACAAAATCAGGGAAAGGATCGGCAAGTGGCGTTTTGCTTTCAATAGCAGGTCTTTTGGATTCCTGTTTCCTGCTCCGTATGCAAAAAACAAAAGGTCCTGCACTCGATATATGACATTGTGTTTCATTTTATGTTTTTTCCTCTTCCCTCTTGCTGCTGTTTCAAAAAAAGCATGGCCATTTTCTTCATGGATTTTGATAGATGATGAGGCATCGAGATAATCAGGAACAAGGATGGCCTCTTCTGTGCCAGAAGATTTGGTTGCACCAGAAAAAATAACGGGATTCTCAAGAGGTACCACTGTTTTCATGAGTTTGCCGGAGTAAATTTCAAGAAGCAGCATGTGACACAAGTTCCTTTTTTATCAGGGATACATAACCGACAAATTGCGCAAGCTGCCTTCCCATCTGGGCTACGTTCTCCGGTATGGGGCTATGGAAGAAGTAGAATATTTTTCCATCCGGCTCTACCTTGCCGAAGTACCCATATCCTGTCACATGGTAGCGGGAATTTATGGACAACAGAAAATTGGGATTTGTCGTTGAGTCAATTTCCCATAGTAGAAGAATGTCGCCAGGGTGCCCTATGGATTTTCCATTTTCAATGTAGATGGATGTGTCTCCGAATGTAAGCTGAACAGCCTTCCCGGGTTGCATGTTCACCGTTTTGAACCCTGTTGCATTCAGGTATTCTCTGACAAGAATTTCAAATTTGATGTTGCTCATTTGTTAATTCAGTTCAACACGAATGGTATAACGACGTTGCCGTGCTCTCTGCTCTGCTGCGGAGAGTCCTTGTTCTACAGAGTAGCGTTTTTCAATGTTGATATTGTTGAACCCGTTTTCTCGAAGGAAGTCGACAACTGCATTGGCGCGCTTGTTCGATAACAGTTTGTTTCTCTGATAGTTTCCTGAAGAGTCAGCAACGCCAAACACAGTGACTTTTTTTACATCAGAAAAATTGAGTGACCCCGATAGGTTCAGAAGTTTTTTTTGTGCGTTGGGTGTCAGGTCGTAGCTATCCAATGGAAACAAAGCTTCAACAATACGCAGCTTGTAGCTTTTATCTCTGGATTCGTCAGACAAGTATCCCTTCATCTGAAAGCTGCTGGCCCCTCCCTTGTCTGTTATTATTCCATGGAACTTCCTTTTGTTTGCAGAAGCCATATAGTCCGCAGTACAAGAAAAAACAGGCGTCACTGAATAGTTGTCTACGTTAATTGCGTAGCAGCCTGTTTCCTCTTCCAGCTTGCTGTTCACTTTGACACAGGCCCATCGGTCTGGTGACCGACGCAGGGTCTTGGGCTTTCTCAGTACCTCGTACTTGACATCGTTAATATCCTGCACAAATTCAAACAGCACGTTATAGACATCCTGTTTCCACATGTAATTAAAGGCTGGCTCATCCAGGAAAAACCACGTGGAGCAAGAGCTCAGAAAAAAACAAAAGACATACAGTGCTGCACTACGAAGCTTGTACACGTTCAACGCCCTCTATCCAGAAAGAGAGACAATGCAAAGTGACCACCGTCCCTCAAGGCTTCTGCTATCAGCACTGACCAATACAGCCGGTGCGCCCGCCCGGATGGCAGGGAGACGTCGGCTGGGTTCTGTTCTCTGCACGAGCTGCTTCTGCCTCACAGTTTGCGACACTTGCTGTCTACGTTTTCCCCGCAGTTTATATAGACCATAACAACCTGCTACCCGAACTCTTTCCGTCATATCAGTGATCTGACGCGAATCTTGCGTCTGGCGGTGTTCCTGTTCCCTTGTTGTTAACACTTGTGGCAGCACCGTCGGTGCAGCTCAGGATCTACTGTCTGCTGACTGAAGGCAGGGGGCAGCCACCAGCCAAGACAGGAACGGGCAGGGAGAGGGAAGGCAATAGTGTCGAGGGGAGGCGTGCAGCGATTGCTTGTGAGAGCGAAAGTCGACACATGCCGCCAGGCGTTAACACCAGGCAACCTGCGCTTCAGGAAGGCAGAAAGGCAAACAACTGTTAACAACAACAAGGACGTGCCATTTTCCGGGTCGGGCTAATCCCGGGGCAAGAGTCCTGACCCGGAGTCATATGTCCCTTTGTGCGACGTTAACAAACCTGTTTGAAACGCAGGTTTGCGCATTCCTGTTTGGCTGACCATGGTGTGAACACATGGCAGGCTATAGCCTGAAGCCAGTGAGTACACGAGAGAAGTCGTCCATCGCAGCTGGCTGAAGGAAGCCCTCATGGATCGGACGACAGAAAAAGAGACCAGAGAAAAGGGACGCGATGCGCAGCAGACTCTCAGGAAAAGCTTGTGACGGGCAAGCGCCAGTCAAGGCCTGCCCTGGGCGGTGCTTGTTTCCTGGCGTTAACACCTTGCTGGCCTGTTCTATCACTTGCCGGAATTGCTGGAAAAGCGTAACTTGTGGCCGGGTGTCGGGCATAGTGGCTGAGTGGTTGTGGTACCGGCGTCGCCGACACAGGATATCTTTCACCGAACCAGGGTCGCAAGCCGCGCATATGAGCAGGCTGCGGGGGCCTTGTATCCACAGCTTACACTGTCCACAGCTTGCATTTTGCATAGCTTACATTTTGCACAGCTTACATTTTGCACAGCTTACACT
Source organism: Kistimonas sp. bin40 (assembly GCA_002238585.1). Classification (GTDB taxonomy): domain Bacteria; phylum Pseudomonadota; class Gammaproteobacteria; order Pseudomonadales; family Endozoicomonadaceae; genus Sansalvadorimonas. The sequence goes on along the minus strand of MPMQ01000002.1, from coordinate 34,547 downwards.
TTCCACCGCTTACACTTTCCATCGCTTACACTTTCCATCGCTTACACTTTCCATCGCTTACACAAGGAGAAATTCTGGCATGGTCGTAGAAGACGAGCTGGTCCGCTTGCAGTGCTGGGTCAGCCACCAGGACGACAGTCTGAACAAGATGAACGAGGTGATAACACGTCAGCAGCAGGAGATTACGACACTGGTTCAGCAAGTGGACCTGATGCGAAAGCAGCTCCAGATGCTCATGAGTTCTTCTGTTGGCGAGGCCGACGAGCCGCCACCCCATTACTGAATGACGGCCTGAATGCGGAGAGCCTTTGTGTTTGTTGGAGCTCTCTGTCAATACCCTGTGACAGAGGCCGGGCAGCTCCAGGCCTTGAATGCACGTCTACAGCAGTATAACTGCCAGCCAGCCAAACAGGATCAGTGGCACGTTGAAGTGCAGGAAAGTCGGTAGTACGCTGCCGCGTATATGGTCATGACGACCATCGGCGTTCAAACCTGCTGTAGGGCCCAGTGTCGAGTCCGAGGCTGGCGAACCGGCATCGCCCAGTGCGCCAGCCGTGCCTACCAGGGCTGCGATGGCCAGGGAAGACAGGCCCATCTCCATCCCGATGGGTACGTACAAAGTGGCCAGCACCGGCACCGTGGCGAAAGATGACCCCACCCCCATAGTAATCAGAAGACCTGTCAGCAGCATGAGAAGAATGGTCACGAATGGATGATGCGCCAGCATGCCCTGGCTGGAAGCTACCAGATCAGCCACAGCGCCGGTATCACGTATGACCTGGGCGAATCCCGCCGCAGCGATCATCACAAAACAGAACCAGGCCATGGTTTTCATGCCCCGGATAAAAACCTCGTTGGAATCCCTCAGCCGGAGAACGCCGGTCAGAGGCAGTGTCAGACAGCCTGCCAGGGCCCCGATGACGATGGATCCGGTTTTTATCTGGCACACGACTGTAAGGACAGTTGCCAGAGCGGCACCCAGGGCTTTGGACAGCGGCAACGCGGGTTCCTCGGGCGTCGGGGCCGGGACGGCTGTCATCTCTGGCGCCTGGGTTGTGCGGTAACTTCTGGAAGCCACCAGCAGGCCCAGCAACATGCCTCCTACCGGAATGGCCATGGCCAGGGGCATGCTGGCAGGATCTATCGTCAGACCGTTTTCCTGTAGATTACGGGCCAGAACCTCTATGAGAAACACGTGTCCGAAGCCTGCCGGCAGCAGCATATAACTGGCTGTCAGACCAAAGGTCAGGCAGCAGGCGACCAGGCGCCGATCTATGCGAAGGTCAGCGAACACACCCAGCAGCGGGGGAATGAGCAGGGGGATGAAAGCAATGTGTATCGGCACCAGATTCTCGGACGCTACCGCGATCAGCACTATCACGAGCAGCAACAAAAAACGGTTTTGTCCGCTCTTGTGAGGCGAGCGTAGCAGTTGCTTTTTTATCTTGCCCACCAGCCAGGCCGGAACGCCCGAGCTGGACAGCCCCATGGCAAAAGCACCGAGGAGAGCGTAGCCGAGTGCAATGTTTGCCCCCGCGCCCACCCCCTGTGAGAAAGACGCCAGGCTGGCGGAAAAGCCCAGATGTGTCACCGAGCCTCCCGCCAGGGCGCCCACCACCAGTGCCAGCACCACGTTGACGCGCAGCATGTTGAGAGCGAGCATGACCAATACGGCCAGAACAACAGCATTCATAGCTGGCGTCCTCCCTGGAATTTTATTTTGTTGTTAATCAAGCCAGCCGCCCAGTTCTTTCCAGCGGTTGATAATGCTGCAGAACAATTCAGCCGTGCAGTTGGCATCATAGCGGGCCGAGTGAGCCTGGTTTTGATCGAAGTCAATGCCGGCGGCCTCGCAGGCTCTGGCCAGTACGGTCTGACCATAGGCCAGGCCGCCCAGAGTCGCGGTATCAAAACAGGAAAAGGGGTGGAACGGATTACGTTTGATCCCACAACGTGCCACAGCAGCATTGATGAAAGCCAGATCAAAAGCGGCGTTATGGCCTACCAGTACGGCCCGGGTGCAGCCGTAGGCCTTTACCGTCCGACGGAGGGTGCGAAAAAGAGAGTCCAGAACCTGGGCTTCGGGGGAAGCAACACGGAGTGCGTGAAAAGGATCAACGCCGATGAAATCCAGGGCGGCCTGTTCCAGGTTGGCACCTTCGAACGGCACCACATGGCTGGATTCACGGTGCTCCGGGAATACAAATCCTTCGTCGTCCATGCCTATGGTGACAGCGGCTACCTCGAGTACGGCGTCAGTGCGCGCATCGAAGCCGCCGGTCTCCACATCCACAACCACCGGGAGAAACTTGCGAAAACGGTTGGACATCAAGACGTCAGGACTACCACTCATAGCAGCGTCCATTGCAAAAATTCCCCGCCACGCAGCGGAACCACCTGTTCCTTTCCAAACGGGAAAGCGGCGGGGACGGGCTGTGGTTTTTTTTCAAGGCGAATGGTCTCTGTATTTCTTGGCAACTGATAAAAATCTGCACCAAAATGGCTGGCAAAGGCTTCCAGACGTTCGAGGGCCCCGGCTTGTTCAAAGACCTCGGCGTACAGCTCAAGGGCACCAAAGGCCGAGTAACAGCCAGCGCAACCGCAAGCCGCCTCCTTGAACTGGCGGCCGTGGGGTGCGGAGTCTGTGCCCAGGAAAAAACAAGGCTCGCCGCTGGTGGCGGCCTCTACCAGAGCCTGGCGATGACGTTCACACTTGAGTACCGGCAAACAGTACAAGTGCGGACGCAGGCCTCCTGCGAGAAGGTGGTTGCGGTTGTACAGCAGGTGTTGCGGCGTCACAGTGGCGGCAACAGCGTCTCCTGCCTCGCGTACAAACTCCACTGCCTGACGCGTGGTGATGTGCTCCATCACCACTCTCAGCTCTGGGTAGCGCTTGATCAGCGGCCAGAGTTCGTGCTCGATAAACAGCTGTTCCCGATCGAATATATCCACAGTCGCATCCGTGACCTCACCGTGCACCAGCAGCGGCAAGCCGACGTCTATCATGGCCTCCAGGGCGGGGAAAACCTTTTCCATGGCGGTGACGCCTGCCGCCGAATGCGTGGTTGCGCCGGCCGGGTAGAGTTTGACAGCGTATACATCACCTGCAGCTTGCGCCGCCCGGATGGTGTCGGGGCAGGTGGCGTCGGTGAGATACAGGGTCATCAGTGGCTGGAAAGAGGAGCCTGGCGGGCGCTGGGCCAGAATGCGCTCCTTGTAAGCCTTTGCCTGGTCTGCGGTGGTTATCGGTGGCACGAGGTTGGGCATGACCACGGCGCGGGAAAAAGTCCGCGCCGTGGCAGGAACCGTTGTACCCAATGCTTCCCCGTCTCGCAGATGCAGGTGGAAGTCATCGGGTCGCGTCAGATGTAGCTGCACAGTGCATTCCTTGCCAGGGCCGCAGGGCGGCCCTTGCGTTGTAATCAGCATGCCGTCATGGTGCTGACGGAGCAGGTTTCTTCAGGAACTTGAAGAACTCGCTGTCAGGTTTCAGGAGAAGCACATCAGAACGGGTGCGGAAACTTTTCCGGTAAGCCTGAAGGCTGCGGTAGAAAGAGTAGAACTCCGTATCCTTGCCATAGGCCTCGGCGTAAATAGCCGCCGCGCCGGCGTCTCCTTTACCTTTGAGTATTTCAGCCTGGCGGTTGGCCTCAGCCAGAATATAACGACGCTCACGGTCGGCATTGGCTCTGATAGCCTTGCCGGCTTCCTTACCCTTGGAACGGTATTCCCGGGCCTCCTTTTCACGCTCCGATGCCATACGCTGGAACACAGAGTCACTCACGTCCTCGGGCAGATCGATCTTTTTGACCCGGACATCCCTCACAGAGACACCCAGCTCGTTGAGAGCCACGGCGTTGAGGTTGGACGTGATTTTTTTCATCATCTCTTCACGACGGCCGGAGACGACCTCACTGAGGGTCAGGCTGCCGAAGCTGTTACGCAGTCTGGAGTCGACCCTTTGCGTCATCAGCTGCTTGACCCGAAAAAGATCGCCGCTTGTCGCCTTGTAGAACTTCTGCACATCCTGTATTTGCCACTTGATGTAGGCATCTACAACCACCGCCTTCTGCTCCAGGGTCAGGAAGCGTGCCTGGGGTACATCCAGTGCCTGCAGGCGACCGTCAAAGATTTTCACTTTGTCGATGCCGGGGATATGAAAGTGTAATCCTGGCTGAACATCAGCATCAGAAATCTGGCCGAAACGAAGTTCTACAGCCCGTTCACGCTCGGTGACTATATACAGGCTGGACGACAGCAGCAGCAGCACCACAAACGCAAGGGAACTGAACAGAAAGAACCGATTACTCATGGGGCACTCCTGTCCTTGCGGATTCTGCTGACACGCTTGTTGATTTCTGACGTCACCTGATCGGTCAGTGAGCTTAACTCTTCCCGGCTCAGCGGGGCTGCGCCCGCCGATTTGTCTGTCTGTTCTCCCGTTGATGTCTTGCCTGCTGTCGCGGAGGACTCCATCAGCTTGTCCAGGGGGAGATACATCAGATTATTGCTTCCCTTTATATCCACCAGCACTTTGCTGGTAGAACCGAGAATTTCCTGCATGGTTTCAAGATACAGGCGCTCGCGGGTGATGGCGGGAGCCTTCTGGTACTCAGTCAGAAGCTGGTCGAAACGGGAGGCATCGCCATTTGCCTTGGCAATAGACTCCTGACGGTAGGCCTGGGCTTCCTCAAGAACGCGCTTGGCATCACCCCGGGCTTCCGGGACAACCTGGTTGGCGTAGGCTTCCGCCTTGTTTTTTTCCTGTTGCTCTTCTTCCCGCGCCCGGATGACATCATCGAAGGCTGCCAGTACCTGGCGTGGGGGCTGGGAACTTTCTATGTTGACCTTCACGACATTGAGTCCAGAGCCATAGACATTGAGGTAATCTTGCAGGCGAGTTTTTATCTCTTCGCCGAGCACCTCCCGCCCTTCAGTCAGCACCTTGTACATTCTGGAGCCTCCGACGACATGGCGCAGGGCACTTTGTGTTGCCTCTCTGAGGCTTTGTTCCGGATTGGCGTCTTTCAGCACATAATTTTCCAGGTTGGAGATGTTGTACTGAACAGACATGGCCACTTCAACGATGTTCTCATCTTCGGTCAACATGGCCTGACTGATACGATAGGTGCTGATCTGGGTGACAGCACGCTTGTATCTGGATTCAAAAGGCGGGAAGTAGATGCGCAAACCGGGCCCTACTGTCTCCACGTACTTGCCCAGCCGGAGCACCACTGCCCGTTCCCGTTCATCGACGACATAAATGGCATTCCAGATGTAAATGGCACCGGCCAGCAGCGCAATGCCTACCCACAGGGAAGACGAAGGTGCGCCACTGCCGGACCGGTTGTCGCGACCGCCTGACACCTTTCCCAGTCCCAGCAGGCGCCCCAGCGCAATTTGCAGTTTACGAAAGACTTCCTCCAGATCGGGAGGCCCTTGATTGCCGCCTCGTTTTCCCCCCCAGGGGTTCTGGTTGTTGTCACCAGGCTCATTCCAAGCCATAGTTTTCTCCATCTTCAGCTGTACTCACCCAGATCATGGCCACGCAGCCGGGCCGGGTAATGGCCTGAGCGCGGTGGATTGTAGAGTCACTGTGGCGCCAGGCGCAAGCCTGCCTGGTCAGGCAAGGGCCTGATCGGGCAGGAAGAAACCGCTGCCTGGTGGCAGCGGCAAAAACAAAAAAAACAAAAAAGAGGTCAAGAGGTTACAAGAGGCACAGAGGTCAAGAGGCCATCCAGCTGCCCAGGCTCAGCAGTACCATGATCAAAATGGAAAGCTGCACCAGAAGTGGCAGAACAAACTTGATCCAGGTGTTATAGGGCACCCGGGCGATGGTCAGTCCGCCCATGATGACTGCCGAGGTGGGCGTAACCAGATTGACGAGGCCCAGGGCAGACTGAAAGGCTGTCACTACCAGTTCGCGTCCGACACTGGCGAAGTCTGCCAGCGGAGCCATAATGGGCATGGTCAGTACAGCCAGACCGGAGGAGGAAGGAATAAAAAAGGACAGCAACACCTGTATCCAGTACATCACATTGATGAAGGCAGCTTCTGACAAGCCCGTCACGGATTGTTCCGCCCAGAACAGCACTGTGTCTGTGATCTGGCCAGCATCCATCACTACCACTATGCCGCGCGCCAGCGCAATCACGAAGGCTACCCCCAGAAAATCACTGGCACTTGAGACAAAGGTCTCCGTCAGCACCGCTTCAGGCATCCGGTCGAGAAGTCCGATCAGAATGCTGGCTGCCAACAGCAGGGCCGACATCTCGGCCATCCACCAGCCGCCAAGGGACACACCCCAGATCATCAGGCCGAAGGTCAGGACAAAGAGCAGAAGAATCAGTTTGTGGCGTCCGGTGAACTCTTGCTCAACCTTTTTCTCGGTTTTCAGGAAAAACTCCAGGTTGCTTTCCCTTTTGTCAGCCACCAGAGAGGCCTGGGGATCTTTGCGGACACGCTCGGCATAACGCATCACATGCATGGCGCACAGTACGAATCCCAGCACCAGGATAACCACACGCAGCCACAGCCCCTCGGTAAAGGCGATGCCCGCCGCATCGGAAGCAATAATGGTGGAGAAAGGGTTGACCACCGAACCCAGCACACCTATGCCTGCCCCCAGCAGGACAACGGCGACCCCGGTCAGGGCATCAAACCCTGCTGTAATAAAGACGGGAATCAGCAGCAGATGAAAAGCCAGGGTTTCTTCAGCCATGCCGTAGGTCGTTCCACCTGCTGCAAACAGCGCCATGACAAGAGGAATCATCCATTTTTCGCGCCCCTGCATAGCCTGGGTCACCCGTCCTATTCCTGCGTCAATCGCCCCGGTTTTGCCCACAATGCCCAGGAATCCCCCGATGAAAAGAACAAAAAGGGCGACATCGATGGCACCGGCTTCATTGCTTTCTGGATCAAAAAAACCGGCAACGGGAGCCATGAGGATGTCGGTGACCCCTTGCGGATTGGGGTCTACCGGTCGATAGCTTCCGGCGACGGGTGTTTCCCGGTCCAGAAGCGTGTTCATGACGCGCTCGTACTGTCCGGCGGGTACGATGTGAGTCAACAGGGTTACGGCCGCAATGATGACCATGAGCACTGTGTAGACGGAAGGGAACTTCATTTTTTTCATGACGTGCAACTTTGTGACGGAATCGGCATTTGCAGAAAGCTGGAGGATCTCACCCCTGTAAAACTGGCGCGCAAAACTGTACCACAGTCTAATGGACTTCAGGCAATAAACCTTGATGGCATCAGAAAAAAGGTGCTCACGCAGGAATGTTCACTGACATCAGACGATCAGTCGATGGCCCGATGCTCTTTATTGGCATCGCCCATCGCCCATCGCCCATCGCCCATCGCCCATCTCCCATCTCCCATCTCCCATCGCCCATCTCCCATCTCCCATCTCCCATCGCCCGTCTCCCTTTCCACCATTTCTGCATTCAGGTCTTGAGTTATCCGGGCTGAGGCCAGCTGCATGCATCGGCGCGGCAGTTCGGGGCAATTGCAGACCGGGAGCTTCTTCACCAGACAATTCCTCAGATAAAGCAGGAAGAGCGAAACCCGCACCCAAGCCATAGTGTCGACCTGCTGCCTTCTTTCCGGCTTTTCTATACAGACGTTCGTCGTCTTTCGGCTTTAGGGTTTCAGTCTCGATTCGCTGTGCGGCCCAAAAGGGCAGGCCCTTACTCACGCCCGAGCATCGGTTCTGGATGCTGCCTGTTTTTCGCTTGTGCCTTGCTTGTCTGAAAAGCGGTAGCGCATGACGAACGGGCTGATCAGTGACTCTGGCTCATCCTCAGCGTAGTCTGGCAGATGTTGCTGCTGATGCCAGGAAAAATTGGTCCCACGCAACAGGCTGGTACGTCCCCGGCGTTGCAGGGACCTTGCACCCGGTTGCCCTGTTGTTAAGCCAGCGTCGCAGGAAACAAGGCCCGTCTCTTTGTTGGCTCCGGGACTGTATGTTTTTGTGGCGGGCTGGCTTTTTGAACAGTCGTGCCGGCAAGCTCCTGCGCAGACAGTCTCTACAGCGGCTCTGTGTGCAGGACAGGGCTGCCGGTGATTCTTTCCATTTCCTCACGTCCACCGGCTTGATGGAGCTTGTCAAAATAGACCACCTCGCAGTTGTCTATGCAGCAACCACTGCGAGGTTCTGCCAACTGAAAGAAGCAGTCAGAGTGTGGCCTCAGAAAAATCCCTTTCATGTAGGTAAAACGTCGGTTATCCGAAGGCAGGTTCACAAGCAAGTTGCTCAGTTCCTCGGACTGGGAAAAAAACAGATCACGCAGTGCGTCTCTCTGCTGCTCTATATAATCCAGATGGCTCAGCAACTGCACCCGGTCCTGCTCCAGAAACCGCTGCGCGAAGCCGTCCAGCTGCTGGGTGCTGAGCTGATAGCTGGCAGCCTTCCAGTGTGCAAACAGCCGGTGGATCCAGAGGGCTGCGATGGCACCCTGCTCATCGGTAATGCCCTGGTAGTCGTCGGAGTAACTCGTCCAGAAATCCCGGCGCGCCTGTAGCTGGGCCAGCATCAATCTGGTGAAGCTGCGTTCCTCAAGAGCGCGGATTGCCTTCTTTACCGGTTCTTCATGCAGCAGGTAAAACACCAGCACAGTCAGTGCCTTCTCCAGTTCCAGGTGGGCCAGGGCGCGGGGAATCTTGTTGAGTATCAGCTGGCGAAACGCCACACGGCTTTCCGGTTTGTCCAGAGGGTGTGAGCCGTGCAACTGCTGAAAGGTTCCGCCCTGGAGCGCGTGGGCCAGATCGTGCACCATGAACGCGAAAGGGCTGTGCATGAAACCATCGGCATTGGTGGCGTAGGTGCTGATCAGCCCGACAGGGTAGACCGGCAGGTGACCCAGGTGGCAGAGGTCCTTGAGATCCAGTGGTTGCCAGGAGGGGTACAGCAGCAGATCTTCGTTATCCAGAAGCGCGGGCAGTTGCTCGCCGACAAAGAAGTCTCCGTCGAACAGGTAGTCTTTCTCATCTTCGCCCCCCGGATTCAATCCCCCCCAGTCACAGGCGACAACCCGTTCCGGGTCTATGTCTACCGTATCGAGCGACCGATGATTGCCCAGTGTTTCACAGCGGCCGAACTCGTAGGATATCAGGTCCTGCATGACCGGGTTTTGCTGCACCAAACGGGCGAGAACGTGCTTCTGTGCCAGCAATTCGTACAGGGTGCCAAAGGCGAAAGCCAGAAAAACCGTGCGTCTGTAGGGAACCTCACCGCCCTGGAGCAATGCGGCTGCCTGCTTGTCCAGCTTGTTCAGCGCCCCTCGTTCTGCGTCTGTCAGGGGCTCGGAAAACTGACGACCGGCTTGCAGATGTGCGATGAAAAGCCGCATGTTTTCCAGAGTGGGACGCAGGGCTGACAAGGTGTACTCCTTCTTCTCGGCTTTCATTGCAGCGCGCCTGTTGAGCTGGGCGTGATACCAGGCAAGGCCTGTCTTGGGTTCCTGTAGCAGAGAACCCAGCCAGCCATCGTTTTCGAGTCGCAGCAGATGGCCACAAGGCGGTTTGGGTATGCGGCCCTCAAAGGCCGGACGGCCCCGGGGAAGGGCATTGATTTCCTGTGGTTCGACTTCCTGCCACTTCAGATGGTCCGGGCTGGAGTCGGTGGCTGGCACGCGATTTACCCAGTGTCGCCTGGGCAAGCTGGCCGCTATTGCGAGGGGGGCAGGGGGGCTGATGTCCATGCCACCAGGATTCTGCCTGCCAATGGTGCAGATCAACTGCATGATTGTGCTCCAGTGTTTTGGGCCAAGCGTCAGTCCCGGTGTTGATTGCAGGCTGTCCCGGAAGTTCATTCTTGTGAGCCAACAGCAAGGTTGCGACCGGTTGGGCACCGATCGGCTTTCATCCAGCGCGAAGCTATCGTGGCGTTCTGTGGATGATGGGGGCTCCTGTCGTTTGTTCCATTTGGGTGGGCCCGCCCTTTTTGTGGAACCTGTCGAAATAGAGCACGTCGGAGTGGTCTACACAACAGCCACCATGGGAGTTCATCCAGTGAAAGAAAGCATCCTCAATGCGCTGGAAATACTGTGACTCTCTGCAGGAAAAGCGTCCGTAATTGCCATCGGGTCGCAGCAGATAATCGGTGGTCTCCCGGGACTCGGATAAAAACAGATCACGTAGCGCAGTCTGGTGTTGCTGGATGTAGTCCAGATGCCAACGCAACTCTGGCCAATCGGTGGTAATGAATTGATGGGCAAAAGCATCGAGCTGCTCTGGCGTCAGGTGCAAGCCCGAGGCTGTCCAGTGCGCAAACAGGCGGTGCATCCAGAGGGCCGCAGCCGCGCTTTGACGGTCGGTAATGCCCTGGAAGGGGCGGGAGTAATCACACCAGCGCTCCCGGCGTGCCACAGCCAGAGCCCAGAGCAAGCCCACGAAGCTCTCGTGCTCAATGGTATCCATGGCCTCCCTGGTGGGCTCTTCGTGCAGAAGGTGAAAAACCAGCATGTCCATGGGCGCATCCAGCTGCCAGGGCGCCAGGGCGTCTGGCAAGCTGTCGAGCATCAGCTGGCGAAAAGCGAGACGATTCGCCGGCTTTTGCAGGGGGTGTGGGCCATGGAGGTGATCGTAGGACTCCACCAGACTTGCATGAAAGATGTCGTGTGTCATGAAGCGCAGCGGGCTATGCATGAAACCATCGGCATTGACCGCATAGTCTGTGGTCATGGCGATGGGATACACGGGCAGGTGACCCAGTCTGGAAAAATCCCCGATATCCAGTGGTTCCCAGGTGGGATAGACCAGCACCGACTTCATGGCGCTTAGCTCGTACAGAGTGTCGGTCAGGAGGCGCTCGTGGGCAAACAGGTGGAAGCGTTCATCAAGGCCATCTGGGTAGAGCCCGTTCCAGGCATAGGAGAAGAGCTGTTCCGGATCTATATCTGCCACAGGTTTCAGCGTCAGATCGTCAGGGTGGTCATCCGGGCGACGGCTGGCATAAGGGAACAAAACCAGGGTCGGCAGGTGGGGTTCCCGGTTGCGGGTCAGCTCGGGATGGCGCTGGGCCAGAGGTTGCAGAATGCGTTTTTGTGCCAGGAGATCGTACAGGGTGCCAAAGAGCAAAGTCAGGCCCAGGGTGCGTTGATAGGGCAGATCCAGGTCCAGCAGTCGCTGTGCCTGTTCATCCACCCTGTCCAGTGCCCGGCGTTCGGCATCGGTCAGCGGCTCATCGAACTGGCGACCGGCGCGCAGATGCGCGATAAAAATGCGCATATTTTCCAGCGTAGGGCGCAGGGCTGGCAAGGTGTACTCTTCATGGTTTTGCTCGGCTTGCGCGCGCCGGGCGAGTTCTGTTTCATACCAGGCAAGGCTCTCGGGCCCCTTTTGTAAGGTATCTTTGAGAGTCTCGTCCTTGTTCAGCTGCGGCGTCGCGGGCGGTTTGGGCGTCAGGAGCTCAAAGTACGGACGCCCCACCGGAATGGCGTTAACTTTGCGGGGGCGGACAAGCTCCCAGGTCGGCCGGTCTGTTCTGGAATCGGCTGCGGGCAGGCGGCGCACCCAGTGGCCGCTGTCAAGTTGGGTGGCCAGTTCGGGGGTGACATTCTGTGCCTGATGGACAGGAAAAGCCGGGTGATAGTGGTCCATGACGACAGGGTATACATCCACATTTGCATACATCTTTACATCTCCGTGTGAGGTATTTTCCCTTGCTTGGACAGCGTGCCCGGGCTGCAAGTTCCACTGGCACAACAGGGAGCGCGAATGACCGGAAAGGGCGTTGCTGCCGGTCACCGGCCAGGGGGGGAGAGCCAGTCACAAGGCTGTTCTGTCGGCTATGGAATGTCCGGTGGCGCGTTCCATTTGCTCGGGTCCACCGTCCTGGTGCAGCCTGTCGAAGTAAACGATATCCGAATGATCTACACAGCCGCCGCCGTGTGGTTCTCTCAATTGAAAGAAATTATGCAGATCCGGGTCCAGAAACTGATCTTTTATGCATCTGAAACGGCGGTTGTCTGTAGGGGGACCCCAGTTTGGCATGGGTCGCTCCAGGGCATCAGACAGAAACAACTCACGCAGTGCGGTCCGGTGTTGTGCGATGTACGTCAGGTGGCACTGTAATTGTTTCAGCTCGGTGGCAGTAAATTTCTGGGCGAAAGCCTCGATTTCGGTGTCAGTCAGGTGAAAGTTGCTTGTTTTCCAGTGTGTAAACAACCGGTGCATCCAGAGGCTGGCAATCGCAGCCTGCTCGTCCGCAATCCCTTGGTAGCGGCGTGAATAGTCGCACCAATGCTCGCGCCGGGCCTGGGCCTGAACACACATCAGCGGGATAAAGCTGTTTTGTTCAAGCATGAGGTTGGCGTGTTTCGTATTCTCTTCATGGAAAAGATCGAAGACCAGTAACTCTATGGCCTCCTGCAGCTGCCAGTACGCCAGCGCTCCGGGCAACCTGTCGATTATCAACTGGCGAAAAGCACAGCGACTTTCTGGCTTGTCCAGAGGCTGCGCGCCTTCAATGTACCTGGCAGATCCCGTCTGGAATATATGGAAAACATCGTGCTGCATGAAACGCAGTGGACTGTGCATGGCACCGTCTGCATTGGCGGCATAGGTCGTTATCAGACCGAGGGGGTAGACTGGCAGATGGCCAAAGCGACAAAAATCGTCCACATCCAGTTCCTCCCAGCTGGGGTAGAGCCATACAGCTTTGTTCTCCAGCAGCTCGGCCAGAAAATCAGTCATATAGAGGCGTGTCTCCCAGGAAAACAGACAGTCTTTTTCGTCAGGACCCTCGGGATTGAAGCCGTACCAGTGACAGGAAGTCACCGTCTCCGGCTGTATGCTGGTGACCGATGGGCTTTGTGATTGTGCATCGGGCTGCTGTGTCAAGAGAAAGGCGAAGCGCACCAGAGAGGGCATGACGAGCCGATCCTTCGTCAGTTCAGGCTGTTGCTGCTCCAGCGGTTCCAGAATGCGCTGCTGGACCAGCAGGTCGTACAAGGTGCTGAAAATTAGAGTCAGAATCACGGTGCGCTTGTAAGGCACCCCCAGATCCAGGAGTTCCTGTGCCCAGCTGTCGACTTTGGCCAGCGCCTGGCGGGCACAGGCGTCAAGCGGCGCGGAGAAATGCTGATTGCCCTGCAGGTGAGCGATAAAAGCGCGCATGTTCTGCAGCGTAGGTTTCAATTGTGGCAGAGTGTAGGGCCTGTCGTTTTCCTCCGCTTCCTTGCGCCGCTGTATTTCCGTTTTATACCAGGCCAGACTCCGATCCGGATCTTGTAGTTCGTTTTTCAGGCACTCATCTTTTACCAGTGCCTGCTGCAGGGCGTTGATGTGAGGCGGCTTTGGCACCACGAATTCAAATGCAGGGCGGCCTACCGGCGTGTCGTTCACCTTTCGTGATTGAACCGGGACATATTTCCGATTCTCTGGCATGGAATCGGCAGCGGGCAGCTGGTTTATGTAGCATTTACTATCGAGCCTGGCCGCCAGTTCCGGGGAGACGTCCTGCGCCTGGACGACAGGAAAGGCCGGGTGTTTGTAGTTCACGCTGGCAGGGCAAGGGTTAGAAGAACAGTGCATGGGGGCTCCCTTCGCTTTGTAGGTTTTGTGGGCGTTGGAGTTCTTTCCATAGGAAAAGTTCCCGCTGGAAAGCAAAGAAAGAGCCGGCAGCCAAGGCTTTGCACCGCCGGTGACAGGCTTTGGAGGGAAGCAAGATTTGACATCCTCCCCGCCCTGAAAGACGGGGCTTGCCGCGCACTGGGTCAAAACGGATATCACCATTTTGTTCTGTGGATTATGGTTTCTCCCGTGATCTGTGCGATCTGTTCTGGCCCGCCGTCCTGGTGGAGGCGGTCGAAGTACAGAACATCCGAATGATCTACGCAGCAGCCACCACGCGGCTCCTGCCAGTGAAAGAACGTTTCCAGGTAAAGGTGCAGTGTCGTTGCGCAGGCAAAGCTGCGGTTTTTCGTCTGGGCACCGCCCACTGTCTCGGTGACATCGTAAGATTCGGACAAAAACAGGTCACAGAGTGGGGCCCGGTGGCGTGCGATATATTCCAGATGCCACCGCAACTTTGGCAGATCTTCTGCCACAAACTGGTCGGCCAGGGCATTGCACTGTTGCGGGGTCATGTGCAGGTTTGCAGCTTTCCAGTGCGTATACAGGCGATGTGCCCAGAGCGCTGCCATTGTTGCCTTGGCGTCAGTGATGCCCTGGTAAGATCGGGAATAGGCACACCAGCGCTCCCGACGGATCTTGGCCAGGGAGAACATCAAGGGAACGAAGCTCTTGTCTTCCAGCATGTTTATGGAAGAGCAGGTGCCCTCTTCGTGTAGAAGAGAGAACACCAGCAGTTCCATAGCCCGTCTGGTTTGCAGGGATGCCAGAGCGATCGGCAAGCTGTTGAGCATCTGCTGACGAAAGCCGCAGCGATTTCCCGGGCTTTCCAAAGGGCGTTCACCCTCGATATAGGCAAAGGCTTTCGTGAAGTTTATGTGAAAGACATCGTGGTCCATGAACCCGAGCGGACTGAACATACAACCGTCAGCATTGGCAGCATAGGCTGTGATCAGGCCGATGGGGTAGACCGGCAGATGCCCCAGCCGGCAAAAATCGTCGACGTCCAGCGGTTCCCACGAAGGGTGGAGGAAGGCCGAGGGTCTATCCAGAATGAAGGGCAGAAACGTCTTCAAAGAATAGTGGTCTGCACAAAAAAAGTTGGCAGCCTGATCAGGCCCCCCCGGATTGAGGCCATACCAGTGACAGGACACCAACAGGAGCGGATCTATGGTGTCTAACTCCAACTGTCGTTTTGTGTGACCCTGTCGGCAGGCAAAAAGGAATGTATGCAGAGGAGGCACGCGCCCCGGCGTTTTCTTCAAGGCGGGCTGGCGTCGGCCCAGTGGTTCCAGAACGCGCTGCTGTGCCATCAGATCGTAAAGGGTACCAAAAGCAAAAGTCAGGCCCAGCGTGCGCTTGTAGGGGACATCCAGATCCAGCATCTCCTGCGCTTGAGAATAGAGTCGTTGCAGGGCCTGGTTCTCGGAGGAGGTCAGCGGCTCGTCAAACTGGTGACCTTGCAGAATGTAAGCAATGAACGTCTGCATGTTATGCAGCGTCGGGGCTAATTCTGGCAGGGTGTACTCTTCGTTCCGCTGCTCGACTTCCATGCGCCGGGCGACTTGGGCTTCATACCAGGCCAGACCCCGATCCGGATCCTGTAGCAGGCCGGTCAGGTGCTCATCTTTTATCAGCCTGAGCTCCTGTTCCGAGGGGGCCTTCGCGACCTGGCGTTCAAAGCAGGGACGGCCAACGGGTATGGCGTTGACCTGTCGCGGTATCACCGGGATCCAGTTTGGGTGGCTGGGCTGGGCTCCTTGCTGGGGCAATCGCTTTACCCAGTGCCCGTTGCCAAGCTGGGCGGCCACTTCGGGTGCCAGATCCTGCGCATATTCAACAGGGAAAGCCCGGTGGTCGTTGTCCATAGCGCAAGGGGTTGGGCTTACGGTGTTGTACATACTGAATCCTCCAATCTTTCAGCGGTTCCCTGGAGGTTGGAGTGCGCCGCGCCCGATGAGTTCCCAGCTTTTGGGGGAGAAACAGGAAATAACCGGACACAGGCTGCCGGGGGCCGGGTTTTCTGTGGAAAAGGCCTCCCTGTTCCTCTCGCATGGCCGCTGCGGCCTGCTCCGCCATTCAGGCGAGTGCAAAACCTGCGGCTGGTCTGGACCGCCAGAGCCGCTGGTTTTCCAGCGACAGCCCCTGCCTCCGGACAGCGACGGGCCACCAGGCGCGCGACACAGTCACAACCAGGAAGAGCAGGTCAGTCGGGTACGACTGGGCCGGCATCAACCAGTTCAGGCTCGGGACGGGCAATGCCTGACGGCGACAGATGGCAGTAAAACAGGCGGCTGCCAATGCGAAAATCCTTATGCTCGCTCCCATGCTGCTGTACCAGCTCCCGGCAAGATACCGCTATCACCAGTCGGGTAGCGTCAGCGGTAAACAGCACTTTCCCCACCCTGGTGTCCTGGGAAATCCTGAAACGCAACTTGCACCCATAGCCTCCGCCACCGACCGGCCCCCATATGCTGACTCTATCCGGACCATCCGGGAGCTCGCTCGTCACGCACACACAATGAAAGCCATCAGGCGAGAAAACAAAAGGCACCCCGGTATGGCGCGCGGCATCGCTGATCCGCAACTGCGCCTGCCAGCTTGGGTAGCGCGCCCACAGGATGACGACCCGGTCAGCACCCACAGCAAGGTAGCGACTGTTGGCGCTGAACTGCAGGGACGACACCGCTTCATAGCTGGCCTGGTCCTTCTTTTCCTGTTCGCTTGTTAATGGAGACCCCTTCCACCAGGCATCAGGCCCGCTGACCGGTAGAACCAGTACTATTCGGCAATTCTCATAGTGAGGGCAGGCCATCAGCTCACCGTCAGGGCTGAATGCCACAGGGACTTTGCAGCCGGTCTGGGGATGGGCTCTGGAGCTCAGGCTCACGAACTGGCGGCGACCGAATTCCGTCACAAGCTTCCAGTGCACTTCAGATTCTGACACCTCTTGCAGACGGTAAAACACCAGTTCGGCGAGTACTGACGAACCTTGATCACTGTCGCAACAATAGGCCAGGGCCAATAAACGGCTATGCGAATCAAACACCGCCTGTCTTACAAACGAGTCGGGAATACGCACCACCCCCATATGTCGCCAGTCGCCCTCCAGCCGGGTCCAGATACCCAGATCACGCTCAATCCCGAACACAAAATGACGACCATCACCGCTGAACTGCATGAGAATCTGATCAGGATCCTGCTCGGCAAGAACGCCGTAATCCAGCTGCCAGATCTCGCCCAACTCGGGTTCAGGCTCCCAGCCACCTTGCGCCCCTTCGCCATAGATGCGCACAGAGTCCATCAACATGACGGCCAGACGTTGCCCGTCGCAGCTGAGCACTGACTTGTACATCAGCGGCTCGAACAAGCGGGTGCCGGGCTCTGTAGACCAGCCTCCCGCGTGATTGCGCTGCCAGACTTTCACCACCGCATTCCTGAACAGGACCCGCAGTTTGGCGCCGTCGGAACTGAATGCCAGCTGGGATACTTTCCCGTTTGCGGCCTCCTCCCCGGGCCTGACAGTGATCAGCTCGGCAGCATCCTCCCACAAGTTGATTGTGCTTTTGGGTGTTCCAACGACCTGTTGCACAGAAGCGATCATCCGTCCATCGGGACTGCACAGGAGGTCTTGCATAGCCCCCGTGAGCAAAGGGCTCTTGCTGGAAATGCCGGGATGAAACCGCTCCGTCAGCAACATGCGATGCAGCATCCTGCACAACAGCTCCTCTGGTGAGGGCACCTGGTTGGCGAGGATCGCAGGTTCCTGCTCTGATGCTGTTGCAGGCTTGTCGTACAAGAGCATCAGGCTGGCGCGTACCAGCCTGGTGTCCAGAGCGCGTTCCATCTGTAGCCGATGCCCGGCTGTGTAGGTGCGCCGCAGACAGCTGATCTGTACACGAGGGCCAGTTGCTACCTGACGCCAATGGCGGCACACCTGACTGCAGGCCATCAGATCACCGATGTCCAGCTTGCTGATCACTCCTTCCAGCACCAGCTCAGGCCAGTTTGAGGGACCAGAGGCTGCGGGAATGCGGCCCGGGACCAGAAGCTGCCGCGCGCGTCTTGAAGCGCCTTGCGTGACAGTCGCAACAGGCCCCGAGGCTGTGGGATGGGTACTGGACACCGGTGCTGGGTGCGGGAGGGAGGCCTCAGCCAACTTGATAGATGCTGCCTTGTTCATGGAAGTGTTTGCTCCTCCGCCGTCCTTAGATGCGCTCTGCGGGAGGCCCTTCTCCCGACAACAGCCGCAGTTGGACTTCATTTGGCAAAGGAGGTTCAAAGACAGGCGCAGGAGGCCGCCGTCAAACAGAGACGGGTTTGCCCCGGCGGTGATCAGACACGGAGGGGCGGGGCATCAGCCCGCTACAGTGGCTCAATCAGCCAAGCTGGAGCGGGCCTCCTGTACAGGCACTGGTCGGGCAAGTCTTGATGGCGACAGCTGCCAGTAATACAGACGACTGGCAATGCGAAAATCCTTGTACCCACTCTCATTCAACTGCACCAGCTCCCTGCAAGATACCGCTATAACAAGCCGGGTAGCGTCAGGTGTAAAAAGCACTTTCCGCACGCTGATGTTTGAGGACATAGTGCCACGCAGCTTGTATCCATACCTGCCTCCCCTGATGGGACCCCAGATATGGACTGTGTTCCGACCTTCAATGACACTGGCGGTCGCGCAATGGAATCCATCCGGAGAAAAAGCAAAAGGTACCTCGGTACGGGGTGAGCCAGATTCTATCCGCCTCAAAAACTGCCATTGGGGGGAGCACTCGTAGCGTCCCCACAAGGTGATGGCCCCACCCGTATCCACAGCGAGATAACGACTATTGGGACTGAACTGCAGCGACAACACGGATTCATAGCTGGCTGAGTCCACTTTGTCCTGCTCGCACAGCAACACCGCCCCTGTTCCGGGGCCAGGGTCACGGATGGCCAGAACGGATGGCAGGCGGCAATCCATGTAGTGGGGGTAGGCCATCAGCTCACCGTCGGGGCTGAATGCCACCGGAATTCTGTAGCCGGTCTGGGGGTGCGCTCTGGATACCAGAGTTGGCAGCTGAAAGGGACCGGGCTTTTGCGCATATCGCCACCGGACTTCACCCTCTGATGTTTCTTCCCTGTGCAAGACAACAAGCATGGCAAGCACGGAAAAGCCTTCATTACTGTCTGAACACAGAGGCGCCACCAACAAGCGGCTGTACGGATCAAAAACAGGCTCTGCTCGAATCTGCCGCTGACTGAGATGCCACTTCCCGATCGTCCAGCGCGCGTTTTCCTGTCGGGTCCAGATAGCCATCTGCGTGGCTATCGCAAACACAAAATGACAACCATCAGCACTGAATTTCATGAAGATGTTGTCAGGATCATAGTCAGCAAGGGCGCTATGGCCCAGGGGTCTGTCCTCCCTCAACTCTGGCTCTGCTTGCCAGCCCCCTTGCGCTCTTTCGCCATAAATCCGCACAGAATGGCTCAACACAACAGCCAGACGCTCCCCATTGGGGCTTGACACCGACTTGTACACCGGGCTCTGGCACAAGCGAACACCTGGTACTGAGTGCCAGGCGCCCCCGTGCTGGGGGTGGCGAATTTCTACCCGCCCATCCTTGTAGAGGATCTGCAGCCTGGCGGCACCGTCTGAACTGAATGCCAGTCGGGATATCTGCTCGTTCACAGGGTCCTGCGGGGGCTGGCAGCTGATCAGCTCGGCAGCATTTTCCCACAAGCTGACCATACTCCCGGGCGCCCCTGAGGCTTTTCGTACAGCCGCGATCATGCGCCCATCGGGGCTGCACAGGAGCTCTTGCATAGTGCCCGACAGTACAGGGCTCTTGCTGGAAACGCCTGGATGAAACGATGCCGTCAGCAACATTCGCCGCAGTGTCCGGCACAAGAGTTCTTGTGATGATGGAACTGGGTCTACAAGGGCGCTGGGCTTGTGCCCGGGTTCGCTGGCAGGGCTGTCACTGCGGGGCTCCAGGGTCGCACGCACGAAATCCAGATTGAGCGCGCGCTCCATCAGGCGTCGGTGGTCTGGAGTGTAGGTGTGCAACAGACAGTGCATCTGCACAGGGAGACCTGCCGCCACACGCTTCCAGCGGTGACAGACCTGGCCACAGGCCACCAGGTCACCGATATTGAGCTTCTCGAACACCAGCTCCAGCAGCAGATCGGGCCAGGTGGAGGGATCCGCTCCTTTTCGGTGGGGCTCACAGGCTGGCTGAGTGCTGGCCGACACCGCAGGTCGCGATGTGTCTTGCACGACAGTCACAGCAGGTCCCGAGGCCGGCGGGCAGGTACTGGACACCGCTTCCGGTGCTGTCTGGCGGGTGCCCACCAACGCGATAGAGGCTGCCGTATTCATGAAGAGCATTCTCCTGAGCTGTTTTCATGACGCTGGCCGGGGAGCGAGGCCAGTCTCCCAACAACTTCAGCTATTGGTCATTGGACTTCAGTTGGCAGAGGGAAGTTCAAAAACAGACACAGGAGGACCGGCGTTCAATAGAGGCTTGTCTGTCCCGGCAGCGATCAAGCAACAGGCCGCCCGCCACACCAAGGGGGAGATAGCAGGATTTGTTGGAGCAAGCAGTGATTGATCAGCAAGGCTGTCGCCTGACGAGTCTTTTGCGTTTCCGGCTATGAAGTCAGTTTTGCACGGCTGTGGCTGTTCAGTGCAGCGTCCTTTTTACGACAGCGACTTATAAGGGGTTGTGTTCATTGCAGTAGCTTGCATCAGTGTCAGGCACTGGTTGTGCGCGCCTTTCTCGTGAAGATTGTTGAAATCAATGCGGTTGTAATGCTCAGCGCAGCAGCCGTCGTACGGATGTTGCCAGTGAAAGGCGTTCTCCTGTAACGGCGTCCCCTTGCCCCCTCGGAAGCGCCGGCTGTGTGTCCAGGCGCGTGTTTCTTCGGAGGAGGCTTTCCTGGCTTCGGACAACAAAGCTGGCGTAGCGCAGTATTGCTGCTACTTTATGTACGTTGTACGTCAGGAGCCGGTGTTGACACCGCAATTTTGCACTGGGGTTCCTTGAGCCCTTGCTTTACGACACCGCCCTGCCTTTCACTCAGCTTTGGCTCTGCAAATACTTGGTAAGAGGACGCTCACATCTCGCGTTAAGTGTCATGCCCGACACACAGGCCTGGTCAAGAGACGTCACCGCAGGCGGTGTATTTTGGGAACCATTCGTTAGCTGCCTTATGGATTAATAATCAAGCTGCTTCTGGATGCCCCGATAAGAAACAAAAATCCAGAGCAAAAAATATGCTAAAGAAATATTCCCTATTCTTTATACTTTGCTTCATATGTTCTGTTTCTGTGAAAGCAGATTTCAAAGGGCTGCCGGCAGTAACAAACTTCGGGAAAGTTAACGCGTATTCTGATGCCGTCAAAATGCTATTCAACGACCGCGTGCAAGAAATGCAAGAAATCAAAACGTTAGGCGATCAAGTTGTAAAAGTTTTTGTCGTCAAGCATTTGAACAAAAAATGGTTTGTTAAAATCACAAGGGAAGATTGTCTATCTTGTGATACTACCCATTTTGATACTGAGTGGAAACTGAAACATGAATATGGAAAAAAATACTCATGGGTAAGCTCGAAAAATGCAGAGCTTGTGTTTCCAGACAAGGGTGCAATTTTTGTTCTGGGAAACAAAAAGAACTTAATTGCAAGCTATGCTTGGGCTCCAGGAAAAACTCTTTATGGAATTCATAGTGAGTATTTCAATCGAAAAGAACGTACAGGAAAATTAAGCAGGGCATATTATCGATACGGACAAGTTCTGGCAGTGACGCATCTTGATCCTGAAAAACCAAGTCAAGAAATAGATGATTTACTCAATAGACCTGTGAGGTTACACCTAAGTGATAGAAATGGTGAAAATGAAAAATATCATGAAGGCAACGACAGAATCTATATCCTGGATTTGGCTGATGACAGTGAGTATGTGGGAAGGAAAGTTTTAGTCGTAGAAGAGTTGGCTTTTTGGTTGTCAAGCATGCTTGATAATTATGATGACTTGGAAAGCGCTTCAAATTGTGGGCGCAAGCATGAGTGCTTGCTGCTTCCTTTTGATAGTTTCGCACAGGGATACATATCCTCTCTTCCCTTATATGATTCCGATCTCCTTATGCTCATGTTGAAGAGAATATATTTGGAACTGGTCGAATATAACTGCCATGAAGGCCCTGCGGAATTTTGTGTGCTGGAAGATAGACTGAAGACTATCAACTGGGTTGAAAGCTAATCGGGATGGAGCGAAGCCGTCGGGCTTCGCTCTTTCAGAACCAGTGTCGTGTGAATCAGTAGTATCGCGGCTTAACTCATTCTTCGTTCAGTTTCTTCCTGTTGGTGCCAATTTTAAATGTTTCCAGTTCATCAGTTTGAGATTCTGCCGGATCTTCGGCCAGTGTTGTTTGATATAGGTTGGAAGATGATCAATGGCCATCCTGCTCATGTTCGGAATTCCTTTATCGTCTTGAACCTGTTCCAGTGCGAACGCCAGACTATTAATTTTAAGGCTATGCAATCGTCCAGGATCTGACAGTTATGAAGGGCCGCAAGGGTTTCTTCATCAAAGTTTTCGAGTTCAACAACTTCTTCGTAGATTTCATCAATGCTGCCAGATCCACCAAGGTTAACAAGCGCCTTCATCAATGGAAGCATAAGCTGATCAAACCTGACCATGAGATTCCCCCTTAAAACTGTCTGAAAGCAATCGCAGTAATTGCCCCCTTATTTTTGTTGCTGTTGCGCCAAGGTTAACTGTGCAAAACCGGATTGCATGGCCCTGTATCATTACAGATTCGTCAACCTCTCTATCGACTGACGGGTGAAGTAGCATGCCGCTCGTTGTTAAAGAAGTCGGGTCACTATCGTCTTCCTGACTTCGTAGATAGGTGTACATCTGATAGATATAGCCACTTCGCAAGGTTTCCTCGCGGTGCCAGCCTGATGTGGTTACAGCATTAAACTTGGTATCAATGACCAGTCGATCACCGGTGTTTTTGTTGTCAATAATGATGTCAGTTTTCATGCTGGGAAGAATTGAGTCTATGCCAGCTGTCTTCGCTACAATCTGCCAATTAAACTGTTTGCCAGCCAGGACTCGCCATTCTGATTTTTCTAGCGCTACGGCATAGAACCCAGCGATGCCTTTTTCAAACAGCTTTCTAAGCCACTCCTTGTTTTTATCTGGTAGAGCGAGATGATGCTGTCCCGAAAACTCAGTAGGTAGTGCCAAAGAAAATGCCAAGTCTGCAGCAGCTACCATTTTTTGATCTTCAGCATCGTGACGGCCAAAGCGTTCACTTTTTCCGTTATACCCTATGGGTCTCTCCTTGCGCACACCCAGTCGCTCCAGGCTGATTGCCAGTGTTCGACACCGATGTCCAAGATTGTTGTTGTTGACTAGCTGAGGCAGCTTTTCCAACGCAGCACGCACATAACGGTTTCTAGCCGTATCAACGGTCAACTCTTCGAAGCGGCAGCACACCTTGCCTTTATCCATGAGCCTGTGTCGTTCCGTGTAAAGCCTGTCGATTCTTCCTCTAACCCTTCCAATGACCGCAACTTTATGCTGGTATCCATAGCTCAGGTTACGCATTAACCGTCGTTCAACTTGATCGCATAGTATTTCAGCAACCAGATCAGCAATTTCTTCCGGGTTATCTTCAAAAGCAATTTTTGCTGTACCGATATGACGGTATAAATCCGATGCGTACAGCATCAACAGCCACAAATTCCGGACAGGTATTTTCCCGATTAATCGGATAGATAGTTCCGGTGTTGACTGTATTGCGGCAGAGGTGCTCATTACATACCCTCAGTAAGGGCATCGCGAGCTTTCTGTGCACGATCCATATCGTCAAACCAATATTCATCCAGTAATGGACCAATCTCTGTTTTCACGACACTCTTGTACCATTTAACGGCATCGTTAATTTTATTGCTGAAAGCCGGGGTGACGTAGCTGTGACCGACTCTGAACTGGGCACCGAGATCCTTGTCCTTTTCGATTTCGCTATTCAGGTTTAACAGCCGTTGCTCGATCTGTTCAAGCACTGCCATATCTATACCGGATTTGGTGTGCACCCAGTTGCGCCATGGCTCACCAAAGGTGGGTTTGAGGTCGATGTAGGCGAATCGACGACGTAGAGCGAGATCAACCAGAGCTAGAGAACGGTCGGCAATATTCATTGTGCCTATTACGTACAAATTGTCCGGTACAAATACCCGCTCGCTATCACTACGGCGGTAACTCAGTTCCAGGGCCTCATTCGGCGTCCTCTTGTCGGCCTCCATCAGTGTTAGCATCTCACCAAAGATCTGAGCCGGGTTGCCTCGGTTTATCTCTTCGATGACAACCACATATTTGGTTGTTGCGTCCTTTTTCGCATCATTGATCATTTCGAGAAAGGGACCGTCAACAAGGGTTAGCTTTCCGTCGCCGGATGGACGCCAGCCACGCACAAAATCTTCGTAGCTAAGATTCGGGTGGAACTGAACTGCGCGGAGCTTGCTTTCATTTCTTTGCCCCATCAAAGCATAGGCCAGGCGTTTTGCCAGCCAGGTTTTCCCTGTTCCGGGAGGGCCTTGAAGGATTAAGTTCTTTTTAGTGCGCAGACGTTCAAGAATATCTGTGAGTGTTTCTTTATCAAGAAAGGCTCCATCCTCGATAATGTCATCAACGAGATAAGGTTCAATAGGAGCCGCTGTAACTTCAGATTCTCCCTCATCCTCGGGTATTTCGCCTGCCTGGTCAGGGTCCGTGGCATTAGGGTGCGCTGATGTTTCGCCATCCTTGTACAGCCACGCAGCCAATGACAGTTGCGGGAACGAGTGAACAGGGTAAGCCTCTTCCTGAAAACGCAGTTCCAGTTCATCAAGAGCCTTTAAATAATCAAGCGCATTGCATCGGCCTTTGGGACCATTCTTACCGATATCTATCCCCAATTTCTTGGTGATATACAGCTGGGATTGCCCGTCCAGTGTCAGAAAGTTCCAAGGTCGTATCCAGTACAGCGCCATGGAGAGGTTCCAGCCAACACCGTATTGACCGGCAACTTTGTCATATGCAGCACTAAAGTTCGTTCGGGCATCGGAGTCGTCGCTGTCAGAAAAACTTAATGCCTTGCCGAAGAAATCCCAGAGAGATGCGATGTCGTCTGGATCGTACTTCTCCTCGAAGCCAAAAAACCAGGATTTCTGGTTATTCAGGATGGGAATGCCTTCAAAGGAGTCTGGTACAGATTCATCAACGTCAAGAAAGTCAGCCAGCTCCTTGGCAATCGCTTTTCTATTCTCGTCCGTTATTCCACGATTAAAGAGGCCCATCATTGTAAATGGGTCGACGTCATCCAGATGTTTATCTTTTATATAGGGAATCTCAAAACGGTCAGCCCGCTGCGTTACAAAGGTGATCAGGTCGCTGCGATCCTCGCTGTGCGCAATCAGTCCATCAGCGATAGCTGCGTAGAAACGGCTCCACAGGAATCTTTTGTCGTCAGTAGTGGTATCACCGTAACGTTCTTTCCAGTATGGGGCATTACGGAAACGATCAATGTCTTGAATACCTTCGCTGAAGGTGAAGTCGATAAGGGCATCAGTCATCCATTCCCCGGGCAACACACGCCTGACAGTGCTTCGGTTCGTGTGGAAATACCACTCTTTCACTGGGTCTGAACGAGGCTCCCAATCCACGTCGACAAACCGGCCATCACCATGGTTTTTCGTAACCACGCCAATCGCTTTGATACCCATCACGGAAACGGTCTGACCCTTGCTGTCGAAAGGTAAGTCACGCTTGCGTGTATAGGACGATTTGATGGCAATCTTGTCGCCAGGCTGCATGGAGCGAACGACATCAAGGTATTTGTCCTGGTAACCGTTTTGCCAGACGCCTTCGGTCAGGAAGCGCTCGGTTTGATCCTCGCTACCCTTGCCGTAAGATGCGCCAACAAACCAGTAAGACTTCGGTGTAGATGAACTGCCAGCATGCCTTAAAATTTCATCAAACACTGAATCAAGAACTGGGAGACCATGCTTTTCAAGCACAGGACGGAGTCGAACTTTCAATTCAGCCTGTGTACTGCTCTTTTTATGCCAGTCGGTAAATTTTTTTGACTCGTTAACTGCCTGATTAATTTCAGAATCAACAAGCTTCGCCTTATCGCTATCGAGAGCAATATCCATTTTCGCGGCCTGATCTATCAGGAACTGTTCCAGGCTGCTCTGTTTTGATTCATTAATCATAATTGTTCACTTTCATATGCAACAACCATCATGGTTGATTCAGTTAACCAATAAGGTTATTTGCTCCAGGAATTCGAGAGTGTTTCAGCCTGTTTGAGCACAAGCTCAACGGCTTCAGCCTCTTTGTCGGGCGGGTATTTGTAACGCTGCAAAGTGCGCCGCACCAAAATCCTCAAATTGGCCCGAACGCTGTTGCGTACTTGCCAGTCGACGGTGGTGGATTTGCGCAGCTTGTCGGTAATCTCAATAGCGATTTTCTTCAGGATCTCATCGCCAAGCTCACGAACCGCGCTTTCGTTATTGGCCAGGGCATCATAAAAGGCAATCTCATCCGGGTTGAGTCCCAGCTCGGCCTCACGCGCCATCTCCGCCTGAAACTCCTTGGCCATCTGGATAAGCTCCTCGATGATCTGTGCTGTCTCGATGGCACGGTTGTTATATTTGCGCAAGGTCTCCTGCAACCGCTCGGCGTACTTCTTCTCTTGCACAACGTTATTGCGGGTCTTGGCTTTGATGTCGTCCTTGAGTAGTTTTTCCAGCAGCTCAACGGCCAGATTCCGGTGCGGCATCTGCCGGACATCTTCCAGAAACTCATCGGAGAGCAGGCCGATATTGGGTTTATCCAAACCACACAGGCTGAACACATCCGCTACACCTTCGGCGATGACGGCGTTATCCAATATCTGCTTGAGCGCGGAATTCTTCTCTTCCTGTGTGCGCTTCTTATCAACCGAGGTGAACTTGGATATAGCCGCTTTCACTGCCGAGTAGAAGGCGATCTCTTTGCGCAGGCCCTTGGCTTCATCCAGCGTGCTGCAGAGTGAATAGGCTTTGCTGGTGGCCAGTACCAGGTCGAGAAAACGCTTCTTGCCATCGTCCAGTCCCAGCACATAGTTGGCTGCAGGCACCAGCAGCTTGTGTGCATCGGTCTCGAATCCAGAAATATCCAGACCATCCGATTGCGGTGTCTTGGCAAACATCCCGCGAATGGCATCCAGCTTCTCCAACAAAATGGCGAATGCCTCTTCAGCGCGCAAGGTCGGTTCGCCTTTGCCCTTGGAGTCGGTGTAGGTCTTGAGTGCCTGTTTCAGCTCATTGGCGATACCGATGTAGTCCACCACCAGCCCGCCTGGCTTGTTCTTGAATACCCGATTCACCCGGGCAATGGCCTGCATCAGGTTGTGCCCCTTCATCGGCTTGTCGACATACATGGTATGGCAACAAGGCGCATCAAAACCGGTCAGCCACATATCCCGTACGATCACCAGCTTTAACGGGTCGTTTTCATCCTTAAAGCGCTTTTCCAGTCGCTTCCTGGTTTTCTTGTTATAGATGTGGGGTTGTAGCAATGGCTTATCAGAAGCGGACCCGGTCATCACGATTTTGATCGCCCCTTTTTCGGGGTCGGCGGCTGTGCCTAATGGAGCGCCGTGCCAGTCGGGGCGCAAGGCGACAATCTCATTGTAGAGCTGGGCGCAGATGTCCCGGCTCATGCCGACTATCATTGCCTTGCCATCCATGGTGGCGGTTCGTGCTTCGAAATGGTCGATCAGATCGGTAGCCACCTGCTGCAAACGGGGTGTCGCACCCACCAGCTTTTCCAGTCGGCTCCATTCACCCTTGGTTTTTTCCCGCTGCCCGACGTCTTCTTCATCCTCGACCACCTCATCGACTTGATCGGATAACGCCTCGATCTCCTCGTTGTTCAGCTCCAGCTTGGCCAGGCGGGACTCATAGTAAATGGGTACGGTGGCACGATCGTCCACGGCATCCTGAATATCGTAGATGGAGACATAGCCACCGAAGACCGCCCGGGTATCTTTGTCCTCCTGCGATATAGGGGTGCCGGTGAAACCGATAAAAGAGGCAAACGGCAGCGCATCGCGCATGTGCTTGGCGTAACCGAACTTGTATTGGCCTTCCGCAGTCAGCACCGCCTTCAGGCCATACTGGCTGCGGTGGGCCTCATCAGAGATCACCACGATATTGTGTCGGTCATTGAGTATCGGGTGGTTGCTCTCTTCATCGAGCAGGGCAAACTTCTGTACCGTGGTAAAGATAATGCCGCCCGATTCGCGCTCAGCCAGCAGTTGGCGCAGCGCGTCCCGGTCATTGGCCTGTACCGGCGTCTGTTTCAATAACTCCACGGCATTGCTGAAGGTGGCAAACAACTGCCCGTCCAGATCATTACGATCCGTCACCACGATCAAGGTTGGGTTGTTCATAGCCGGTTGCTGTAACAGCTTGCCGGCATAGCAGCACATGGAGATGCTCTTGCCGGAGCCCTGGGTATGCCAGACCACACCGGCCTTTTTACTGCCAGGCACCACCTCATCGGCATAGGTCGCCCGTTTTTCGGCGACTCCTTCAATCTCTTGCGCCGCTATTACAGTTGCCTTGACCGCTTCGCGCACTGCATGGAACTGATGGTAACCGGCGATCTTCTTGATAATTGTCTCGCCGTCGGTTTCAAACAGCACAAAATAGCGGATGTAATCCAGAAGCAGTTCCCGGTCAAAGAAACCGCGCACCAGCGTTTCCAGTTGCCACTCCAGCAGCGGCTTGTCATCCTCATGCTTGATGGTGCGCCAGGGCATGAAGCGCTCCTGGTTGGCGGTGAGCGAACCGACTCGTGCGGTATAGCCATCACTGACCACCAGCGCCCCATTGAAGATAAACAGGTCGCTGATCTCATCCTTATAGGTCTGCAGCTGGTTGAAGGCATCCCAAATATCGGCGTTCTCATCACTGGGGCTCTTTAGCTCCAGTACCGCAAAGGGCAGACCATTGATAAAACAGATCACATCAGGGCGGCGCGGTTGCTTGGTGCCGCTGACGGTGAACTGATTGACGGCGACAAAGCGGTTATTGGTCAGCTGATCGAAATCGACCAGGAAGGCATGGTCGTTGTGCACCTCATCATTCTTTTCACCATCAGCTCTGGGCAGTTTGTACTCGACAGGCACGCCTTCCAGTAGCAGGCGATGAAAGGCCCGGTTGTTGGTGACCAGATCCAGGGTTTCAGCCTGCGATAGCTTGGAGACCACCTGATCGAAGCATTCATGCGGCAGGTGCGGGTTGATATGGGTGAACGCCACTTCCAGATCATGTTTTAGAATCACCTGGGCGTAGTCATCACGCTGAGGGTCCGTGCCATCCGGTTCAATGTCAGGTCCGTACAGCACATCCCATCCGCCTTCACGGAACCAGTCCAGACAGATGTTTTCGAGTTGGTCTTCTTTCATACCGATTCATCCTTGAGCAAAATAAAATGCTCGACCAGCCGAATCATTAGCTCTTTTTGGGCAGGCTGGCTTTCGGCCACCAGTAAGGCCAATGCCACCAGCGTATTATCATTGATCAGATGTTCTACCGGCTTTGCCAACAAGTGCTGGTGAATACGTAGATACCACAGAAACAGAAACGAGCCGCTGCGCTTGTTGCCGTCGGCCAAGGGGTGATTCTTGATCACGAAATAGAGAAGATGCGCGGCACGGCTGGCCACATTGGAGTAGAACAGTTCGTCGCCAAAACCCTGCTCGATGGTGGCAATGGCCGAAGCCAGCCCGTCACCGCGCAACTGGCCAAATAACTCGGTCGCTTCGCCCTTCGCGATGAGTGCTTTTTTCAGCTCAGCAATGGCAGTCAGCACATCATCTAGCGCCAATGCCTGCATGTCGGCATGCTTGTTCGACAGTTCCCTGAGGCTTTTCTCATCGTAGCCCTGCAACAAACTCCAGCTACGGGCGTAATCACTGATGACCGACAGCACCGCCTCGCCTGCCTCATCGACCAACTGCTGATTGCCCAGAGTACGTGAGAGCAGGTTGATGGCCTGCTCGAACTCAATGCCGCGCTCCTGTAAACGGCGCTGGTTGATCGTATAACCCTCCACAAGATGTTGTTTCAAGGTTTGGGTGGCCCAGATACGGAACTGGGTCGCGCGTGATGAATTGACGCGGTAACCCACTGAGATAATGGCATCTAGGTTGTAATGCTTCAGCATCCGTTTGACCTGCCGTTTCCCTTCCTGTCGAACTACCGAGAAATCCTCGGTAGTTGCTGTTTCATCAAGCTCCTGATCTAAATAAATATTTTTCAGATGTAAGCCTACGTTGTCTGTACTGGTAGCGAAAAGTTCGCTGATCTGGGATTGTGACATCCACAGCGTTTCCTGCTCCAACTTAATGTTGAGTTGTATCTGCCCATCGGTGGATTGATAGATTTGGATGCTTTGGGTCATAACGCCGCTGCCTCGCGCTTACCTTCCTGCTGAACTGTTTCCAAAATGGAAAGCGTTGCTTCGCGCTGTAACTCGCCGGAATCATAAATATTTTCCAGATGCTTGGAGATAGCGGGTACACCCACGCCAAACAGCAGCACCTGTGCCCTGGGGTCGTGGCGGTGGATGGTGGTTTTGATAATCTGCCGTTCCGGTTCACTCAATCGCACAGGCGACGTCCTGTTCTGTTTGCTTTTGCACGGCCTGTTTCGCTTCGGGGATACGAAGCTCGCCAGAGATGAGTTTGGGGAGAAGGGTGTCGCGGAGTTGCGTTAGCTGGCTCACTTCTTTTTGGATAGAGGTAATCCGAGTAAAGTATGGTTTGGCTAATGCATCGTATTTCTGCAAAACATCATCACCAGGTAGTACGAATGGGATCTCTCGAAAGTTTTTCTTGCTGATCTCTAAGAAGGTGCTGCCATTGGCACGTGAGATGACTTCATCCATATTCGCTTCAGCCCAGCTAAGGATGTACTCACTGCCAAATGGAAAAGAAGGTTTCATGGCAATGATGCCCTGGTTAACAGAAACAGCCGTATCTGTTATTGCCAGGTAACCAATGGGAGCACGTGATGACATCAGTACGGTACCAACTGGCAGTTTTCCGGAGCTAATTTTTTCAACACCGGCGTCTGTAAGGTGTCGTTCAGTTCCCAATAGCATCTTGCTTGTTAGGAGTGACATATCCTTTGGTGTACAGAAAGGGTGAATGCCATTTTCCCAAAAGCTCAGTTCACTCGTTTTTGGTGTGCCGCCTCCGACGTTTTGGATTACGTCGCCGACAGGCTTAACCTCCCACCCTTTCGGAATCCAGCCCATCTCAGCATGAAACACAAAGCTGCTGGGGAACAGCTGACGGATAGCCTCCGGCAATTGTGGGTGTTGTACCGCATCAGGCGTATCACTCGCCCGCAGGGCTGCATGTTGCTCGGCGCGTATTTGCAGAGACTTTCTACCTTCTGCCCGAGCTGCCAGCTCAGGGGGGATATCATTACCCGCAGCCAGTGCGTTATCAATCACCGGATCAAAATCCACAAACCAGCTTTTGAACAGAGCCTGAGCCATGCTTTCGAGAGTTTGGTTGGTTTGGCGGTTGAGTTGGATTTTGTCGTTAAAGGCATCCCAAGTGGAGGCTATGTACTTAATATCCTTGGATTCTGGAACCAATACCGGTACATCTCGAAGTATTGATGTATTCAAGTTTGGCATGGTTGCTCCAATCGCATTACGAGAAACCCATTCACGAATGGTCGGTGTGGAGAGATAAGCATGGAGAAATTCAGGGGTAACTTTGGGATTTTTTCCAAGTCTGACTCGTAGGCAGCCAGTGCCGCATAGCCAACCAGCCTCTTCTGGTTTTACTAATGCAGATTTCTCAACATCACCTCTGCGGCTGTAAATAATATCGCCTTCAGCTAAAAGATATTTTGCTAAACGCCTGGCATCTTCAGGAGTGATACGTGCAATCTCTTCTTCAGCAATTCCTTCAATCGCAATATTTTTAGGCATTACAGAAGGAATGCCAGCCTCGACATAATCTGACGCATGCAGTTGACTTCCAAAAGGTCCAGTTTGTACGGAACCGCCGCCGGTATCAACGAGTTGACCCAGAGTTGTCATTTCCCATTCATTAGGACAGTTCGCGAATGCCAAATCACTCACCATAACCCAGCACCTCCAGATTCTTACGAATCACCGCATCCAGCTTCTCCGCTTCTGCCATCTGCTTATAAAGGATCTGGCTCAGCTCCTGCATTTTCACTTCAAACGGAACGCCATCGTCTTCCAGTTCGGCAGCGCCTACGTAACGGCCCGGCGTCAACACATAGTCGTTGGCGGCCATCTCCTCGATGGTCGCGACCTTACAGAACCCGGGCTTGTCTTCATAAATCCCGGCATCTGACTGGCCACGGAAGGCGTGAAAGGTACGGGCAATCTCGGCGATATCGGCAGTGGTCAGTTCTTTGGTGGTGCGGTTGATCATGGTGCCCATATTGCGGGCATCGATAAACAGAGTTTCGCCTTCTCTATCTTTCGTACCTTGCTCGGCGTTGCCACGCTTGTTTTTGGTCAGGAACCACAGGCACACCGGTATCTGGGTGGTGTAGAACAGCTGGCCCGGCAGGGCGATCATGCAGTCCACCAGATCATTCTCGACAATCTTCTGGCGGATACTGCCCTCACCACTGGTATTGGAGCTCATGGAACCATTGGCCAGTACAAACCCGGCGGTACCGACGGCGGACAGCTTGCTGATCATATGCAGGATCCAGGCATAGTTGGCATTGCCGGTGGGCGGTGTTTCATACCCGGCCCAGCGTGGATCATCGGTCAGCTCGTTCTCCTGCCGCCACTGCTTCTGGTTGAATGGCGGGTTGGCCATGATGAAATCGGCCTTGAGATCGGGGTGTTGATCCTTGAAGAAGGTATCTCCGGCCAGGTCGCCAAAGTTGGCGGCGATGCTGCGCACGGCCAGGTTCATCTTGGCCAGCTTGTAGGTGGTGCTGGTGTATTCCTGGCCGTAGATCGAAATATCCTTGCGGTTCCCCTTGTGGCTGTCCACAAACTTGATCGACTGCACAAACATACCGCCGGAACCGCAGCAGGGATCATAGATTTTGCCCTTGTAGGGTTCAATCATCCCGGCGATCAGCGTCACCACGCACTTGGGGGTATAGAACTCGCCACCGCCTTTGCCTTCACTCGCCGCAAACTTGCCCAGGAAGTACTCATAGACCCGCCCCACCAGATCCTGCTCGCTCATATGGCATTGGTTGGCAATGGTATCAATGTTGTTGATGGTGTCGATCAGCGCTGCCAGCTTGCTGCCGTCGAGCCCCAGCCGGGAAAAGTAGTTGTCCGGCAGGGCACCGGCCAGCTGGCTGTTGTTTTTCTCGATAGCGTGCAGGGCGGAATCAATTTTCAACGCTATATCGTTCTGCTTGGCGTGCTGCAGGACGTAGCACCAGCGGGAGATTTCTGGCAGATAGAACACGTTGTCCTTGGTGTAGAAATCCACCATATCGACAAAGTCCGCACCGTATTCGTTCTCGATCCTGCTCTTTTGGCTCTCGAACTTGTCAGAGGTGAACTTCAGGAAGATCAGGCTCAGGACGATGTGCTTGTACTCGGAGGATTCCACGCTGCCACGCAGCTTGTTGGCGGTATCCCAGAGCGTTTCTTCAAAACCCCTGGCGGGTTTTCGGGCGGGTGCTTTGGCCATGAATCGGGCTCGTGTACGGGTTGCAGGTCTACCGTCTGGCAGACCTGAAGGCTGGAAGAGGGGTGCAGTCTAATGGATGCGGGCGAAAAATGGGACAGGCCCGAGCTGGTTTCTGATGCCAGGCACTCAAGACTGGGCCGCTGCAGTGGTCGCAGCGGAAGAGCGTAAAGCCGTGAGCGCCTGAATGGCGTCATTATGCTGTCTGTGTTCTGCCGTGTGCGGTGCCTTTGTTCGCGGTCGGGCGACTTTTCTGTCAATGCTTGCCCCGCCTCTGGCCTTTGGCTGCCTCTTTGCCAGAGTGAAGAGCAGGGGATAGGTGCCGGTCCAGGTTGCTCGTCTGCGGGTAGAGCATTGCACCGTTTGTGTCTGCTGCTGGAGTCGTCCCCGGATTTTTCTGACAAAGAAGTCGGTGGTGTTGATGGCTGGGAGGCCAATCCATGCAGGGGATGCAACGAATCGGGGCCGTTTCAACTCATGCTCAACCAGGTACAAGCGGCACTGGATCTGCCCGAGTGTGATAAGGAGCTGGCTTCCTGTGTGGATGCCAGACGCGTTGTCAATGAGGCTTTGTTGCAGAGTCGAAAAGACTTTCGCGAGAGTGTGCGCTTGTTTTGTCCGGTGGAGGCAGTTCGTCAGCATTGGAGCATCATGGTCTACCAAAGGAGCCAGAAGTTGTTGCACAAGCGCATCACTGAACTGGATGGCCGGTCAAAGACTCTTGTCCAGATGCTGGGCCTTTCCCGGGATTTGAGAATGATCCGTCTTGCTGCTGACAGGCGTGCAGTCGGGTTGAACAGCGCAGCTTCAGCAGTCTGGCGTAAAAGAGCTCACCCCCGTTTACCGGTGCCATGCAGGCGGTTTTGTCGGGCTGATCTACGCAGGCCAGGATCAGAAGGGGCAGTCGTTGGGCGAGGAGGTATGACTCTATAAGGCTCATAAGCCGAGGGTGGCGAACAAAATTGTGCACTTCTGATGTGAAAGGTGCACAAGCTCATTGAGGACAGGACCAGAACACGGAGGTAGGTTCATGCCAAGGATTGTGCCAGCTACATGGGTTTCGGGAAGTGGAACTTTGAAATCCGGCAGAGGTAGAAGAAAAGGGCAGGGAACATCAAGAAGGCGGGGGAGGCCGGGAGTCACCGGAGTCAAAAGAGGTCAAAGGCAGGCAGCCCGCACAGACGATAACGGGCTGTTGAAACAGGGTCGGACCGG
>MPMQ01000213.1 GCA_002238585.1 Kistimonas sp. bin40 | reverse complement strand
ACTTGTTCAATACACATGCGACCGAAATGTTTTTCGAATGCTTCACGGCAGGGGCCTTCGCAGGGAAACCGGAGAGGGGAAAGGAGAGCTCGCTCCACGCTTTGCTGAGGCAGCAAGAAAGGAAAAATGAAACTGGGTACACCAAGATAACGGGCAGAAAGCCGAAGGTGGCGTCCTTCAGTAGACCAGGGATCAGTCATTTGCCCCGTGACAAGTTTGCGAGTGGCCTTGTTCTCTCGGTCAATGCCCACGTAGCCCAGCACATCGAGCTGTGGAACCCATTTGTCGTCTTTGCTGACCTGGGCCAGCTGCCACAGGCTGTCGATGAAAGGTACTTTGATGTGTTCAAGCTGTCCCTGGATATCCGCAACGACATCAGCCGCGCCAACAGCCGGGGTATAAGGCCGCCAATTATCCGGTTTGCCCGTGTTGACCATCTTGTGCAGTTGTCTGGCCGAGACGGGTACTTGGCTTTGTCCGGTGCTCTCCGTCTGTGAATCGTCGACCTTCTGGCCTTCAGCACTCCATTCATCACCCTCGTCATCAGTATTTTTGTCAAGGAAAACCGCCATGTTGGGGGGCTGCTTGTCCGCCAGCTGCCATGTGACAGGGATTTTTTCCAAAAGGCGGTTCTTGTCCAGGAGTGATTTGAGCTTGAGCGTCACCAGAGCGTGTTCTTGCTGGAAATAGGCACGGCTGTACCCTGCTTTTCCTCCTTGCACAATCGGGCGCTGGAGAATGACCTCGTCCTTATCTGCATGCGGACAGGCGAAACCATCGGTACCATCGGTACCATCGGTGTCTTGCGGTGCGTTGTTCTTCCAATCGAGCTCTGCATTACACCCAAAAGCCAGTATGATCGGTTTTGCCCTTTTTTCGGGGCCCCTGTCTGGCGTATAGAAGGCTTCAATCGCGATAATACCGACATCGTCGGTAGTTCCTTGCACCGTATAAGTAGCAGTGTTGAGCTCTTCAACCGCAGTCTCCAGGCGTATGGTGATGGCATCAGACCTCTTTTCAGAGGCACCAGTATCTGGCCAGTCAGCATGGGGCGTTGGCCTCAGGTGCAGCTTTTTCAGCCGCTCACCAAATGAACGTTCGTCTTTGTCGTCGCTCGGCAGGGTG
>MPMQ01000047.1 GCA_002238585.1 Kistimonas sp. bin40 | reverse complement strand
GGGATAGCCTACATCCAGACTACAGGCGGCTCTGAACAACGTCACTATCAAAAGAGTCAGGCTTGCATCATCTCGTACGAGCCGGAACCCTGCGTTGTCGTGCCGGCCGACTATGGACTACCAACGCCGCTCATCAGAGCCCTCCATGGCCAGGCACGTAGCTTCCTCTTTCAGAGAGAAGCGCACTTAACTCTCAATGTAGTTAATCCACATAGTCCATGCGTTCAATCACTCCTGAATGCGTTGAGGCCAAGGAAAGCCTCGTATCAATTCCTGCGAAGAAACACCCAAGTCTGCCACATTGGTAACCGGCTGAAAGTCATATCCATGCCTGGCCGGGCCTGTTCGCTCCTCAACCTTGCCGAAACCGGGAGAAGTTGCCTGCGACGAAAACCTTGCCAGCTGCACCTTGTGCAACTTGGTATTGCAGACTGACCTGGTTGTCCTATAACCTTGCCCGTACTTGCTACTACCAAAACTTTCACGGCGGCTACTCTGTGTTGCAGCTTTATCCATGATAAAGACGTCCCCATCTTCTGCTGTCCGCTCTTGCTTTCAGTTGAAGGGCTCCATGTTGGCAGTTATGGTTCTGGAGCTTTACGATTGCGACAAAGTCATTCTCGCTCGCGACCTGGAACGGGTCGTGGCTGAATCTCCCTGCGTTTTTGACAACACTCTGGTTGTCGCAGCGCTGGACTGTTTGCACAACCCCGATTGTGCACCAGACTTTGTCTGGCTTTGCTCTCTTTGCTCCAGTATGGGCATGCACCTGGTTGCCGTACGCGGGGGAAATGCCCAGCAACGCCATAGTGCACTCCAGGCTGGTCTGTCCTGCCTGTGCTCCCAGTCTCCAGCCTATTCTGTCTGCGAGCCGGAACACAGACCAACCCCCCGGACTGAGCAGCAGAAAGCTTTCGCCTTCCACATGGAATCCTGCCGACAAGAGATGGTGCCCGTTTCCCGGTCCGACCATGTCCCTCCGCGCGTCATCAGCACCCCTGTCCGCTCTGGTCAGCAGGTGTTTCATACCGGCGATCTGATTCTTGCTCAAGCGGTAAGCCAGGGGGCAGAAGTGCTTGCGTCGGGCAACATTTATGCCTACGGCCCTCTTCGCGGCCGCGCTTTGGCCGGTGCCTGTGGAAATGCATCGGCCAGAATTTTCTGCACCTGCTTTGAGGCAGAGATGGTATCTATTGACGGTCACTACAAGATGATTTCTCCGCACGAGAGACATCTTTGGAAAAAGTCGGTACAAGTCCAGCTCAATGGGCGAGAGTTGAGCGTTCAACCCCTGTGAATTCCGGTTGTGGCAAGCCAATCAGTATCTAACGTCTGCGGGAGTAAAAATTGGCGCGAATTATTGTTGTCACCTCTGGCAAGGGCGGCGTGGGAAAAACAACAACCAGTGCTTCTCTTGCGTCAGGGCTGGCAGTACAGGGGCACAAATGTGCCGTTGTTGATTTCGATGTCGGGTTGCGTAATCTCGACCTGGTTATGGGCTGCGAACGTCGTGTTATTTACGATCTCGTCAATGTGATCAACGGGGAAGCGACCCTGAACCAGGCTCTCATTGTCGACCGGCGCACGGACAAGCTTTCGATCCTGCCGGCCTCCCAGACCAGAAACAAGGATGCCCTGACGGTAGAGGGAGTGGGAAGAATACTTGACGGCCTTGCCGAGACATTTGAGTTTGTCATCTGTGACTCCCCCGCCGGAATTGAGCATGGCGCACTCATGGCTTTGTACTATGCGGACGAAGCTATTGTCGTCACCAACCCGGAAGTGTCCTCTGTGCGGGACTCTGACCGCATCCTTGGTTTGTTGCACAGTCGATCAAGACGCGCTGAACAGGGACTCGATCCTGTGCGTGAGCACCTTTTGTTGGCACGTTACGATGCTGCCCGCGTGACGAAAGGCGACATGCTTGGTATTGACGATGTGCAGAGTGTTCTGGGCATCCCTCTATTGGGCGTGGTACCTGAGGACAAAGCCGTCCTTGAAGCCTCAAACGAGGGCGTTCCTGTCATTCATTTTCCCGGTAGTGCGGCAGGGAAAGCCTATCAGAATGCGGTGTTCCGGATTTTGGGCAAGGAGGCACCCGAATCGTCTCTGGAGAAGCCTCGTACAGGTTGGCTGAAGTGGTTGTTGGAGGGTAGTGGGTGAGTCTGCGTGATATTCTGCGACCAAAGCCGCCACTCGACACAGTTCGCGCACAGAGAAAGGGCTCCAGCGCGGCCGTCGCCAGGGAGCGCTTGCAGGTCGTTGTGACGCACGAGAGGAACCACAGGGGAGGGGGGACTTTTTGCATTCCGACTTTGCAGCAGGAAATCCTGGCTGTGGTCCGCAGACATGTCGGGGTTCACCAGGACCAAGTCTGCGTCAAGATAGCAACCCGCCAGAACATATCCAGACTGGAGGTCAGTGTAGCCTTGCCGGAAAGCAACACCCCCGAGTGATTGTGCGTTCTGGTCTGACGTCAGGCTCCTGTCCTGCCGGGCAGCCGGACGTCAGAGCCTCAGCCTTTTTCAGGTATGCGCAGGCCTTGACCAACCCGGATGGTGTCCTTGGCCTGCAGCCTGTTTTTGAGCAGCAGGTCATCAAGACGCACCCGAAAACGCTGGGCTATGCCACTGAGAGTATCACCTTGCTGTACGGTGTAGATGGAATTGCCACGCCTGACCGTGCCCCTGAAACGCTTGTCGCTGGCCAGCAAGCTTCCTGCTGGAGGCGCTGTGACAAAAAACGTCTGTACGCCGCTGTGAATGGCTTGCGCCAACCTGCGTTGGTGCGCTCGATCTGATAGCCTCTTCGCCTCACCGGGATTGGTGATAAATCCAGTTTCCACGAGGATGGAGGGAATGTCAGGACTTTTCAGAACCACGAAGGCGGCCTGCTCTACCTGGCGTTTGTGCAGGCGATTAATTTTTCCCAGACGCTCGAGAACCAGCTTGGCAATGCGGTTGCTGCGGTTTTGGCTGTCGGTCATGGACAGATCCAGCAACACGCCGGCAAGCACATCATCCTTGTCGTCGAGACTGACCCCTTCCTCCCCACCCACCAGATCGGCAGTGTTCTCCCTGTCGGCCAACCAACGTGCCGTTTCGGAGGAAGCCCCTCTCTGAGACAGAGTAAAAACAGAAGACCCTCTTGCGCCCTGGCGGCGAAAAGCGTCGGCATGAATGGATAAAAGAACATCGGCACTGTGCTTGCGTGCCTTTCTGGTGCGCTCCCGCAAGGCAACATAGTAGTCACCGTCACGAATCATCACTGGCCGAAACCCGCGGCTTCGCTTGAACATCATGAACAGCTCCCGCGAGATGGCAAGAACCACATCTTTTTCCCGAACGCCTCCATGTCCCACGGCTCCTGGATCCTCTCCGCCATGACCTGGGTCTATAGCAACAATGATGTCCCTCTTTTTTTGGTGCAGCTTGCTTTCCCTGGCAACACGTTTTGAGCGGACATCCAGTAAATCGATCACCAGACGGTGCTTGTAGGGCCCTCTGGGCTTCAAAACGAAACTGCGGGAATTCGCACTCTTTTTGAGATCAAGAACAATACGCAGGTTGCCCGTTTTCTGTTGAGCCCAGCGAAGTCTGCTGATAGGTGTACCATCCAGATTCAAGCCAGACAGAGATCCTGGCAAGCGTGTGTCCGTTATGTCTATGACCAGCCTCTCCGGGCTGGGCAAAGAAAAAATCTTGTGGGAGACGCTGTCACTCAGATCAAAAACCAGTCTGGTCTTCTCAGGGGACCGCCACAAACGAACGCCTTCAATCCGGGAGGATGCCAGGGCCACTGTTCCCTGCAGCAGGATCAGCAGCCCAATGGTACAGCCCAGGGCCGCCCTTTTGATGCGGGGTATCAATGAAGCAAGGAGCAGGGTGCTGAAGGGGTGCCGTATCACATCCATGATCCGCAGAAGGCCTTTTGGCGATGCAAACACGGGGCAGGCCGACTATGCCACGTAGTGAGCCTGCAACCTGCTGCAGACTGCGTGTCCATGCTGGCTGACAGGAGTGATACTGACGTGCCGCCCCTCTGGCCTCCAGTCCATTCTGATACGCAGATCAGCATCCGGCAAACTCCCTTCGCCTTTATCCGGCCATTCCACCAGGCACAGGGAGCGGGAGCTGAAGTACTCGCGCGCACCAAGCAGGTCCAGCTCTTCTGGCGCCCCCAGGCGATAAAGGTCGAAGTGATAGACACAACCAGAGTCCAGCTCATAGGGCTCAACCAACGTCCATGTCGGACTGGGGACTTTGCCCTCATACTTGAAGCCGCGCAGAATACCCCGACTCAAGGTCGTTTTTCCAGAACCGAGACTGCCTTCCAGATAAAACAGACCCCGGCACTCGCTGGCCAAGGCCAGCTGACGACCGAGCTTGAGCGTGTCCTCTTCGCTGTTGAGTATCCACTCCATCTGTCAACACCTTTTGCCTGCTTGAGTATTGGTGCAGCTATTGAGGACGCGCAGGGACAGTCCACGGAAAGCGGAGCCTATACAGGAAAAAAGAGGAGAGCAAGAGCAAAGAAGAGGCT
Organism: Kistimonas sp. bin40; assembly: GCA_002238585.1. Classification (GTDB taxonomy): domain Bacteria; phylum Pseudomonadota; class Gammaproteobacteria; order Pseudomonadales; family Endozoicomonadaceae; genus Sansalvadorimonas. The sequence goes on along the minus strand of MPMQ01000047.1, from coordinate 20,179 downwards.
GGCACGTTTCGCGTCCCGATGGAATCGCAGCAGGATCCGTGCACAATGGCACAGTCATGATTGAAGCAGCCAGCCCTGGAAACGGGAAAAAGTCGCGCCTCCGCCGATGTTTCAACGAAGGCTGACAAAAGATTAGCTGCTGCTGCCATCCCTTCGTGAAGAGGAGATCCGCAGCAGGCGGGCTGCTTCCAGCATGTCCTCCTTCAATCCTGGATGATTCTTTACTTCTCCAGTGGCGACCATGCTGTAGCGAGCCTGATCGATCGCCTCAGCAAGCTTTCGCAGAGAGACACCCGGCTGTTGCCTGGTCTTGCTGGCAAAGTGGTTGATGGCACCCAGCACCCTCGCAGGGTCACTCGCGAACTTGGCCTGTGCCGCTTGCCAGGCTCTTTCGTCCTCCTTTGAGATGCCGATTCTCAAGAACTCGATATTGTTCCATGCAGGAGCGTCAGATATAACCTGAGGCTTGATCCACGACCGAACCATCTCATCGATCTGGCTGCAAGGATTCAGACGTCGAGCAGCTTCAAGCCGGATGCCTTGGGCATCGAATTTGTCCAGGTGATCGCTTATCTCGCTTAGCACCCGGCGTTCATGCGGATTCAACTCCACATGTTCTTTTTTGCACTTCAGTTGAACCTCTGCATCCGCCATGTGTCTGTTCATGGTGGCAGTATCCTTTCGCCAGGCACCGTCGTTATAGGCCTTGAAGCAGGCTTTGCGTGTTGCTTCGTCCAGATTAACGCCTGTTCTCTCTTCGTCCCCCGATCCAAAGGCCGCTTTCTCGTTGCTACCGGCATTGGCCAGAAATCTCCGAAGGTCCGCCCAATCATCCGCGGTGAGTGTAAAAGAGGGGCGGGTGCGCGCCTCTGGTTGACCGGCCCTCGCGTTGCCTGCCGCTGACAGTCCCTCGATGTTTCTTTCCCTGATAGAAGCAGGTACAAACCTTGCAAAAGGGTATGCAACAGCCTGCTGCACAAGATAAATTGGTGCTGCCAGCACTCGACCAACAGCTCGAAGGAAGGCAGTAATGGATCCTGATATTCCTCTGGATTGGGGATGCTCTGTGGCTTCCCGTAACGAATGCTGTTCTTCACTGCGGCTTGGTGCCGGGGATGGGCTGTTTGGCTGCATGGCGACCTCCTGTCTTGATGACTTCCTGCCACTTTTTCCTTCCTCCATGGACAAACACTGTTTGCATTGAAGAAAGGCTTCTTGCGTGTCTAGTTAGAGTAGCCCGGAGAGATCATCTTGACAGCGGGACAAAAGTATTACTGATGAAAGCGATTGCGGGAAAATTCATGTCACTGAATCCGGGGGAGAAGTGCAGATAAGGCATTCCTCTTTTTTTGAAGCAAAACGTACATTTAAATCGATTGTTTTATATTCATGGCTGATCACTCCTTCACAAAGCAGGTCGAGCAGTCGATGTTGCGGTAACCAGCGTATTGATGTGGGCACGAATGGCGGGAAGCAGGTCTGTAGCAAGCATTCCGGTCTCACCCCGGCTCGCTGCACAGGTATCGCCAGCACGGGCATGCAACCATACAGCCAACCTCGCTGATACGCTGGTGCTGTACCCCTGCGCCAGCAGAGCACCGGCCAGTCCACTGAGAACGTCTCCCGTTCCCGCCACCGCCAGACCAGGATTGCCGAGGTTGCAAAGGTGTATGCCATCGGTGCTGGCCACCAGCGTCCCGCTTCCTTTGAGTACTGCCGTATCTCCACAGCTCGCCTGAAGCCGGGCCACGGCTGCAAACCGGTTCTTGACAACCTCAGCAACAGGAATATGAAGCAGACGGCCCGCCTCGCCGGGATGCGGTGTTATCAGACAGGGTGCTCTGGCCGCCAGATTCATGGTCTCATCTGCAATCAGGTTGAGTGCGTCTGCATCAAGAACCAAAGGCAAGGATGAGGACAGTACAGTCTTCAGGAGATGGCGTCCCCAGCTGCCGCTACCCAGACCAGGACCGATAACCACCGCAGTCTTGCCGGCAAAGTGCCTGTCCAGCGTATCTTCCGGCCCCATGCCATGCACCATGATTTCCGGGCATCGCACCAGACTGGGCAGAACATGCTCTGGCCGCGTTACAAGAGTCACGCGCCCTGCACCTGCACGAAGCGCAGACTCTGCCGCCATAAGCGCAGCTCCACCGGTGCCCAGATCGCCGCCTACCACCATCAGATGACCGTAGTCTCCTTTGTGGGCACTGCGTCTGCGGGGGCGCAGCAGCGACGCCAGCGTATGCTGATCGATACGCCAGGCGCTGGGTGGTTCGGCGGCGATAACGGCAGAAGGAACATCCAGATTGGCATAGAAGAGTTTGCCGCAGAAGTCCGGCCCCATGCCGGTGAGAAGCCCTTGCTTGAGGGTTATGAAAGTGACAGTTGCCTGCGCCTGCACGCTTGTCCCCAGGGGAACTCCCGTATCAGCGCAAAGCCCGGACGGCGTATCCAGGCAAAGCACCGGCCGCTGTGCCGCATTCAGTCCTTCTATAGCTTTTGCCAGCTGGCCTGTGACAGCACGGCGCAGTCCTGTCCCCAGGATGGCGTCCACCAACAGATCAGCTCGCAGTTCGCTCGCATCAGACCATGGTCTGGACGTTCCTCCCAGCTGGCGGAACCACTCCCAGGCAGATAAGGCAGCGCCTGTCAGCTTTTCCGGCGGGACCAGACTCAACAGCTCAACGGACATACCACTTTGCTGCGCCAGGGCCGCCATGGCGTAACCATCACCGCCATTGTTGCCACCGCCACTCAAAATTTGCAGAGATCTTGTGTGCGGCCAGAGCTCGGAAACTGTGTCAAGGGCTGCCTGACCAGCCCGTTGCATCAGCGTGAAAGCGTCCAGAGAGGCATCAGTGGCGGCTCGGGCATCAATCTGTCTGCTTTGTTCAGCCGTATGGAGCTCTATAGGTAGCTGGTTATTCATGCCTGGGTTCCTGTTCGAGAAGAGCATCGGGATGCAATGGACAGACCTCTGGCCGGAAATTGTATAGACTATGCTGCCGTGGGTCCCATTGCTCTGGCGACAGGGATGTACTGTTTGCCTGTCTTGTCAGAGGAAACCAGTGCAGTGACAAACATCAAGAACATTTATTGTGTTGGCAGAAACTATACAGATCATGCCAGGGAGCTGGGCAACAGCCCCGAAGGAGAGCCCATTGTCTTCTCCAAGCCAACATCCTCTCTGGCTCAGTCTGGTGTCGTTCGTCTTCCCAGGTTGCTGGAGAATATCCAGTTTGAAACCGAGCTGGTAATCAAGGTCGACAAGACCTGCTCCGGGGTCAGTGAAAGCTTTGCCAGCCAAGCGTTTCAACAGATCGCAGTAGGCCTTGATCTGACCGCCAGAAGCTTACAAAAAGAGCTCAGTGCAAAAGGCCTGCCCTGGCTATTGGCCAAGGGGTTTGACAATGCCTGCTATGTCGCCCCGTTTGTCACAAAACCTGCCCACATGGATGATGTCTGTTTTTCCATGCACATCAATGGAGACTTGGCTCAGCGCGGCAGGGTAACCGACATGCTATTCAGCATTCCCCGAATACTGTCTTTTATCAGTCGTTATATAACCCTGTACCCTGGTGACATTGTCTTCACAGGCACCCCTTCCGGTGTTGGAGAACTGTCCAGCGGTGACCAGCTGGAACTGTGCCTTGAGGGATTGTGTGTTGATAGTGTTTCTGTGGTCTGATGCCCTGGACGCCAACCCAGGTGCCTGGTGTCCAGGAACAGCCCCCTGTTACCCCAGTAGAGAAGTCATATATGTCGCAACCCACTTTTGATGTGGAGCTGATTCGCACCCAATGGCTGACTGACAGCACCCTTGAACTGACATTCCAGACCGACGGCTTGTCTGCTTTTGAGGCAGGTCAGTTCGTTTCATTCTTTCTTCCCCTCGAAAAAGAAAACGGAGACAACACGAAAGGAAAAACGATCAGGCGAAGCTACAGCGTAGCCAGTTCACCAGAAGAACTGAAAGCAAAGGGCGTCTTCCAGATAGCTGTAGCTTTGGTGCCCAACGGTCAGGCCAGTGCCTGCTTCAGTGCCGCACAGCCTGGCAGTGTTTTTCCTGTGACCGGCCCTTTTGGTCAGTTAACGCTTCCTGTTCCAGAACAGCTGCAGCTTGTTGCCCCGGACCGCCTGGTGTTGGTGGGAACAGGGACGGGCATGGCTCCCTACCGCTCCATGCTGCCTCAGCTGCAACAGCTACGGCAACAAGGACAGAAAATTCATCTTCTGATGGGAGTTCGGCAGCGTTGCGACCTGTTTTATGTAGATGACTTTCATTCGCTGACCAATGAGGAGCAGCCGGTACCGCTGGACTGCTGCCTGAGCCGTGAAGAGATCACTGATCCTGCCGCCGGAGAACACAGTGGTTACGTACAGGATCGGTTGGCAGAGCTGTCTCTGCTGCCAGGACGAGATTTGGTGTACCTGTGCGGTAATCCATATATGGTCGAGGATTGTTTTACATGGCTGGTAGGAAAAGGGTTTGAAAAAAGGAGTGTCAGGAAGGAAAAATACGTTCTTTCACGCTGAGTGACCCTCGGATCTCCACCTGTCACACAGATCAGATACCAGCATGATTCCTGTGCACAGGGGGGCCGCAGCACAAATCCGCTTGAAAGTATCTGTGTGATGCGTTTTCAAACATAATACGCAGCAATTTTCTGCCCGTGTTTTCCGGGAGGAAAAGCGAGCAGTCCGCCGATCGACACGCGGACTGGATGGGACGGCAAGCTGATGGTACGCTGCCCGACCGGCACACCGGGCGGCACCCAATCTATGTGCCAGGACAGGGGGACGCACCAGGCTGTGCGACCTTGTTGTCCCGTGCCAGCGATAGCGAGGGAGGTGATACATGGCACTTCTGATTACAGACGCATGTATAAACTGCGATATTTGCGAGCCAGCCTGCCCGAACGGGGCTATAGCACCGGGGACCACTGTCTACGAGATAACCCCGGCACTGTGCACAGAGTGCGTTGGCCACTACGACACCCCCCAGTGCCAGAATGTCTGTCCCGTACACTGCATTATCAAAGATCCAGAGCACGAGGAGACACAACCGCAACTGCTGGCCCGCTACCAGCTTATTACCGCCAGTCGATGAAGGAGGCCGCTCAGCCGACCCGGCTTATACCCTGGAATTTCCCGCCGCTGTCGTAGCAAATTTCGAAGCGGCCGTAGATGCCGTGATGGCTCACGAAACGGGACATTATGTCAAACGGCACGCTGATGCTTGTACCGTCTTCAGCGCGAGCCCGGATCATGGTCGCTTGCCCTTTGTAGAACTGAAGAACCTGCTCGCTGCTCAGGCTGATTGAGATGATTGACTTTCGCATGCCTTTGCTCCTGTTTTTTATATCGCCAAAAACCGTCCTGTTATGTTTTACAAGTCAAGATGAGAGCAGAGTTTCTGGAACTTTCCCGTTGTTCAGGCCCCCGCTCCGGCACTGTCGAGCAAAATACCTCCCACCATAACACCAGTCATGAACATCAGTGCCAGCCCGGCTGGCAGACACACACTGAGCACCAGCACTGCTGTACCCAGTCGTTGCTCCTTGTCCCTGCGATTCCAGCGACTGATGCACAGGCTGCGCTCTTCCTCCAGTTCAGTAGCCATGCCGCACTGGCTGCAAGTCACTTGCCAAAGACTGTCGCAAGCTACCGAAAAGGGAATCAGTTCCGCCGCTCCCCGGCAGGAAGGACAGGGTTTGAGTGCGTCCATAACCGTTTGGTGCTCCTGACTGTTTTCTTGCCTCTTTTTGAGAATAGACGCCTGCACCCCCTGCACAGTGTTGGACCTTTGCTGCCCGGGTCATGGCCCTTGCCTGCACAAAAATAGAGGGACTCATGCTTGAAATCTGTGCTGACTTACCTGGAGAATGGGCGGCAGATCATCACAGACTGAAGCACGCCGGAGAGGTCCGTTTTCTTTTCCCTTCGGCACGAGGAGAATCCATGGAAAAAGGCACCCTTTACATCGTTTCGGCCCCATCCGGCGCTGGCAAGACAAGCCTTGTCCGGGAGTTGGTCAGGACAACGCCTCATATCGCTGTTTCCGTATCCCATACCACTCGCCCCATGAGGAAGGGAGAGAAAGATGGCGCAGACTACCATTTCGTTTCCGTTGACAGCTTTCAACAGATGATTGGCCGCAATCTGTTTCTGGAGCAGGCCGAGGTCTTCGGGCATTTTTACGGCACATCTCAAGCCTGGGTGGAAGAAAAACTCGAAGAAGGAACCGACGTTGTACTGGAAATTGACTGGCAAGGCGGTCAGCAAGTACGTCGCCGGATGCCGGACACTGTGGGCGTTTTTATCCTGCCACCTTCTCAGGAGGCACTGTATAGCCGGCTGACAGAACGCGGTCAGGACGGCAGTGCGGTCATTGCCCAGCGCATGGCAAAGGCTGTCAGTGAGATCTCACACTACGGTGAGTTTGACTACCTGGTGATCAATGACGTTTTTGAGAAAGCCCTGGATGATCTCAAGGCTGTTGTGCGCAGCCGGCGTCTTGGTCTCGCCTTTCAGAAAGTGCAGTGCCAAAAACTTGTGGAAAACTTGTTGAACCAGACTGTAGTCCGCAATAGTCGGTAAAATCTCCCGGTCATGCTCTTCAAGTGTTCGTTGTCTGTCTGTGAGGGTATACTCCACCGGTTTTGCAGATAGCTGAAAATGGAGATCATTGGATGGCCGGTCACAGCAAATGGGCCAATATCAAGCATCGCAAGGCAGCCCAGGATGCAAAGCGGGGCAAAGCTTTTACCAAACTGATCCGTGAGCTGGTCGTTTCTGCCAGAACAGGAGGCGGCCAGCCTGCTGACAATCCGCGCTTGCGTGCAGCGGTCGACAAGGCACTGGCTGCCAATATGACTCGGGACACCATCAACCGGGCCATAGCGCGTGGCCTGGGTGGCGAGGAAGGCACTGCCATGGAAGAAATCACCTACGAGGGCTACGGCCCTGGTGGTGTAGCTATCCTGGTGGAATGTCTTAGCGACAACCGCAATCGTACAGCTTCCGAAGTACGGCATGCTTTCAGCAAGCATGGAGGCAACCTGGGAACAGGAGGTTCCGTCGCCTATCTGTTCCAGCGTCGTGGGCAAATTCTCTTTACCGCTGATGTGAATGAGGAGCGGCTCATGGAGGCAGCCCTTGAAGCCGGAGCGGATGACATAGTTTCCCAGGAAGACGGTTCTACCGAAATCTTGACGGACTGGACACGTCTGACGGAAGTCAAGGATGTTCTGGAGGAAGCCGGGTTCACAGCCGCAGAAGCGGAAGTCACCATGCTGGCCACTACCGAGGCAGACCTGGACGCTGCTGGAGCCGAAAAACTTCTGAAACTGGTTGAGTTTCTTGAGGATCTGGATGACGTGCAGAATGTCTACAGTAACGCGGCTATTGCTCCTGATGTATTGCAACAGTTGAGCTGAATCAGACAGGGCCACACCGGCGGGGCCTGACAAACTGGCCTGCGTATTGCTGACAGAATGGGCCGATGGCCTGACTGTCTTGTTGTAAAAAAGATGGGCTGTCATTATGATGGCCGGTCGTCTTCGTGAAGCGGAACAACTGGGGGATAGTATGGCGCGAGTGACTGTTGAGGATTGTCTCGGTAACGTAGAGAACCGATTTGACCTGGTTATAGCTGCCAGCAGACGCGCTCGCCAGCTGACAACGGGAGGCAAGGATCCCAAGGTGGAGTGGGACAACGACAAGCCCACGGTAGTGGCTCTGCGTGAAATTGCAGGGGGACTGGTCGATCCCAGGCAGCTTGAGCGTGAGTCCTGCCCCGACGAACAACGGGCAGACATGCTGCTGTCAGGTCTGGAGGGCTGACTGTCGCCTTGCTCTTTGCAATTCTTCGGGACTGTGTCTGCCGGAAGGTCGGTTTCGCTCTGCATGGATGTTTTGATGTGAACGGTGTGCGTACGCCCAAAAAGGAGCTGGGGGAACGGTGCAGAACATGCTGAGCATTGATGAGCTGACCCAATACTTGCACACCTACCTCACGCCATCCCAGGTAGAGCAGGTGCGGCGTGCCTATGAATTTGCTGCGCGCGCCCATGCCGGACAGACCCGCTGCTCCGGCGAGCCCTATGTGACCCATCCTCTGGTGGTAGCCCGGATTCTGGCCGACATGCATATGGACCACCAGAGTCTTGTGGCTGCCATCCTCCACGATGTCATTGAGGATACCGGTGTCTCCAAGAGTGCATTAAGCAAGCTGTTCGGCAAGGCGGTGGCCGATATTGTCGATGGCGTGAGCAAGCTCACCCACGCAGAGCACAAGGACAAGGCTCTGGCGCAGGCAGATAATTTCCAGAAGATGGCACTGGCCATGGCCCGCGATGTGCGCGTCATTCTGGTGAAGCTGGCCGACCGACTGCACAACATGCGCACCCTGGGTGCACTGGCCCCGGAAAAGAGACAGCGCATCGCACGCGAGACACTCGACATTTACAGTCCCCTGGCCAACCGCCTGGGCATGCGTCAGCTGGGCACCGAGCTCGAAGACCTGTGTTTTGCCGCCATTTATCCCATGCGCTCCAGTCTGCTTCTGGAGGCGGTGCGGCGTGCACGACGCAGTCGCGAGGAAATTGTCAAAAACGTGGTCGAACGCATCAGGGGCCGCCTGAAGTCCGAAGGTCTTGAAGGCAGCGTGGCGGGGCGCGAGAAGCACCTGTACGGCATCTACAGCAAGATGCGGGACCAGAAAAAGTCTTTCTCTGACATTATGAATGTGTTTGGTGTCCGCATTCTTGTTGACGATATAGACAGCTGTTACCGCGCTGTCGGCTTTGTCCACAACTTGTTCAAGCCGATCCCGGGGCGTTTCAAAGACTATGTAGCCATCCCCAAGGCAAATGGGTACCAGTCGTTGCACACCACGCTGTTTGGAAATCATGGGGTGCCCGTTGAAGTCCAGATTCGTACGCGGGAAATGGAAGACCTGGCCAACCGGGGCATTGCCGCGCATTGGTTGAAAAAGTCTTCTGGTGGAGACGTGCTGGCCGGTGGTCGAAGCCGCACCCGCCACTGGCTGCAAAGTCTGCTCGAACTGCAGCAGAATGCAGATAACTCTTTGGAATTTATCGAGAGTGTCAAGGCTGACCTTTTCCCTGATGAGGTTTATGTCTTTACACCCCGTGGCGATATTACTGTGCTTCCGGGGGGCGCGACACCGGTGGACTTTGCCTATTCTGTGCACACGGATATAGGTAACGCCTGCGTTGCATGCAGGGTGGATCGCAAATTGGCCTCCTTGAGCCAGCCATTGTCCAGCGGTGAGACGGTTGAAATTCTGACGGCACCGGGAGCCAGACCCAATGCAGCCTGGCTGAACTATGTGGCAACCAGCAAAGCACGCTCCAACATACTTCATTACCTGAAAACGCGCCGTCAGACCGAGGCTATCGCTTTGGGGCGCCGTCTTCTTGAAAAAGCACTGGCAGGTTTTTCCTCCCGCCTGAGCGCTATTCCACAAGAACAACAGGATGCTGTGCTGACGCGCATGGGTTACACGCGCATGGAGGAGCTGCTGGAAAGCGTAGGTTCAGGCAGCCACATTGCTTACGTCGTCGCACGTCGCTTACTGGATGCCTCAGACACGGAGCCAGAGGCGAAAGAGATTGCCGGAGGAAAAGCATTAAGCATCAAAGGGACGGAAGGCATTGTCATCAGCTTTGCTCATTGCTGTTATCCCATTCCCGGTGATCCTGTTCTGGGGCAGGTGAGTGCAGGCAAAGGGCTGGTTATACACCACCAAAGCTGTGATCAGCTGGCGCAGATGCGCCCACCCCCGGAGAAGATACTGGATGTTGAGTGGGACAAGGATGTGCAGGGGGACTTTTTGGTCGAGCTGCAGGTCCACACCAATCGGAAACAGGGGGTCGTTGCGTCTCTTGCCTCTGTGATCAACACGGCAGGAGCCAATATCGAGAAAATAGGTGTTGAGGAGAGGGACCTGCATAGCAGTCGTGCACGCGTTCTCATCAGTGTCAGTGATCGCGTGCACTTGGCTGGGGTTATCAAGCAACTGCGCAGAGCAAGGGACGTTTGCTCTATTATGCGCTTCAAGCCCGGGGGGTCCCCTGTTCAAGCGTCCGTATGACGTGCTTCTTGCTTGCCTGTCCATGGAAAAGATGATGACGCAGTGCCCTGCACGCATTGTCGCTCGCAAGGCACTACCAACAGGAAGCACCCCGCCTTCCTCTTCCTGTTGAAATCCAGCCATTCTCCGGCCTGTACTGCCGGGGAACAGTGACAAACTGTCAGTGTCCTTCTCCCCTGCAGAAGTGCCTGGATCTCAGGTCACAGCCAGGAGCCGCAGGGGTGTGCTGAACAAGTCAGCTTGTGCAGCACTTCCCTCACTCAGCAGGTTCATAAAATCTCACCACAAAGAGGCTGCTCATGGGCCGGCAACCAGCTACCCCTTGTTACTTTTTGTCTTCCGTCCTGGTGGAAGCAAGTCGTTCACCAGCCCCCTGCAAGGTCAACGCACTTGCGCCCATACCCGCAGAAGGGGCTCCAGCTTCCGGCTCGCACAGCATTCTGGATGGGCTCTTTCTGCTGCATCTTTTGTACGCAACGCCAGCAACTGGGTGCGGGGCCTTTTTGCGCTGCGCCCGGGCATGCTCAACAGGCTTCCATCCTGTCTACCTTCTGGAATCCCCGGGGCAGCTTATGGCCCTTGCTGCCAGGATCACCTTTATAGTGCTCCAGGTCCTGGCCTTTGATCGTCACATGCCGCCTTCCTGAAAAAACAGTCAGTGACTGATTTTTTGTCAGGAGAACCATGGCGACCACCCACTCCTCTCGCGCGGCAGCCCGGGCCGCCGTGATGCTGACGAGGCGGGCTCCTTTCCCTTTGCTCATGACAGCAAGGCGATCCAGATCACACAGCAGCATGCGTCCTTCACTGGTAGCAACAGCCAGACACTGGTTATCCCGGTCGGCCAGCTTGAGTGGCGGCAGCATCCTGGCCGAAGGAGACAGGTTAAGCACAGCTTTTCCGGCTCTGTTGCGTGGCATGATATCAGCCATTTTTGTGATAAAGCCGTAGCCAGCATCACTGGCAATCAGGTAGCAGCCCTGCTCGTCATCCAGTATGGCTGCCACAAAGCAGGTCCCCGCCGAAGCTTGCACCCTTCCGGTCACAGGCTCTCCCTGCCCCCGCGCTGATGGCAAAGTATGCGTGACCAGACTGTAGGCCCGTCCTCCCTCATCAAAAACAATGGTCGCTTGGTTGCTGCGCCCCTTCAACGCCAGCAGCAACGCGTCACCCGCCTTGAAATTCAGCTGCTCACAGTCGGTATCATGGCTGCGCGCCGCCCGTATCCAGCCTTTCTGCGACAGTATGACTGTCACAGGATCAGCGTTGAGCAGTTCTGTTGCCGGAAGAGCTGTAGCTTCCTTGGCCTCACGTATCGGTGAGCTGCGTTCGTCACCAAAACGTTTCACGTCTGCCTGCATTTCTTTGGTGATCAGCGTATTGAGCCTCTTTGAGGAATTGAGCGTCTTTTCCAGCCATTGGCGCTCCTTTTCCATGCTGTCTTGCTCAGCTCGCAGCCGATTTTCCTCAAGACGAGCCAGGTGGCGCAGCCTGAGTTCCAGAATGGCTTCGGCCTGCTTTTCCGACAGACCAAAGCGGCGCATCAGCTCCTCTGCGGGCTCTTCTGCCGTGCGGATGACGTCAATAACTTCATCAAGCCGAAGAAAGGCAATGATGAGACCTTCCAGCAAGTGCAAACGCTCCAGAACCTTGTCCAGACGAAACTTCAGACGACGTGTGACAGTTTCCCGGCGCCAGCTGACCCACTCGCGCAACAGCACATCGAGTGGCTTTACCTGGGGTCGCCCGTCAGTGCCAATCATATTCATGTTGACCCTGTAACTGCGCTCCAGGTCTGTGGTGGCAAACAGATGACTCATCAACTGCTCTGTATCGATCCGATTGGAACGGGTCGTGATGACCAGTCTGGTAGGGTTTTCGTGATCAGACTCATCGCGCAGGTCTACAACCATAGGCAGCTTCTTCTTTCGGATCTGGTCTGCTATCTGCTCCAGTACCCGCGCACCCGAAACCTGATAGGGCAGAGCTGTCACGACAATATCCGTTTCAGATTCAAGACTGTAGACAGCACGCATTCGCAGACTGCCTCGTCCCTGGGCATAGATATTCCGAATATCTTCTGCAGGTGTTATGAGCTCGGCTCTGGTGGGAAAATCCGGACCCTTGATATGCTCACAGAGCGCCGCCAGGCTGGCATTGGGGTGTTCCAGAAGATGAATACAGGCCGCGGCCACCTCCTTGAGATTGTGGGGAGGAATATCTGTTGCCATCCCCACAGCAATACCAGATGTCCCATTGAGAAGAAGATTGGGCAGACGGGCCGGAAGCGCCAGAGGCTCCTGAAGTGAACCATCGAAATTGGGTGCCCAGTCGACAGTACCCTGTGCCAGTTCTCCCAGCAGAATATCCGCATAGCTTCCCAGGCGCGCCTCGGTGTAACGCATGGCAGCGAATGACTTGGGGTCATCAGGAGAGCCCCAGTTACCCTGTCCATCGACCAGTGGATACCTGTAGGAGAAGGGCTGAGCCATCAGCACCATGGCTTCATAACAGGCGCTGTCGCCATGCGGGTGGTATTTACCAAGGACATCACCGACGGTACGGGCGGACTTTTTATGCTTGCTTGTATTTCTCAGGCCCAGCTCGCTCATGGCGTACACGATACGACGCTGCACGGGCTTGAGACCGTCAATGATGCTGGGGAGAGCCCGGTCGAGAATCACATACATGGAGTAATTCAGGTATGCCATTTCGACGTACTGGGCGAGTGGCTGGCACTCGATATCTGCGTAATCGGTCAGCATGTTGTCCTGCTTCATGAGGCTCTCCTGGAACGAAAGTCATCCATACGAATGAGTGTGCCAGTCGAAAGGGAGTCTGTCAGGAGAAAGAACGATCGGTGTAGTTGTGCGCGAAAAGCTGGCCCCCCCTGGTATCACCGGCCAGGGGGCCGTTTCCCGACTGCGCGCAGGGATCAGCTTTCGCGCAGCAAGTCAGTCTCCAGGTGAGCATAGGCGACCATAAGCCATTTGACGCCCTCACGATCAAACCTGATTTGCACCCTGGCCCGTGAATCCCGACCTTCGGAGTTGAGAATAACGCCTTCGCCAAAATGAGGGTGGCGTACGCGCTGCCCCAGGTGCAATCCGGTGCCGGGCACCGGCAGACTGGCAAGGCCACGGGAACCGGCCGTCACCGGGCGACGTACACTGGAACGGATACGTACATCTTCCAGCAATTCCCGTGGAATCTCCTGCAGGAAGCGCGATGGCTTCATACGAACATCGCGCCCGTGAATCCTGCGGTTTTCCGCGTGGGTCATGTACAGCTGTTCCCTGGCTCGGGTAATACCCACATAGCAAAGGCGACGCTCTTCCTGGAGGCGGTCATTATCTTCCATGGACATCTGGTGAGGAAAAAGACCATCTTCCATTCCCGCCATGAATACGATGGGAAACTCAAGCCCCTTGGCCGCATGCAAGGTCATCATCTGAATGCTGTCCACCTCCGGGCCACTGGCTGCCTCTCCGGCTTCCAGCGCAGCGTGGGTGAGGAATGCCTCCAATGGAGATGCGCTGGGAGCCTGGTCCTCGGCGGACAGTGCGGCAGGCTCAAAGTCCCGACAGGCCGATACCAGTTCGTTCAGGTTTTCGAGGCGGGAAAGGGACTTTTCCCCCGGCTCTTTCTGGTAATAATCCCGTAACCCACTCGACTGAATACACAAATCAGCAAGGTCTGCCAGGGGTGCCTCACGGTGTACAACCAAGCTTTCGACCTGTGATACAAAAGACGACAAAGCCTTGCCTACCCGGGGCCCCGGAATATTGTCGGCCAGCATTTTCTTGATGGCCTGCCACATGGATAGTTCGGCGGTACGTGCAATATCCCTGATCCCTTGCACGGTTTTGTCGCCTAACCCGCGCGGGGGAATATTGATAACCCTTTCCAGTGCTGTGTCGTCGTTGGCGTTGTTGGTCAAGCGTAGCCAGGCCATGGCGTTGCGAATTTCTGCCCGGTCAAAAAACCGCTGCCCCCCGTGAATGCGATAAGGAATACCGCTGCGCAACATGGCTTCTTCCAATACACGAGACTGGGCATTGGAGCGATACAGGACGGCAACATCGCGAAAAGCGCCCCCCTGACTGCCGCGTTTTTGCACAAGATCGGCAACAAAACGTGCTTCATCCACCTCGTTGAAGCCAGAGTAAAGACTGATGGGAGACCCCTGCTCGCCGGATGTCCACAGCGACTTCCCCAGCCGATCCGGGTTGTGGTTTATGAGGGCGTTGGCCGCTTGCAGAATCCTGGCTGTGGAGCGGTAGTTCTGCTCCAGACGAATGGTTGTCACCTCGTTGAATTCACTGGAAAACCGGTGAATGTTTTCAATTTTGGCACCGCGCCATCCGTATATGGACTGGTCATCATCGCCGACGGCCATCAGATGCCCCTGTGTTCCCACCAGGTTTTTCAGCCAGGCGTATTGCACGGCATTGGTGTCCTGAAACTCGTCCACCAGCAGGTAGCGGAAACGCTGCCTGTAACGGGCTTGCAGTTCGGCATTGTCACGCAGAAGCTCATTGGAGCGCAGTAGAAGCTCAGCAAAGTCGACCAATCCCTGCTGTCGGCACAGCTGCTCGTAGGTTGTGTATATCCTGTGCATAATCTGGCCATAGGGTCCTGCGGCCGGGATATCATGCTCCGGACGAATCCCTTCATCCTTCTTGCCGTTGATAAAGGCTTGCGCCTGGCGGGGCGGCCATTTGGCTTCATCCAGCTCCATGGATCCGATAATCCGTTTGATCAGGCGTAACTGATCGTCTGAGTCGATGATGTGGAACTGTTCCGGCAGGGAAGCCTCCTTCCAGTGCATCCGCAACAGGCGATGTGACAAACCGTGAAAGGTACCTGTCCACATGCTGCCGGCCGACACATTCAGCAGGGACTCAAGACGCTCCCGCATTTCTGCCGCAGCCTTGTTTGTAAAAGTCACAGCCATGATCGAGTGGGGAGAAAACCCCTTCTGACTGATCAGCCAGGCAATGCGATGAACCAACACTCTTGTTTTGCCGCTGCCAGCACCAGCCAGCACCAGAGCGGCGCCGGGGGCCAGTGTGACAGCCTCGCGCTGAGCTTCGTTCAAATTCTCAAGGATTGCGGACATATCCATAAAGCGATCAACCACATCAAGCCGGAATAGTAGAAAACAAGCATCAGCCGCTCTGTTACCTGTCACCGATGGTAACGCTGATTCGTGCAAGGGGGTACACAAGGTAACACTCCGGCCGGCAGTTGCGCACTCTACAAAAGCAATACTCAAGCCCTGACAGCAAGAGAAAGCCCGTTTTTACGGGGTTTTTGCTGATTTTCCTCCTTTTTCTAAAAGAATTTATTCTTTTTCAGCGCAACCGGGGCAGTTGGCACGCAGCTTGCTTTATATAAAGCGAGGGACAGGGCAGGAGGCCCCGGGACAAGGAGTCCCGAACAATGGCAGGAAGCCACGAGACAGGGACGTCTCGAACACGGGCAGGATGCTCCGGGACAGGAGTCCCGAACAAAGGCAGGACGCCACGAGACAGGGACGTCTCGAACACGGGCAGGATGCTCCGGGACAGGAGTCCCGAACAAAGGCAGGACGCCACGAGACAGGGACGTCTCGAACACGGGCAGGATGCCCCGGGACAGGAGTCCCGAACAAAGGTAGGAAGCCACGAGACAGGGACGTCTCGAAGACAGGCAGGATGCCCCGGGACAGGAGTCCCGAACAAAGGCAGGAAGCCAGGCGACAAGGATGTTCCAAAAATGGGCAGGACGCCCCGGAACAGGGAGTTCTGAACAAGGGCAGGACGCCAGGCGACAGGGACGTTCCACAGACGGGCAGGACGCCCCGGGACAAGGAGTCCCGAACAAGGGCCGGACGCCCCGGGACAAGGAGTCCCAACCATGGCCAGGAGGCCCTCAGGGTAGAGGACTTAAGTGCGGGCAAGGATGCCTCCAGGAGGTAGCAACGAAGCTACCTGATAAAGAAAAACACGCGAAACAGCGAGCACAAGGGAAAGTACGAGCATGTCAGTTATCACACAGGAAAAGATCAATGCCATTTACGGTCCTGTACTCGGCCAGGATGACATACAGTTGCCAGAGAAAAAGTCCAGCCGGAAGTTCTTTATTCGGCGGGCTCTGGAAGACCGGCTGGAAAGACAGGAGCTCGAGTGTCTGCTGGAAGACAAGTACTGGAACGAACTCTGATCAGCATCACCAATCAGACAGCGGGTCGGTCAACCGGTCTGCTGTCTGACGCCTCTCCCCCCTCGCATGATTCGCCCAGCCTTCAACACAATCGGCCGTTCTGCTACCTTCCCGCAACCTTACGCAAAAAGCCTGAACACTCCCGTCAAACGACCAAAACAGGCGACACTGTTTTCTGGGCTTCGAGTAGAAGGCTTTATCAGCCTGTCTTGCAAAGCTCTCCAACATGTCCGCAGACAGCTTTTGACGTCATCTCAACACGCTGTCGTTTAAAACAGGAAAGACTTCTCCCGGTCCGATGTAACAATCCGGGCCTGTCCGTCCAGGCCTCCGGCGACTTCTATCAACGAAAGGAAAACTCAGGATGCTCTGCCCTGATAGCGGACCCGCATCCTTGTACGGATACGGGTAGAAGACCTGCGGTAAGTTGTTTACTTCCGATACAGGGCACAGCCAGCAACTGACGAGTTGCCAAAACTCCGCCCTATTGCTCCATCTCCATCTCCACCTCCATTTCCGAATGCAAAGCACTTTCCGCTTTCTTCACTGGCTCGGAGACTGGGCCAAACTGGAGAAAGAGAAACTCACTCTGGCTGCTGAGAATTGAATCAAGAGCCTTGATACTGAACAGAGTGAAATCCTGGCCGAGTGTCGTCAGGCGTTTGCCACCATTGTCCAGGACCGTCTCGTCTTCCCCCAGCTCCTCCAGCACACAGCCTTTCTGGTCGTAGAGTTTTGCCTCGGTTGAACGTCCGGCGACAGGAGGCTGGCTGTAGCAAACCCTGACGTCGAAACACTGACTGTCACTGTTGTATTTCATATCCAGACCGCAGTTCATGTCTGCCCACCGGAAGCACACGCCGGAAGTCATGCAGTCCATCACACAAGCACCGGCTTCCGTCTCGTCTTGCAAGAGGCAGACGGGAAGCCTGACGTAGACCGGATCAAACCCAGTCAGTTGTGTTACATAGACGGGGCCGATTGCCTGGACATGCAGAGTGGCTTGTTGATGTGCATCAATGGGGAAAAAATGCGCACCGTCCGCGCTACAGATTTTGCTGTGTGCTACCCCAAGCGCGCCGTGTATATTTTTCAAACAGAATCGGCACTGGATCAAACCAGAGCCAGCGCCTGTCAGTATGTGATTTTTCCTGTGATCAACCAGTTCAAATGGCTTCACTGTCTCCATACAGTCAGGGCAGGATACGTCAACCTTGGGACAGACTTTCTGGTGGTCACCGCCTTCAACCTCCCAGACACCTAGCCCCGGCGTTCCACATCCGGCAGGACATGCAACAATGCGCTGTTTGCAGAGCCGGGTGTGTGCTGCAAAATCTCTACGCGCGTGCTGCTCCTTGCAGGCAGAACAGTCGACCAGCATCGCAGGACAGTGCGCATAATGCACTTCAAGTTGGCGCTCTGTAAGACTGACATCACAGCCCCACTTGCAAGTCCTTTTGGCGTCCTCAGTGGGCGGGAGCGTATGACTCAGCAGTCTGGACAACCACTGTGCATCCTGAAGTCGCCTGGTGACGGCAGTATCGATCATTTCCTGATTCAGGTGTTGCGGGCTTGGCAACAATGAATGGGAAGGCTCTCCTTTGTTCGCACAGACTCCGATGTGTGCGTCCAGATCCTTCAGGGAGCCAGACCAGTGGCACTCGGCACATTGCAGTTCTCCGAGGCCTTGCAAATTTCGCATCAAGGCATCCCGGACCTCCAGTTGGTCCGACGAAATGCCCTCGGCCAGACACTGGACACAGTCTCGGCCTTCGTCGGGCAGACTTTTTTGGCATTCCGTGCAGACACTGGCGCGCTGATGCAGACACCTGTAACGGGCATCCACACCCTCCTGGCACTGACCACACGGCCTGATGATTTTCGCAACCAGCGGGGAGAGGTTCCAGCGGTGTCCCTTGAGTCTGATCTGTACCCGGTTGCCCAATTCTGGCGCAGAAGGGGAGGCCTGGGTTATAGCTTTCATGTCAATACTCCTTTGTGAACTATGAAAACCTTGCTGATTCAGTACGCTTCCGTAAGCTGGATCAGGAGGTGCCCACTCTATTTATTTGCCCCCCGTATCGTCACGGTTGGGGCCTTGCGTCTCCACCGGCAAAATAGTGGACTGGCGGTGACGGGCTTGGTTTGAGTTCCGGTCGGCAGTCCCACTTCGGTGGGCTTGTGTCTCATACTGTTGAATCCGATCTCAGGGTGAAAGCTCTCCCGCCTCGGAGATTGGGCCGAGCTGGAGAACGAGATTCGCGGCTTGACTGGTCTTGATGCTGTTGAGAGCCCGGATCCTGACAGGATGCCAATCCGTGCCATGAACCGTCAGGCGGTTGCTGGAATCGTCCAGCGCCATATCCTTATCGCCCAGCTCTTCAATCACACTGCCATTTTGGTCGTAGAGCCTGGCTTGTGCTGTACGTCCAGTGATGCTGTTCACGGACTGCTGACAGGAAACGGAGACACTGAAACAGAGATCAGGACCGTTGTATTTCATATCAAGATTGCACTGCATATCTCCCCACTTGAATCTCATACCAGGAGTCATGCACTCGCCCAGACGGTGGCCGGCCGCCATCTCCGCACACAAGCGCGGAACAGGAAGCTTGATATAGACTGGATCATCACCCGTCGTTTTTTCTGTATAGACAGCACCGTCCGCCCCATCCTGCGCACTGACAAAATGCCTGCCGAAAGAGAAAGTAGTGTAGGGGGATTCAGGATATCGGAACGCTGCACGGCAACTCATGTGAGGGATGCCTACCGCGTTGACCAAGCCAGGCTTCAGGCAGAAATGGCACCGTTTCTTTCTCACGAAGCAATCGGTTGTCCTGTGATGCTCCAGGTACTTGTTCTTCACCACACTCCGGCAACCAGGCAGGCCACAGGGGACCTCAACCTCCGGACACAGCTTCTCGTGTTTACCAGATATCATCTCCCAGAGACGCAACCCCTCTGCGCGACAGCCATGGGGACATGAAACAGGGCGCTGTTCACAGCGCTGCCTGTGTTTCTCAAGGTCTTGGCGCGGAAATTGTTGTAGGCAGTAAGTGCAGTTAACCGGAGCACTGGGACAAAACTCATAATGCAATTCAATGAGTTGCACAGTGTGTCTGACCTGGCACCCCCACTTGCACTGCTCTCTGGGCTCGCCGGTTGACGAGGGCTGGAGCCTGAACCCTGCCAGGAGAGACAGGCCTTGCAGCTCCTGTAATCTCCTCTGAATTGCACTGTCTACCATCTCCTGAATGCTGTTCTGTTGCACAGGCAGAGACGCACAAGCACTTTCCCTTTGTGCACACTGACTGATATGAGCCTCTATCTGCTCAAGGGAGCCCGACCACCGGCATTCTACGCATTGCAGTTCTGCATGGGCCTGCAAACTGCGCATCATGGCGCTGCGAGTCTCCAGATGAGCCGGGCTCTCACCAGCTGTCAGACATTGGGGGCAGTGTCCGTCCTGGCCCGGTACCCTTTTTTGGCACTCCATGCAGACACAGGGACGCTGATGGAGACACTTGGTGCGGGCATCCACTCCCTTCTGGCAGAGATCGCACGGCCTGATGAGCTGTGCGCCCAATTGGTCGAGGCTCCAGCGGTGTCCTTTGAGTGTGATCTGTTTTCGCTCGCCAACGTCTGACGCCGGGGCAGGCGAGTAGCTTATGGCTTTCATGTCAAAACTCCTTTATGAACAATGAAAAACGCTCGCTGACTGAGTGCGGCCCCGTGATCTGTATCGGAGGGGACCATGAATTTGATTTACCCCTGCGGAAGGTCTGGGCACTCTGAGTCAGTAAGATGTTTGACCAAGGATCATCATTTCAGTTCCTTTTGCGGTCAGTT
>MPMQ01000046.1 GCA_002238585.1 Kistimonas sp. bin40 | reverse complement strand
CCCAGGATGGTCGCATGTCTTTGCTTGTAGCGGGCCGGGATGTGGATGTTCGGGTTTCCACTTTGCCGTCCAGTAATGGTGAGCGGGTGGTGATGCGTCTTCTGGACAAGGCAGCGGGCCGTTTGCACCTGGATCATCTGGGCATGCCAGACCAGCACCGCAGTCGCATTCGTCAATTGCTGGCCCAGCCACACGGGATTATTCTGGTGACGGGGCCGACGGGGTCCGGAAAGACGACCACACTCTACGCCGGACTGGCCGCATTGAATGATGGCTCCCGTAACATATTGACCGTGGAAGACCCAGTGGAGTACAACTTGGAGGGTATAGGGCAGACGCAGGTCAACACCCGGATAGATATGACTTTTGCCAGAGGCTTGCGTGCTATTCTCCGCCAGGATCCGGATGTTGTGATGGTGGGTGAGATCCGGGACAAGGAAACGGCGGAAATTGCAGTCCAGGCGTCCCTGACGGGCCACCTGGTGCTTTCTACCCTGCACACCAATACTGCTGTAGGAGCCATTACCCGGTTGCAGGACATGGGTATAGAGCCTTTTTTGCTGTCATCGAGTCTGGTCGGTGTTGTAGCCCAGCGGTTGGTGCGCTTGCTGTGTCAGCATTGTCGTGAGCCTGGCGTACCGGATGAGGGCGAGTACGCCCGGCTGGGAGCGGGCACCGCTGAGGATCTGACCATTTACCGTGCCAAAGGCTGCAAGGAGTGTCGTTTCAGTGGTTATAAAGGGCGTACCGGAATTTACGAGGTGGGCATTATTGATGAGGACATGCGCCGGATGATGCACTCCAATGCGAGCGAGATGGATCTTGAGGCCTGTATGCGTCGACACACACCAGGGATTCGTGCAGACGGTATGAACAAGGTGCTGGCGGGTGTCACCACCCTGGAAGAGGTATTGCGCGTGACCCGGGATACTTGAGTTATGGCTGCCTTTGAATATACGGCGCTGGATGCCGCCGGCAGTCAGCAGAAAGGTACGGAAGAGGCAGACAGCGCACGCCAGGTTCGCCAGATTCTGCGCGACAGAGGCTGGACGCCCCTGGACGTGAGCGATGTGTCCGGGGCCAGGGAGAAGCGGGGGAATTCCCTTGAGGCGGAATCGGGTGCCGGGCGGGGGTTGTCGGCAACGCAGCTGGCTATGGTGACCCGGCAGCTGGCAACGCTGATACAAGCTGCCATGCCGGTGGAAGAAGCCCTTCTGGCTGTGGCGGAACAGCAAGAACAGCGGCGCTTGCGCAATGTGATGTTGGCTGTGCGCACCCGGGTGCTGGAGGGCTGCACCCTGGCTCAGGGAATGAATGCTTTTCCTTCGCACTTTCCGCGCATGTACAGGGCGACGGTAGATGCCGGTGAGCAGGCGGGTTTTCTCGACAAGGTGCTGTTGCGACTGGCTGATTACACCGAGCAGCGCATGCTGTCGCGGCAAAAGGTGCAGATGGCGCTCCTCTATCCTGCGCTCTTGATGTTGTCCTCCCTTGTTATTGTCAGTTTTTTGCTGGGTTATGTGGTGCCCGATGTTATCAAGGTGTTTATTGACAGCGGGCAAAGCTTGCCGCTGATCACGCGTGTGCTTGTGGGGGCCAGTGACGGCTTCCAGAGTTACTGGCCCTGGTTGCTCATCGGTATTCTTGGTGGTGGTGCTGCATTGCGCTATGCACTGCGGCAGCCGGTTATCCGTGTGCGCTGGCACCGCAGACTCCTGTCCCTGTTCGTAATAGGGCGCTTCAGTCGTTCTTTTAACACCTCCCAGTTTGCCAGCACCCTGAGCATCCTGACGCGCAGTGATGTTTCTTTGGTGGATGCGTTGACTATTGCATCCCGTGTTGTCAGCAACGATGCGTTCCGGGATGCTGTAGGCGTAGTGGCGCGCAAGGTCAGCGAGGGAATAAGTCTGCACAGGGCGCTGCGGGATACACATCTTTTTCCACCCATGATGTTGCACATGATTGCCAGCGGTGAAGCCATGGGGGAACTTGACAGCATGCTGGAGCGGGCGGCGCGTAATCAGCAGACAGATCTGGAGAACAGGATTGCTGTTCTGGTTGGTCTGTTTGAACCTTTGATGCTGGTTTTTATGGGCGGTGTTGTTCTATTGATTGTGCTGGCGATACTTTTGCCGATTCTTAATATGAATACGCTGATTACGTGATGTCGCTGGCAGCCGGATATCATCCTGTGCACGGGGGGAGGGTAATTTTGGAAACGAGAACGGCAATGCCTGTTGCGGGCATTCATTCGAGGAAAATGATGAACCAGAGTGACCGACAAGGTAACTTGCCTTGCTCCCGTGCCCGGTTGTCCCGTCAGCTGGGCTTCACCTTGATAGAAATCATGGTGGTTGTTGTTATCCTGGGGGTGCTGGCGGCGCTGGTGATTCCCAATATCGTCAGCAGGCCAGACCAGGCCAAGGTGACTGTAGCCCAGGCTGACATAAAGGCCATCGCCAGTGCCATGGAAATCTACCGGCTTGACAACGGCGTTTATCCAACGACGGAACAAGGGCTGGAGGCACTGGTGCAGGAACCTTCTGAAGAACCTGCGCCCCGTAACTGGAACCGGGATGGCTACCTGAAAAAAGTCCCCCGGGATCCTTGGGGAAATCCTTATCAGTATGAGCAGCCAGGCACGCGAAACCCGACGGGGTATGATCTCTATTCGCTGGGTGCGGATGGCCGCGTTGGCGGTGAAGGCGTCAATGCTGACATCAACAACTGGGATGACTGATATCAGGTCCGGTGCCAGGATGCCCCTCTCCCTCTGTCGCCATAAGATGCGGGGGTTCACTTTGGTGGAACTCCTGGTGGTCATGCTGATTGTGGGGCTGATAGCGGGGCTGGTTGTTCTGGCGCCGCTGGTGGGAGGCCCAGCCCGACAGCTGGGAGCGGAACTGGACAGATTGCACCAATTGGTCGAGCAGGCGCGGGACCGCGCCTTGTTGGACGGTCGGGAACTGGGCTTGTCGCTGTCTGGTGATTCAGGCTACGAATGGTGGCAGTGGTCAGAGGATACGGGAGAGTGGCGGCCATTGCAGGAGGTAGGGTTCCGTACATATCGCCTTCCAGCGGCAATGGTCATTGTCAGTGTTTCCAACTCAGGAGACGCAGTACTTTCGACTCAAGGCGATGCAGCGGGTCCCCAATGGGTTTTTTATACGGATACAACAGTGACGCCTTTTCACCTGGAATTGTCGTTGCGCGATGAAAATGCGCAGACAGCAGGTCTGAGAACTGATGGTGTTGCGACTGCCGAACGCCTGTAAGAACGTTTTCGACAGGCGTGTCTGTAGCGCCTGTTGTCAGCAAGGCACCCACCCCTGCCAGGGAGAGGAGAATTTGAGAATAAAGGCTCGGCATTGTGAGGTGAACAGTGATGCTGCTTGACAAGCCGGGGAATGGTCCCGTTCTGGCTTACTGCTGGCGAATGCAAACGGTTCGATTGCGACACGGGGCTGTCAACAGGATCCCGGGTACCGGGGCCGTTCCCGCCAGCTGCTGCCTGCCGCCGTCTTGCTGCCGGGGATTTACCCTGCTGGAGGTCCTGGCAGCTCTGGCTATTTTTGCATTGGCGTCTTCTGTGTTGTTGGTGACTGATGGCAGCGTCCTGAAACAGGTTTCCAGAGCGCAGGCCAAACTCCAGGCAGCCTGGGTGGCAGATTCCACGCTGAACGCCTATTACGCTTCAGCCAATTTGCCTGCGGCGGGAACTTATGCGCGGCAGGTCACACAGGGAAATGCCTCCTGGTTTGTGCGCAGCAAGATAGCACCGACGAGTCAGCCGCGACTCAACAGGGTTGAGCTTCTTGTTTTTGCGGGTACGGAGCGTCCTGCTGCTGAGGATGTGCCAGCTTTCCGTTTGACAGCCTTTATTCGCAGGCCAGGCTCGTGAGAATCAGTTCGCCGCCCGCCACGCAGGGTTTTACTTTGTTGGAGCTGCTCATCGCCATGGCCGTTTTCAGCGTCCTGGCCGTTGGTTCCTATAACCTTCTCAGATCAGTACGAGCAACCTATGAAGCGGCCGACGCCAGCTGGGGCCGGCTGGACTCCTTGCAGCGCACCCTGGTGACTGTGCAAAAAGACTTTTCCCAGCTGGCCATGCGTCCGATACGAAATGGGGCAGGCGAGCGTGAGGCGGCCCTTGTCGCCGCCGGGCCGGGCAAGGTGGCCTTTACTCGCTACGGCTGGAGAAACTTCACCCGGGCTCCTCGTAGTGATCTGCAACGGGTACGTTACGTTTTCAAGGGGGGGGAACTGCTGAGGCAGTATCAGACAGCGCTTGATCCAGCCATTGAGGAGCCTTGGCGTGAACAGCGCTTGCAGGACAATCTGAAGGGGTTTGCGTTTCGATTCATGGATGACAAAAAGACGTGGCACAGCACTTGGCCCCCCGTAGGAGCAAGACAAAAAGAACGTTTCCACATGCTCCCTTTTGCCATTGAGGTCAAGCTGGAGCACGAGGAGCTGGGGGCTATTACTCAAAGGATTCCGGGGGTCTTGTGGTCGCCGGAGGCAGTGTCTGCCAATAGTGCAGGGACAACAGGTTCACCCCCACAGCAAGGGCAGGTGCCCCGCCAAGGGCCTCCTGCGTCATCGGCTTCCTCCGCCGGCGCTTCTCGAGGATTTCTCTACCCGGGGGAAACCCGATGAGAGAGAAAGAGCAAGGAGTTGCCCTGGTTCTCGTGCTGTTGATTTTTTCCATAATGACAGTCCTGTCTGCCAGGCTGGTGACGGATGTGCAGCATAACGCGGCCCGAATTACGCGCTACACACAAAACCTTCAGGCCAGACACTACGCCATGGGGGCGGAACAGTTTGCAGCGGTGCTGCTTGAGGAAGATGTTGCCCAGGACAGGAGTACGCAGCGCCTGGTGGATCATCTCCATGAATCCTGGGCTTTACCACAACCGCAGTTCGAGACAGAGAGCGGGGATATAGAACTCGTTATTCTTGATGACCAGGGACGCTTCAACCTGAACATGCTGGCAGATCCGGCTGACAAGCGCCGGAAGGAAGCATTGCAGATGCTGGTTCGCCTGCTTGATGCCCAGGGGCTTGATGTCCGTCTTGCCTATCGCATCCAGGACTGGGTGGACGGCGACCAGATAGCATTGACGAGCGGCGCAGAGGACGCGGTCTACATCCATTCCAGTCCCCCGCACCGTACCGCAGACACGGCGCTGGCTTCGGTATCGGAGCTGCGACTCATGGACGTTTTGTCTCCCGAAGAGTTTGAACGGCTGCTGCCACTGGTCAGTGTTCTCCCGACGTCGGACGGCATCAACATCAATACAGCCTCGGCAGATGTGCTGCGCGCATTGAGTAGACGTATCAGCCAGGGCGATGCAGAGAGTTTTGTCGATGGCAGAGGAAAGGCTGGCTTTTCCAGGACGAGAGATGCCCTGCGCCATCCCGCGCTTTCGGGTCGAGTGGCGAGCTCTGTTGCTGATCACCTGGGTGTGACCAGTCGGTTTTTCAGTGTGTATATCAAGGCGCGTTATCAAGACTCTGTTTACTACTTGCACAGCCGGCTTGCACGCACTGCAACAGGGCAGGTGACAGTTATAGCGCGTGAAACGGGAAGCTTTCCGCGTTGGGTGCGAACACGACAAGGTCCAGAGGGGTGACAATGAAAATACGGGTGGTCATCAGGTTGATCCCGGGGACGGGTCTGGATATCAGCTCTATGTCCTTGCAGTGGTGTTGGCAGGGAGATGAGACCAGGCGGGGCAGTTCCATCCAGCAAGGATCGCTACAAGAGTTGATCGCCTGGTGGCAGGGACTGCCGACAGAACAACAAGATGAACCTGTGTGTCTGCTGGTGCCGGGCGACCTCGTTTCGTGTCAGCGCGTGGACCTCAATGAGCATCAGCGTGGCCATTGGCAGCAAGCGGTTCCCTGGTTGTTGGAAGACAGCCAGACCACTGATCTGGATGCTGTGCATCTGGTGTCGCGACTGGTCTCTGATGAGGGGCATGCCAGGGTGGGCTGTGTCCATCACAGCGCCATGGAGCAACTGCTGGCGCTGTTTGCTGATACGGATATGGAAGTGCGCTGGATATTTCCCGAGGCCCAGTTTTTGACTGGAGAGCCGGGTGTTGTTCGTTTGTGGATTGAGGGTGAGTACGCCTATGCCGCAGAGCCGGGTGGCTATGGACAGTTGCTGGATCTGGCAGCACTGGAGTTGGCGCTGCCGGGTCTGCTGAAAGGATCAGCCGTGAAGGATCTTGAATCGGGTGAAGAAAGAGAAGAGGGGAGGCGAGGGGTCACTATTGTTGGAGGGGGCGAAAGTCCTTGTGTGGAAAAGATTGCGACATGGATGGGTATGGATCTGGCAGCAGGGATGAATGCGGAGGACGTTGCGCATCCAATGGCATTTCTTCTGTCGGATGTTGCGGCCGGAGCCTATGGCAGTGACCTGGTGAATTTTCGTAGCGGAAAATACAAATGCCTGCGACGTCGTTCGCGCCTGTGGCGCAAGTGGCGATGGGTCGCAGCAGTGGTAGCTATCGGCTTGAGTCTGGAAATGTTGTTCAACCTGGGTAGCGGATACTATTTCCAGCAGCGTACCCAACAGCTTCAGCAGGAGAACTTCGCCGTTTATAAGGAGCTGCGACCAGAAGACAACCGGGTGGTCGATATACGCCATAGCCTGAACCGTTTTTTGCGTGCAGCCGATGCCAGGGAAAACAAGGCTGTTTTTCTTGGTCTGGTCAATACGCTCTCGTCTGTATCAGCACTACAAGTGGGCAAGGAGATAGAGTTCATGACGATGGAATTCAATGAAGCCAACAGCCGCCTGACCCTTGACGTACAGGCGACTGGCTTCGATCACATCAACCGTTTCCTCGACGCACTCAAGGCCAGGGGGCTGCAGGCCAGTATGGAAACAGGAAATCAGGATAGCCGGGGTGTTCTGGCTCGCTTGATTCTGAAGGAGGGGCAGTGAAAAACCGTGCAGCAAGCAAGTGGTATGGTTGGTTTGAGCGTTATGTTCTGAGCGGCATTTCTGCAGTGGGCGAGCAGTTGTCGACCAGAATCAAACCTGCTCAGGACCGCGTCCAGACATACCTGGAAAGGCTGACAGCCAGGGAACGGCAAGTCCTGGTGATTCTGTTCTCTTTCCTGTCGATTGTTTTTTTGTGGTATATGGTCTGGCTGCCCGTGGACCGCTGGTCCGAGCGTGCCCACGATTCGCTGGTGCAGGAACGGGAATTGAACGATTTTCTGGCCGCCAATTATGGTCGGGCACAGGAGGCTGTCAGGCGTCAGCGTGCAGCGGAGCCCAAGGATGCAGCCGCTATTGTTGCCCGCACCGGGCGGTCGGCGGGGTTGGACCTGGCGCGTGTGCAGCCGGGTCGCCAGGGCGTAGTGTCTATATGGATTGACAGTGCCCCCTGGAGCCGGTTGTCGGCCTGGCTGGTGCAGCTGCACAATCGGGAGCAACTGGAGGTCAAACAGATTCGTGTTGAACGAACTGACCAGGAAGGTATAGTCAAATCTTTTATCAGACTGTCCCGTTAGTCCCTCCGCCAGCATTATTTTTCGTGCTGTCGGCGGCGTCTGTGTGCCTTGGGAGGATCTGTTTTGTGTGTGGATTAGAGTATGGCGGCCTTCAGACAGATTGGTGTGATTTCCAGGGCAGACAGTATCTCTGCCGCAGAGACGCTCGGACGGTTGCTGGACTGTTTTCTGTCCCGGAAGCGAACTGTGTTTCTGGAACAGTCCATAGTGCACATGGTCTCGGGCAGTGGGTTCCATGTCTGTACCCGGGAACAAATGGGGCCTGTGTGTGACCTGGTTGTTGTGGTGGGAGGTGACGGCAGTCTGCTGGGTGCGGCACGGGATTTTGTGCCGCATGGCGTGCCGGTGCTGGGTGTGAATCGCGGCTGCCTGGGATTTCTTGCCGACATACAGCCGGCCTGCCTGGAGCAACAGATTGGCGAAGTGCTCCAGGGAAAGTACCGGGTTGAACAGCGCTTTCTGTTGGAAGCGGCTGTGACCCAGGAGGCAGTCCATTCTGATGGCTCCGTTGTTCGGCAAGCGGCACTCAACGAGATTGTATTGCATCCGGGGCAGGCTACACGGATGATTGAGTTCGAACTTTTCATTAACGAGGAGTTCGTCTACAGCCAGCGCTCTGATGGTTTGATTGTTTCCACGCCAACGGGATCGACGGCCTATGCACTTTCTGCGGGCGGACCTATTATGCATCCAGGGCTGGATGCGCTGGTTCTTGTCCCCATGTTTCCACACACACTGAGCAGCCGACCTGTGGTTGTCGATGGCAACAGCCGGATCACCCTGGTGATAGGGCGCCGTAGTCACGCCTGTCCCCAGTTGTCCTGCGATGGCAGGGCGCCGGTCAGGCTGAAGCCAGGAGACAGTGTCTCTGTGGAGAAGAAGTCTGACAGGCTGCAGTTGGTTCATCCGCTTGACTATAACTATTACGCTTCCTGTCGCACCAAGCTGGGGTGGGGTAACCGCCTTGACTCTGTGGAACCTTGAGCCGGTGGGCTTGCAGAAGAAGTCAATAAAGCAGGCGGGGTGCCTGAGCGTTTCTGTGCACCGGACTCTACTTCCTTGCAGGAATCGTCTCACTGGACTGGAAAACCCGATTTCAATCGGGTTCTGCCGGGTGATAATTGCCGCGCATCCTGCGCAGCAAAGCTCGATGTGTATTTACACGTGCGTGGGATCTGCTGTCAGGGCGTCAGTCTCGATTCCCATTCCCTCTGGCAAAGTGGCACCTGTTGCGTTTTCCATGTGTTGGCGCAGTGGGGGAGAGTACAAGGCTGTGAAGTAGATCACATCCGTGTAATCCAGATTGCGCAGCCCGCTGGACCGATCGTAACTTTTGAAGAGAAGCGCCTCGGTGACTGGGTCATAGTTTGAGTCAGAGTAAAAACACCACCGCCTTTCCCCGTTCGCGATAGTCGTTACCGAGGCAAGATCCATGAACAGCTGGCGCAAAGTCCCCTTGTGTTGCAGCAGGAACGCCAGATGCTGATCCAGTCTGGGGACATCCTTCTCAGCGAAGCTCTGTGAAAAGCTGTGCCACTGGTGCGGCGTCAATGTGAAACCTGCATCTTGCCAGTGCTTCCACACAGAAGCTGTCCAGAGTGCGGCTGCGATGGCTTCGGAGTCCGTGACTTGCTGATAGATGCCTTCATAGTCATGCCAATGTTCTCTGCGAGCCCATGCCAACTCCTGCAGACAGGTGATAAAAGGATGAACCCCGGGATCGCCGATCCGTCGTGCGGTGTCTCGGGGGGAACGCTCGTGAACCAGTTGAAACAACATCAGCCAGAGAGCCGGGGGGGACATCCGCGCAGCCAGGCTGGCTGGAATCTTTTCCAGCATCAACCGCCAGGCCAGGCGCTGCTCACAGCTGTTCAATACAGCCTCTGCCTGTGTCTCAGTCGCTGTCAGCAACTCCAGTGCAGTAGCCTTGGCATCCGCTGCTTTCTGGCCGGCGGGATTCCCTATAAATTGCAATTTGTACAGGTGTTGCAGATCCTGCTCCATAAAGGCCAGGGGGCTCATTGCGCATCCGTGAGCACCTGGCGCAAACTCTGTGGTCATGCCAAGGGGGTGTACGGGCAGGTGGGAGAACTTGCAGAAATCTGCGACATCCAAAGACTGAAAAGTGGGGTAAAGCAGGGTATGTGCATCGTTCACACAGTCAATGAGCGCGTTCTTGAGGAAAAAATTGAGAAACGCGCCGGGGAACTGTGCCATGTCCGGTGAGACACCAGTGCCTCCCCAGGGTAAAGCCGCCAGTAGTGGCGATGCTGCGCGCTGGCTGTCGAACAAAGAACGAGGCGGAACCTGCTCGGGCTCCTGGTTGGCCAGCGGCTGCAACACCTGCCTGTGCGTGATGATGTCACACACAATCATCAGCGAAATGGCCAAACGCACAGTGCGCTTGTAGTAGGGCGTCTGCTCTGCCACCAAGGCTGCCGTCTGGGTTTCCAGTCGCGTCAGGGCCGCATCTTCTTCTGCCGTCAAGGGTTGCTTGAACTGGCATCCCGCACGCATGTGGCGAATGAAGGTCAGCATATTCTCCAGCGTGACCGACAGGGGCGCGAATGTGAATTCCTCACCTTCGGCTTCTTGTGTCTGGCGCGTCTTCAGCAGTGCCTGGATGGAATCCAGCGTCTCGGGTTTCCAGGATTGCTCACTCCACCATGAGTCGCTCTGTAACACAGGGCTGGCTCTGGGCTTTGGTACTTTGTCTATCCTTGAGGCGGAGCCGGTTGGAATACAGTTGACGGGCAGGCGTGGATCGCTGAAATCCTCGTGGCTTGCGTCTTGCTTGTGCACCGGGCGTGTGCTCTCACCCGTTGTGAGCCGGGTCGTTTCCGACTCTGACACTGACAATGGTTGAACAGAGCGGTCCAGGTGCTGACCTCTGGATGAGTGGGTGGCGGAACGGATCTGCACGGGGCTCTGGAGTCTGGTGCCGAGAGGTTGGACGGGATTCATCAAGCAATCTCCTCAGGTTGGGCAAAAATACCGCAACTGCTGGACTCGGTTCCGCCAGGCAAGGTTCCTGTCTTGTGGGAAAAGAGTTAGTTATGCGGACATGGCTGTTGTCTTTGATCGCAGATACCAGGTTGGCTGGCAAAGACATCAGAGACGCCGATCGACTGCAGGATTGGCCGATAATCTGCACATCACGTGCAGGCAGGGCTTTTACAGATAGAGAAGGTGGCGCGATGCCTGTATCATTGGCGCGCTTGTACCTTGGCGCTTGAATCTTAAGGATCTGCCTTTCATGGAGATGCTGCGTGGTGGCCCTGCCCTGTCCCCCTTTCGCTTGTCGCGAGTTCTGTTGCGCGTGCAGCAAAAAGTTTCGGTTGTTTCCCGTCTTCAGGCTGAGTACCGCTACTTTGCCTTGCTGCCGGAAGCAGGCTGGAACAAGGCACAGCACGCTGTGCTTGAAACCTTGCTGGACGCCTCACACGCGCCCGCGTCCTTCCGGTCAGGGCCTCTCTTTCTCGTGGTACCCCGGCCGGGAACTGTGTCCCCCTGGTCCAGCAAGGCGACAGATATTGCACACAACTGCGGCCTGACCCAGATTCAGCGGCTGGAACGTGGCATTGCCTGGTTTGCTGAGGTGGACCGCCCTTTGTCTGACGAAGAGGCGGCCGAGGTGAGCAGACAGCTGCATGATCCCATGATGGAGGTGGTGTTGGCCGAGGAGCAGCAGGCTGCCCGGCTGTTTCCGGCAGCCAGTCCGCGTCCCCTGGGCCGTATCGACGTCCAGAACCTGGGGCGCGCGGCTCTGGCAGAGGCCAACCGGGAGTTGGGACTGGCCCTGTCAGAAGAAGAGCTGGAGTATCTGCATGCCTTTTTCCTGGAGACGGGGCGCGACCCCTCCGATGCTGAGCTGATGATGTTTGCCCAGGCCAACTCGGAGCATTGTCGCCACAAGGTGTTCAATGCCAGCTGGGAGTTGGATGGACAGCCGCAACCCCACTCCTTGTTTGCCATGATTCGCAACACCTGGGAGAAAAACGGTCAGGGGGTTCTGTCTGCCTACAGTGACAATGCGGCGGTTATGGCCGGACCGGACACGGCGCTGTTTTTTCCGGATGCGAACACCGGGTGTTACGGCTATATACAGGAAGAACTTCCCATTCTGATGAAGGTGGAGACCCATAATCACCCCACTGCCATTGCGCCCGGACCTGGTGCTGCCACGGGTGCCGGGGGAGAAATCCGTGACGAAGGAGCTACGGGATGCGGAGGGCGTCCCAGAGCAGGTCTCGTCGGTTTTTCTGTCTCCAATCTGCGCATTCCCGGGTTTGTCCAGCCGTGGGAGCAGAGCTGTGGGCGTCCTGAGACTATCGCCTCGGCACTGGATATCATGATCGATGGCCCGGTGGGAGCGGCAAGCTTCAACAATGAGTTCGGGCGTCCGGCACTGTGTGGCTATTTTCGTACCTTTGAACAGCAGGTGCCGGCTGCCGCAGGCGTGGAGTGGCGCGGCTATCACAAGCCCATCATGGTGGCCGGCGGGCTGGGCAATGTGCGTAGCCAGCATGTCCAGAAGGGTGCACTGAAACCGGGTTCCCTGCTGGTGGTTCTGGGTGGTCCGGCCCTGGAGATAGGTCTGGGCGGGGGGGCAGCGTCTTCCAGTTGCAGCAGTCAGGGACAAGAGGCACTGGATTTTGCCTCGGTGCAACGTGCCAACCCGGAAATGGAGCGTCGCTGTCAGCAGGTTATTGATCGCTGCTGGCAGGCCGGGGAGCGTAATCCGGTGTGCTTCATCCACGATGTTGGTGCTGGTGGCTTGTCCAACGCCTTGCCGGAGCTGGTCAACGACGGCGGTATGGGCGGGCGCCTGGAGCTGCGCCGCATTCCTTGTGATGATGCTGGCATGAGTCCGCTGGCTATCTGGTGCAATGAGTCCCAGGAGCGCTACGTTCTGGCCATTGCGCCGGAAAACCTGTCGTTTTTTGAAGCGATTTGTCACAGGGAGCGCTGTCCGTTTGCTGTGGTGGGGGAAGCGGTAACAGAACCTCATTTGCTGGTGACCGATGACCACCATAAAAATCGGCCGGTGGATATGCCTCTGGATGTACTGCTGGGCAAACCACCACGCCTGCACCGCAATGCCCAGCGGCTTTCGGTGCCTGCGCAGCCCTTCGACTGTCGCCGCCTGGATCTGCATGAGGCCCTGGAGCGTGTGCTGCGCCTTCCGGCCGTGGCCGACAAAGGCTTCTTGATTACCATAGGTGACCGCAGTATTACCGGGCAGGTGGTTCGTGATCAGATGGTGGGGCCCTGGCAGGTTCCCGTGGCTGACTGCAGCGTCACGGCCAGCGGTTTCCGGGCGACTACTGGCGAGGCAATGGCCATGGGGGAGCGGGCGCCGGTGGCCCTGCTCGATGCCCCGGCTTCCGGGCGGCTGGCGGTGGGAGAAGCGATCACCAATATCGCCGCAGCCCGCATCCAGCGCCTGGCCGATGTGCGCCTGTCTGCCAACTGGATGGCGGCTGTTGATCACCCGGGAGAGGATGCACTCCTGTACGACACAGTAAAAGCTGTAGGTATGGCGCTGTGTCCGGAGCTGGGTATCAGTATTCCTGTGGGCAAGGACTCGCTTTCCATGCAGACAGCCTGGCAAAACCGGGACGGGGAGCACCAGAAGGTAACGGCACCGCTGTCGTTGGTGATATCGGCTTTCGCACCGGTGGTGGATCATCAGCAGTGTGTGACACCGGCGTTGCGTTCAGATCAGGGCGACAGCGAACTGCTATTGGTGGATCTGGGACGTTCCCGCCATCGTATGGGAGCCAGTGCCCTGGCCCAGGTCTATGGTGCGGTGGGTGACCGGCCGGCGGACCTCGACAATCCTGCGGATCTTGCGCACTTTTTCCAGGCCGTGCAGACACTCTTGTCACAGCAAAAAATACTGGCCTACCATGATCGTTCTGACGGCGGCTTGATTGTGACTCTGCTGGAGATGGCGTTTGCGGGGCGCAGGGGACTGGAGCTGGATCTGAGTGCTCTGGTCCAGCAACCAGACGATCTGGTGCCCTTGCTGTTCAATGAAGAGCTGGGAGCTGTGCTCCAGATCAGGCAGTGCGACCGGGACAGCGTACAGGCGTGTCTGGCGCAGTTCGGGCTGGCCGATGCTGTGCACAGACTGGGATACCCGATGGCGGACCAGGCGATCCGGGTTCGGTTTCAGGGGACAACCATGCTGGAAGGCTCCCGGGCACACTGGCAGCGGATCTGGTCGGAAACCAGTTACCAGATGCGGCGGGTGCGAGACAATGCCAGCACCGCCCAGCAGGAGTTTGACAATCTTCTGGATTCTGCCGATCCGGGCTTGCATGCCAAACTGCCCGAATCAGGTGACAAGTCACGCGCAGCACCCTGGGTGGCCAGTGGCGTTCGGCCGCGCGTTGCCGTGTTGCGCGAGCAAGGGGTCAATGGTCACCAGGAAATGGCGGCGGCTTTTGATTCTGCCGGCTTTGAAGCTGTTGATGTTCATATGACCGACCTGGCCGCCGGTGTCCATAGCCTGGATGATTTTCGTGTGCTGGCTGTGTGTGGTGGTTTTTCCTATGGCGATGTGCTGGGTGCCGGTCAAGGCTGGGCGCGCTCCATTTTGTTCAATCCCCGGCTCAGGGAGGCGTTTGCCAGCTTCTTTGCGCGCCCTGATACGCTGACACTGGGGGTCTGTAACGGCTGCCAGATGCTGTCAGGGGTGCGTGAACTGATTCCCGGCGCGGAGCACTGGCCGCGTTTTGTGCCCAACCTGTCCGGGCAGTTCGAAGCCCGTCTGGTGATGGTGGAAGTGGCACCCAGCGCATCGGTCCTGTTGCAGTCTCTGAGCGGAGCCCGTATACCGGTTGCGGTGGCTCATGGTGAAGGGCAGGTTTTGTTTGGCAAGGACGCGGACAGGAACAAGCTGCAGGCTGCCGGACAGCTGGCGTTGTTCTATACCGACAATCATGGGCAGCGCACGGAGCGTTATCCTTTCAACCCCAATGGCTCGCAGGAAGGGCTGACCGGACTTTGTAGCCGGGATGGCCGGGTCACCATCATGATGCCGCACCCTGAGCGCGTCTTTCAGGCATGGCAGCACTCCTGGGCACCGGAGGAGTGCAGGGGGGAGGCTCCCTGGCAGCAGGTGTTTCATAATGCCAGGGCCTGGGTGGGCTGAGGTCTGGGCGGAAGACTCTCCCGGCCACTGTCATTCCACAGTGGCCGGGTTGCTCGTCTGTGATGCGTGCGGCAGTGCTGCGCATCAGATCAGTGTTACGGCAGGTTCAGGGTGTATCGCCCACTGCAGCCTTCTCTCTGACAAGGCTGGGCAGGGGTCATAACAAAATCCAGACGGCCAGGAACCATGGCAGCCTGCGGGTGCCCTACGTGGAAGGAATCACCTTCTGCGGGTATACGTACATGGCTATGTCCCTTTCTGCTGCACGCCTGTCGGCGTGCACTTCTGTTCCAGACACCGAGCATCCGCGACTGCCTGGAGCGGTCGACGTTCAGGCTCGCGTTGTTCCTGTTCCCCCGGACTCTCTGACCGGCTGGCAAGAACCGCCTGCCAGGCTGTTGTGCAAGTTGTGGAGCCATTTGCCGCTCTCCAGTCACAACGCCTGTGCACTGGTGTGTCGCAGCTGGCATGCCAGCCAGCCTGACCTCAGGGTTCAGCTGGCCTCCTGGCTGCACCAGCAGGCGCGGGCGCGACAGAACAGCGGACGCCTGACACCGGCGTATGAGCACCGTATCCGTCCGTGGTTGGAGAGTCACCGCAGTCCATTTCTGCCGGCACTGCAATGCCAGTACCAGGTGCTGCGAGAGTGCGAACGGCTGCAAGCGGAGAGCGGGGATCACAGACAGCAGGCTCAAAGAGCGCAGCGTCTGTTCTCTGGATTGTTGCAATACAGTCTCCGCCAGCAGCTGATTCAGACCGACCAGATAGCCCTCCAGGCGATGCCATTCAATCAGGAAAGCCCGGGTTTTGTCGGTTCTGTGTCTCTCAGTCCTTGTGGTCGCTGGTTCGCAACAAGCCAGCACCTGACGACCATGGATGACGGTGTCTTGCATGTTTATGGATGGGAACCCCAGGGATGGCAGCCGGCCATCCTGTCTCCTCCGGCGACGGCATCTGTAGAAAAGCATCTGTTCGGCCTGCATCAACCGGACACTTTGATCAGTGCCCATAGCGACGGCGCTCTTTTTGAATGGTGCAGGGACCCGGATACGCACGTGTGGCAGCGGCAGCTCATATGTCAGCGTCCTGCGCCGCATTCTGGCCGTGCTTTCGGGCTTTTGAGTTTCGCAGACTGCGGCATTATTGCCCTGTACAAGAGTCAGATGAACTGTCATCTGCTCATGGTTCCCTTTGAAACTGAGGGTCGTCGCTGGGGGGTCCCTGTCATGAAAGACTATCCCCTGAGTCCATCACAGACCTGTTTTCTGGCTTGGACAACAGCCACAAACGAGTTGGCAGCAGTGTCTGAAATCGATACTCATGGCAATGAGAGCTTCTTTTATAGTGCCAGAGCACAGACGACCTGTTGCGGACAGCGAAAGGCGTTGCACATCTGGAAAACGGGCGTGGACGCCGCCCACCCGCAAGCCTGGGGTTGTCATGTGTTCGAATGGATTACCAATTCGCCAACAACAGCCATGATGTACAGTCCAGATGGCTCTTATCTGCTGACACTATCCCCCACTCAGACGGCGTTGTGGAAATGGGGCAGTGAGCACCGGCCGCAATTACAATTGAGCGCATCCCGCTACTTTGGCAAGAACGACGGGCCTTTTTCCAGGGCTGCGCAGTTCAGTCAGGACGGGCGCCAACTGGCAGTTCTGGCATCCAGTGACAGCGTCCAGCTCTGGAGCATGAACAACGAAGAGTGCTGGCACTGCCAGACAACGCTGACTATGCCGGGAGGGGATATCACGCGAGCAGGGGATTGTGTTCGCTATATCTCTCTGTCTTCAGATGGAAAGACACTGGCGTGGGTAACCAACGCCAGTGTGTCTTTATGGCACCAGGAAGCTGGCGACTGGAAAAAACGGGTTCAGCGTAGCCAGGACGCAACCTGCCGGGGCTGGCCAACAGCCTGTCTCCTGCCGATGGGCGACGGCGAGCTGTTTGTGACGACAGCAGGCCAGGAAGGCACCCTGTGGATTCATGGTCCGGATCAGCAAGGGCAGTTTGTCAGAAAAGCCAGCTTCTCTCTGGGGCGACCGGTGCAGGCGCTCCATGTCAGTGAGGACGGGCTTTCCGTGTTGGCATTCTGTGCATCTGGACCACAGTTGACGCTTTTGCAACTGCGGTTACCGGACAGACAGCACGCGTCTCAGGCAGGCTCTGACAGGGGACGAAGCTCAGGTGCGCTCCAGCAGGATGCCCAGCTGACGTCGTAGTGGTTCGGCCGCTCCCCATAGTAGCTGATCCCCCAGAGTAAACAGCGTCAGATAACGCGGCCCCAGCGTCATCTGGCGCACGCGGCCCACCGCAATGCGCAGGCTGCCGCTGACCGCCGCCGGCGTCAGCTGGTGGCGGGAAGCGTCCGGCTCATTGGGCACCAGGTGCAGCCAGGGGTGGGCTTGTGCCAGGCAGGCCTCCAGCTCGGCCAGTGGCACCTCCCGCTTCAGGCGCAGTGTCACGGCCTGGGCATGGCAACGCAGGGAACCGACACGCACGCAGAGCCCATCAACAGGCAGGGGTGCGTCTGGACAGCCAAGAATCCGACAGGCCTCCTCCTGGCCTTTGCCCTCTTCATCGCTTTGCCCTGTTGGCCGGGCCGTGCCTATGTAAGGGATAAGGTTGGCCGCCAGGGGCACAAGAGCGGGGGAGGAGGCTGCACGTTGTGCCAGCCAGCTGCTGGCACTGGCTTCCAGATCACGCAAGGCAGCAGCCGGGTCGGTCAGCTGGTGTGCCACACAGGCGTGGAGATGCCCCATTTCTTGCAGGAGAGCGCGTATCTGCACGGCTCCGGCACCGCTGGCAGCCTGGTAGGTCATGGTCGATATCCATTCAACCCAGTCCTGGCGCAGCAGTCCGGCCAGTGCCATCAGCAGCAAGCTGACCGTGCAATTGCCACCGGACCAGGTGCGGGTGCCGGCCGCCAGTTGTCTGTCGATCATGGCTCTGTTGACAGGATCCAGTACTATGACTGAGTCTTCGGCCATACGCAGTGCGGAGGAAGCATCAATCCAGTGTCCTTGCCAGCCATGGGCGCGCAAATCAGGGTAGATCCTGCGTGTAAACTCACTCCCCTGGCAGCAAATAATGATATCCATGGCGGCCAGCAAGTGCAGATTTGTCGCATCTTCCAGTGGCTGTGCGGCAAGGCCATCCAGGCAAGGGCCGGGTTCGCCGGGTTGTGATTCACTGAAGAAAACGGGCTCTATCCGGGTGAAATCGCCCTCTGTTGCCATGCGCTCCATAAGCACTGAGCCCACCATACCGCGCCAGCCAATCAATCCTGTTCGTGGTTTCATGAATACCTCGTCGTACGCCAGCGGGTGCCGCCGAAGAAAAACGATGCGCCGGCGTCCGGATGACCTTGTCATAATGAAAAGCAGCGCTGTGGGAAGCCAGGCTGCCTTATGCGGCGATAATGGTGATAATACTACGGAAGTGCCCCGGTGGGTTGCATATGCCTGTCACAGCTGAGAAGAGACCGGGGGGTACCAGTCTCTTCTGCCTGTGCGCCAGTACAGCCCTGAGGCGGGGGGAGATTCAGCTCCCTGCCTGCAAAGGCCCCTTGGTAGAGACGGTGGGCTCTGCCTTGCGCGGTGCACGTCCCTCATTTCCATGCAATGCCTGCAGTGCCTGCACCATCGCATTTTGCATGGGGATCTTTCCTTCCGCCAGTTCGACTATGCGCGAGCCAACAGAAAAGAGAACATGGCGAGTCAGCACTATGCCCTCTTCCAGAAGTGCCGCGACATGGCCGACTTTTCCCTGCAGCAGCAAGCGCAGGGACAATGCATCCTCGACCACCATAATCGACAGTGGAGCCAGAGCCGGCGCTATAGCCGCAGCCAGTGTGGTGGGGTTGTCGCCCGGCTTGAGCTGTACAGAAGCCAGAAGTACAGCCGTGACATCTTCCTCCGTACTTTCGTAGCAGAACAGCTCCGCCTGGAGGTGTTCGGCCAATGTGAAGCGCCAGCCGGTGGTTCCCTTGTCTGTATTCTGGCGTTCCGGTGCCAGGTCCTGCTCTTTGAGCCAGGTGTCTATGTGCTGCTGGATAGGTGTACTCATTCTGCTATAGCTCCATAGAATCGACTGGAAAGCTCATCGGCCATTTGGCGCGCCTTGTCGGGAGAGGGATTTCTGGCACACAGGCGCACCAGCGCATCCCGCAACAAAGGCACCAGAGCCCGGGCCGAGTTCAGAAAGGGAGCCAGGGAAACGGGATAGTCAACAGCAGTCAGCTGGCTTTGGCGCAGAACAACCCTGTTGTTTTTGACATCGGCCAGTACGCTGACAGGACTGAACTGGGCAGTGGCCTGTTGCATGAAGGCACTGAGGGCTGTCAGACAAGGCTCCAGGCGGGGCCCCTCCGGCAAGACAACATCAACCATCAGGCTGGCGTTGTTATTGTTGATAACACCTGGCGTCAGCAGGGCCGTGATCACCACCATCTTGCCATCTTCCGTGCTGAATCGGCTTTTCAGACTGATGCCGTGCTCCTGTCCCGACGCGGCGACTTTTTTCATACCCATGGCCTGCCACTCCTTCTTCAGGCGCCGGGCGAGGGGCTTGATTACGTCTTTGTTTATAGGTTCAGTAGACAATGTGTTGACTCCTTGGCCCCCAACGCGGGAAGGGGTGTCCTGTGTTGTTTTCTTGAAGCGTACCGTCTTTGAGTATGGATGATCCTGTTTCAGTTTCGCTCGTCTGCTGTCCCTTGTGTCAGGATCACTAACCTTGTGCTCCCCGACAGTCAGGACTGACCAGTTCTCTGTCGGTCTCTTGCCACTCTTTTCGGGTATACATATGAAGTGCCAAAGCATGCACGCCTTCGCTGAGTTCCTTGCTCAACAGGCGGTATACCTGGCGGTGCCGGTCCACCGGACTGGCATCGGTAAAACAATCACTGACCACAACAACCTTGAAATGGGACTCGGCATCGGGCGGCACCCTGTGTTTGTGGCTTTCATTTTCCACCAGCAGGTGATGGGGGGAGAAAGCCTCGGTCAGGCGGGCGACGATCTGATTTTTCACGGACATGATGTAATCTCCATGCAGGTGACTGAGGTGCTGGGCAAGGCTGTACAGCTGCTGCCGCAGTACAAGTTCCGGGGAGTATACGGGAAAAGCGCAAGGCTCATGAACGAGGTCCACAGCTTGTGCCGACTGGCGTCGAAGCTGCGTCAGTGCCACCCGGCGACCGACTGTCCTGGTAGAGACAGCGGCATGCCCGAAGGTCATGTAGATCAGTGCTGACTGCTGTTGGAGCGGGTACTGGCGGCTGTGATCCCCTTGCACCTGTTTCCTGAACAAGGCGATATTCAGCAGTTTTGTCCACTCATATACAGGCGTGTTGTCACGGGGGCTGCCGCAAGGCAGGATCCCATGACGCAGGTGTTGTTCGCAATGCGGCCCCCTCCCGACCGCCTCGCACCGCAAAACAATCTGGCGCACAGTCGCATCCAGGACGCCTTGCTTTTTCTCCAGCACTTGCCGGTCGCCGGTGAGCCCTTTGAGGAGGGCACCCGGCAGAGCCTGCTGCGATGTAAGGACGATCAGGGGGTTCACACACAACACCTTCTGTAAACAGCGGTAGAAAAACGAACGGAAAAATTCTCTTCCTGTATCTTTGGACAGACACAGGGGAGAAAGGTTCACAGAATGTGGACATCAGCGTTTTGTGTCAGGCGGTGGCGCATCAGTGACCGACCGCCTCCGGTTAATTTTTGCTCGCCTCAGTGGATTCACTCACTGTGTCAGTGCCAGCAATGGCATGGCCCAGCGTCAGGTAGATCAGCGCCGACAGCTGCACAAGCGGGTATTGGCGCGCATGGCCTCTCAGGGTGTTTTTACTTGAGAAAGAAGAACGCAGTGGCATTGTCTGTGGATGAACGTGCCCCTCAGCGTAGGGGATGTCTTCGGGCAGGGTCCCGTTGCGCAAGTGTTGTTCAAAAGAGGGGGATTCCCCGGTTTCGCACCAGAACACGATCTGACGTGCTGCTGCATCAAGAAGTCCTCGCCGTTCAATGTTGTGCCGCCAGGCCATTACCACATCCCTGTTGTCTGTGAACCCTTCCATAAACGCCTGAAACACCCTCCGCACCTGGCCGGATACCCGTACCCTGTTGGCTTCCACCCGTTGCTGGTCATCACAATCAAAGTCAGCACTGTTCAAACGGGCCAGCAGCAGGGTCAGACCGGTCAGCAGTTTACCGGCCTCATTGACCTTCAGCGTGCCACTCTGCCAGCGTTGTTCCTGGCAGGGCACGGCAGGATCAGATTCCATCGCCTCGAAAGTGCGAACATCAGCCCAGTCTCTCAGCCCGTAGGGTGCCCTGGCCACATTGCCATGATCAGTCGCAGAGCCGTCCCAGTCCTGGATCTCGCCGAGGGCCTGGTCATACGCAAAATGCCAGGTACGGCGGTCTCCCTGGTTGTTGGCATGGTAGAGGGGCAGTAAATTGGTGGGAACCAACCCGTGACGCAGCAACACACCAGCATCCAGGGCTGCCAGCTCTATGCCTGCAAGAGCAGCATCAGGGCAGCCCCTGGCATCAGGCTCATGAGCATATTCGTGATAGCCTTCATCCGATGTGCGCAGCACTACGCCCCAGACGGCACCATCTTCGGCTTTTTGCACGCTATTGCACAGAGTGTTCTGCGTTGTCGCATCCAGCCCCGAGCGCTCCAGCCAACCGGTAAAATCGGGCAGCCAGCCGCTGC
Organism: Kistimonas sp. bin40; assembly: GCA_002238585.1. Classification (GTDB taxonomy): domain Bacteria; phylum Pseudomonadota; class Gammaproteobacteria; order Pseudomonadales; family Endozoicomonadaceae; genus Sansalvadorimonas. The sequence continues at coordinate 3,423 of MPMQ01000046.1, read as the reverse complement.
CCAGAGGTTCCGGTCTTTGTCCTTTCAGTGGCAGCTGGGCATTCTTGACAAACTCCAGAGCCAGCTGTTCACGCAACAGATCAGCCAGCGGCTCACCCTTCTTGTGTAACTTCAGGCGTATGACACCTTCTTTCGTCCGGAACCAGACGGTGCGCCCATAGGTGCCGGCTGCCGTTGACTTGAACAGGGCAGGGTATTGCGTTTCGGTCAGACAGCGATCCGGGGCCCGGCACTCGGATTGACACAAGGGCGACGCCAACTTCTCAGTCAGGTACGCGTCGAAATCTTGCGCTGGTGCAGCACAATTCGTGCTGCACCAGCTGGCCGTCAGCAGATTCAGCAGCTGGTAGAAGTTGGTGGACCGCCCATCAAAAAACCTGTTGCGCAGCTGGCACCAGAAAGGGTTCTTGTCAGTCAGGATATGCTGTAGCAGCCAACGGCACGGGTATGGCTCGCAAAGAATCAGCGATGCATCCAGCAGTGCCCATGCCGGTTGGACCCTGTCTTCATCATCACAGCTTGTTTGCATGGTACGCTGGATGATTTCTTGCAGCAGAAACTGCTGCAGGTCAGCTTGATCCAGGGGAGCCAACGGATACCAGAAGAAATTCAGCATGGCGGGCAAGGGGACAGCCGTGTTCCAGGATAGCTTCAGGCTGATCTGCCAGGCGCGCGGGTCTTCAAGCAGGCGACTCTGTAACCCAGGATACAACTGCAAACACCGGAGTATCCAGACCCACCAGGCAGGAGTGCCCCGGTTGCCCGCCTCCAGCATCAGCTCCAGCAGTCCATCCTCGCCTATAAGTGTGTGCATCCGCCGGAGATCTCTGGGGAAATCTGGAACAACGGCCCCGTCATCGAAGAGCGGGAACTCGCCATGGGGACGGCGGTGAGCGTAAAGCTCCAGGGATGACAAAGGCTGGGTGCCCACCTCAGGTCCCGCGCCATGACCGGCAACAGAGCCCTGCTTCAGATTGATGTATTGACTTAATGCACCCAAAGCAGCATAAGCCTTTTCCTTGAAAAAATAGTGGCTCAAGAATTGGCCGCTGGCGTCAGAGAGTTGCAGTATCTGGGGGTTCGGTGCCATTCCCTGTTGCATCGCACTATTGAGCATCCGGTCCAGCGCGGCTTTGTCTGGACCCGGACTGTAATGGCGCACATGGAGGAACAGAGTGACGGCTTGAAATGAGGCGTCTTGTCGCAGAAGCCAGGCCAGCATCTGATCTGGCTGTTCTTTTGCCAACAGCCCCAACAATGCAATAACCCTGCATTCCTTATAATAAGTAGCGTTGGGGGACTCCCGAGCTGGAGGGAAAGCAGTCATTCCCACCTCTGTAGCAGTTATAGCACCGGATGCGATGTCTCTGATTGTTGCTACAGCAACGGCCAGCTGCTCCTCGCGACTGATCAAGTTAAAACAAGGAGACAAAATGCAGTCGGTAGTTTCAGGGTTCCTGCATCGCTCCCATAAGGCGTCAGTTTCAAGGGGAATATTCAGTTTTTTACAGGCGTTCTTGTACCAGAGAGCCAGTGTTTCCGTTCCATTCAGCGAATGTTCCAGTACAACGCCCATACGCAAAAATTCTTGCTGCCACCACTCAGGCAGCTTATCGAAAAATGGTCGAAAGAAGTGCCAGGAGGCACCGGTGTAGCATTCTTTGGCCATAAAAGTCGGAGAGGGAAATGGCAATTGCAATGCCTGTCTGTGGTGTATCAAAAGCCGCAGTACCTCTGGCTTGTCATAAAAAAGATCAAACGTTACCCAATCCAGCAGGTCGGCTGTTGTCTTTGCATCTGTGGACATGGTGTCCTGCTGTTGCAAGGTGCGACAAGCGGCTGCCAGTCGCCCAACGGATTCATTTTCCACAAGCTGATCAAGAGCCAAAATATCAATGGCAAACTGGCGGAGGGCCTGCTGCCGTTCGAAGGGTGCCATTGGCACCACCAAGGAACTGGTATCAGATCGAGAGGAGACAGAACGCGAGGCCAAGTCCGTTGTTACATGTCTTTTTGTGCCAGCCCGGACGGAAGTGGACGATTTGTTGTCTGCCGAATTTGATGGCAAAAACCAGGAACCCAGACGTGTTCCCTGGAGAAAAGACGCTAACGGCCTCATGTGTAAAACCTCTGAGCAGTGACAGACAATGCGGGGGAAACGGTTCTTTTCAGTTTGGCCTATTGACAGGCATGAGAGAAATTGTCGCGAAGTCTGAGCATCAGAATTTTCTGCCGGGACATGGCCGCATCGGTCGCCAGCACCAGCGACCGCCTGCCTCTCGTTGATTGCCATGTGTCTCAGCTGCGCCCGGATCCTGCGGCGGATTGGTTGAGACTGTCAGTGGCAGCAATGGCATGCCCCAGCGTCAGGTAGATCAGTGCCGACAGCTGCACGAGCGGGTATTGGTTTTTGTGGTCTCTCAGGGTGTTTTTCCTGAACAAGGAAAACCGCAAGGGCTTTTTCTGCGGCCACACACCAGCGTAATCGCGGGGAATGTCTTCAGGCAGGGTTCCGTCGCGCAAGTGCTTTTCAAACGAGGGGGTCTCCCCGGTTTCGCACCAGAACACAATCTGACGTGCTGCTGCCTCAAACAGCCCCTGCTGTTCAACGCTGTGCTGCCAGACCATCACCGCCTGGCAGTTGTCTGTGAACTCTTCCATAAAAGCCCGGAAAATCCTCAGGAGCTGGCTGGATACCCGAGCCCTGTTGATGTCCACCCGTTGCTGGTTGTAGCAATCAAAATCAGCACTGTACAAGCGGGCCAGTAACAGGCTCAGGCCGGTCAGCAGCTTGCCGGCCTCGTTCACCTTCAGTGTGCCACTCTGCCAGCACTGTTCACGACAGGGCATAACAGCATCAGATGCCATAGCCTCAGATGCCATAGCCTCAGATGCCATAGCCTCAAAAGTGCGAATGTCAGCCCAGTCTCTCAGCCCATAAGGTGCCCGGGCGACATTGCCGTGATCAGTAGACGCGCCGTCCCAATCCCTGATCGCTCCGAGAACCTTGTCGTACGCAAACTGCCAGGCACGGCAATCGCCCCTGCTGGTAGCTCCCCAGGGCACTGTATGGTAGAGCGGCAGCAGATTGGTGGGAGCCAGCCCCTGACGCAGCAATACACCAGCATCGCGAGCCGCCAATTCGATACCAGCAAGCGCGGCATCAGAGCAGCCCAGAGCATCGGGAACATGAGCATATTCGTGATAGCCTTCATCCGCTGTCTGCAGCACAACGCCCCAGACGGCGCCGTCTTCGGCCTGCTCCACGCTTGCGCGCAGTGTTTGCTGCGTTGCAGCATCCAGTCCGGAGCGTTCCAGCCAGCCGGCAAAATCGGGCAGCCAGCCACTGCCCAGAGGCGTCGGTCTCTGCCCCTTCAGCTGCAACTGCCGGGCATCACCAACAAATTCCAGCGTCCACTGCTC
>MPMQ01000045.1 GCA_002238585.1 Kistimonas sp. bin40 | reverse complement strand
TCACGCGTGGCGTAGCGTTCAGGATTCATGACATTGCTGACCTCATAGGCTACTGGATCTTCGATACCAATTTTCCGCAGATTTTTGTACAAGTGCTCGGACACGATCAGCTCCTCACAGACCACAGGTGGACACCACTGGTTCGGACAGCAAGAAATTAGCAGGTTTTTTGAGGCTCACCCGATTTTTTAAAATTTTGTAAAAAAAAATCTGAAGCAGATGTGGGGGATTGGCCCATGTTTTGTATTTTCTCGAAAAGTTGGTCGGCCTGTTCGACGCTATGAGGCCCTGTTCCTCGTGGATGGCCAAGGCATGAGCGCAGTCGGGAAATGGCTGTTGGCGTTCGATGCCAGAAAGCTTGCCTGTCGCGTCATCCCAGAGAGAAAACTGTTGCTCAAAAGGTCAAGAGCTTAAGCGACTCCTTGTCATCCTTGCCTTTGATGTCGGAGATAGTATGCCCGGCTGGACTCGAACCGCAGCAGGATACGCAAAGGTCTTTACCTGATTGACCAGCTGTACTGATTTTTTTGATCTGCTCCTGAACACTCCTCGTGCTGGCTGCTCCATCGCCAAGCGCTGCTCTATCCATAAGAGCAGGTAAGGAAAGAGGCTTCGGGCTGTCATGTTTACAGGTAAAGCACGAGCGGGCGGTGGCGAGCCTGGGCCGGCAGCCCGTGGCGGAACACCAGTATCCAAAGAGCAAGAAGCAGAGAAAGAGACCACCGAAAAAGAAAAAGATGGAGGGGCCTTTGAGTTGACGCCTTGTTGTGACTTGTTTCGTCCGCTTCAGGAACTTTGCGCGTATCAGGAGGGTCTCTCTTTATAGGGACAGGGCAAAAAAATGCCACGCAAGGCCTGGAGGTTCAGATGCACACAAAGGACATGGGGTTGGTGGGTGCTCCGCCTTTATCTCCGCCGGTGCTGCCACAGACGACAGCGTCAGAGGGTGCGGGGCCTGTTGTCGCTGAATCCTCCGCAGCCCTCCAGCGTCAGGTGTCGGTGTCGGGCGCTGCCGGGCACGCACAAGTGCTGCGGCCGGGCGGGACCGAACCCGCCTGCTGGCCCGTTCCTGTACTGAGGCTCATGTTCAGGGGGCTCAATATTGCCGAGCTGATCGCCTGCGGCCAGGTCTGTCGGCACTGGTGCCATGTCGCAGGGGATCGCAGCCTGCAGATGCACTGCCTGCTGCAAACCTGGCCCCCTGCCCACCGACGCCAGCTGGAGCGCGCCCTGGATACGCACCTTGTGCGTGCCCGCCTGACGCCCTGGTGTGACGGCCCTGTCATCCGGCCCGAGGAAGCGTCATCGGCCACTGGTGTTCCGACTTTTTCCCCACCGGAGCTGTTGTTGGCGGCAGTACGCCGCCTGTTGCTGACGGCGAGATTGGATCCGAAGCTTGAACAACATTCCAGCTGGTTGTCGGGGGGCGTACAAGACTTCCTGTGCAATCCTGACGGGCGCCTGGTGACCATGGTGCGGCACTGGTCGGGGGGGCACAAAAACGAGATCAATGTGTGGGAAACCGGGCTCAGACGGGTCAGATGCACGCCTGCGACGCCGCCGTTGGAGTACCGGGCGGTTCGGTTGCTGGCATTCAGTTCAGACGGTTGTCAGCTGCGGGTCTTTTTCCGCGATGGCGGGCAGGAATTATGGCAACCCTTTGCACCGGGTGACTGGCGGGTAGTGGGACGTTCCTTGCTGTGTGAGGAGCAGATACGCAAGGCTGTGCTCAGTCCCGATGGGCAACGCCTTGCTGTTGTTCAGCCCAACGCTGTTCTGATATTTGATGAAGACGAGGCGGGGACCTGGAGAGAAACATGCAGAGGATTATTGCCGGACCAGTGGTGCCTCTCTACTGCGAATGATGGGGAGGATGACAGGGAGGATCATGACCGGATTGCCATGTGCATGAGTGATGACAATCGTCACCTTGTGATGACATCGGGCCCCTTTCTCCTGTTCGTCAGCCTGCAGGGGACGCGCTGGAAAACGCAGCCCTTCACCCTTTGTAATCAGGGCCGGGGGCAGCCTGTTTTTGATTCTCATAGCTGTTTGCTGTCACTGGTCACCACGCCCGACAGCACAGATGGCCGGGCCGTTATGGGCAGTCTCTTGTTCTTTCGCTTTGAGGCGCTGCCCGGGGAGGCCCCGCAGTGGCGTTTTGTCAAGAAGCTCGGGGGGAGGCCGATCAGTGGTATGGTGAAGGTCCACCCCAGGACCGGTTACAGTGCACCTCTGGCATTCAGTCCTGACGGCCAGCGGCTGGTCTTGCCTTCCCCCGAAAGCTGCCATCTTGTGCAGATGTGTTCTGTCAGGGGACCTGAGGCCTGGCAGAAATGTAGTTGGCTGAATTGCGTCCCCCGGCACGCAACAGGAGACGACTGTGAATTGGTGTTGTCTGCACAGTTCAGCGCCAGCAGTTCGTGTCTTGCCGTGCGTACCGAGAAGGCTGTTGTTCTCTGGCGCGGGCATGGCAAGTACTGGAATCGCCTGCACAGACTTGAGGTGACGGGATCGGCCGGGATGCCGTTTGCTTTTTCTCCGGATGGTTTCCATTGTGTGACAAGCGCTCCGGCATTGTGCCGCCTCCAGGAGCAGATTGGCATCCTGGGACCCGTTGCTGGTGGGCGATACGAGTACAAGTATCTGGGCAGTCTCCCCAAAGGATGCAAGGTCGAGAAAATGCTGTTTACACCGGATGCTACCCGGGTGCTGGTAGCCGTATCTCGCCCGGAGTTTCTGGAGGAGCCTGGCATTGGTCGCCTTTTCAGCAGCTTCCTGTGCTTGACTCTGGTCCCTGGAACCCAGTCCCGGGCCGTAGCTGAACGGGCATCGGAGGCACAAGAACCTGTACATGATTCATGATTGATCTCTTGTTCTGACTTGTTTCGTCCGCTGTGTGAACTTTCTACGAGGCAGGAGGGTCTCTGTCCCTGGACAGGGCCGTAAAGACCGGCAGGAGGTTATGGTGTATACAGCGGGCACAGGGGCAAGCGCAGGTCCGTCTCCACCACAGGTTCCGGCGCCGGCGACCGGGCCAGGCGGTGCGGGTGCTGTTGTTGAATCCTCAGTGGGCCTCCAGCGCCGGGTCTCGGTGTCGGACGCTGCCGGGCACCCACAAGTGCTGCTGCCGGGCGGGACCAAGCCCGCCTGCTGGCCCGTTCCTGTACTGAGACTCCTGTTCCGGGAGCTGAATATTGCCGAGCTGACAGCCTGCCGCCATGTCTGTCGGCACTGGCGTCATGTCGCAGGGGATCGCGGCCTGCAGATGCATTGCCTGCTGCAAACCTGGCCCCCTGCCCACCGGCGCCAGCTGGAGCGCGCTCTGGACAGGGAGCCTGTACGCACCCGCCTGACGCCCTGGTGTGACGGCCCGGTCACCCGGCCAGAGGAAGAGGCATCGGCCACTGGCGTCCCGACTTTTTCACCACCGGAGCTGTTGTTGACGGCGGTAAGCCGCCTGTTGCTGACGGCGAGACTGGGTCCGAAGATTGAACAAAATCCTGGCTGGTTGCCAGGGGGCGTACAAGGCTTTCTGTGCAGCCCTGACGGGGGGCTGGTGACCATGGTACGGCACGCGGAGGGCCAGGCAAACCAGCTTGATGTGTGGGAAACCGGGGCCAGTCCGGTCAGATGCACACCTGCGTCATTGTTTTTGGGACATAGGGTGGTTCGGTTGCTGGCATTCCGTTCAGACGGCGGTCAGTTACGGGTTTTTTTCCGCGATGGCGGGCAGGAATTATGGCAAGCCTTTGCGCCGGGTGACTGGCGTATAGTGAGACGTTCCTTGCTGTGCGAGGAGCGGATACGCAAGGCTGTGCTCAGTCCCGATGGGCAACGCCTTGCTGTTCTTCAGCCCAGGAGTATTCGGATATTCAATCAAGGCAAGAGGGGAGCCTGGAGAGAAATATACGGAGCAAACAGCACCTTCTTGCCGGACCCGTGGTGCCTCTCGACTGAGAATGCTGGAGAGGATCCAGCTCGGATTGCCATGCGGCTGAGTGATGACAATTGTCACCTTGTGATGACATTGGGACGCTCTCTCTTGTTTGTCAGCCATGTGGAGGGGACGCGCCGGAGAAGCTGGATAAGGCAGGTCTTCACCCTTGGTCATCAGTGCCGGGGGCAGCCTGTTTTCGATTCTCACAGCTGCTTGCTGTCACAGGTCACCGCTGCCGACAGCACAGATGGGCTGGCCGTTGCTGGCAGTCTCATATTCTTTCGCTTTGAAGCGCTGCCCGGGGAGCGACCCACTTGGCATTTTGTCAGGAAGATCGGGGGGGATCTGGGCAATGCCATAGGCGTGAAGGTTCACCCCAGGACCGGTTACAGCGTACCTCTGGCATTCAGTCCCGACGGTCAGCTGCTGGTCTCGCCTTCCCCCGTGAGCGGCCAGCGTGTGCAGATTGGTACTGTCAGCGGACCTGAGGCCTGGCAGACGTGTCATGGCCTGGATTGCGGCTCCCGGAACGCAGAAGGAAGCGATTGTGAACAGGTGTTGTCTGCGAAGTTCAGTGCCAGCAGTTCGTGTCTTGCCGTGCTTACCGAGAAGGCTGTTGTTCTCTGGCGGGGGCATGACAGCTACTGGAAGCGCCTGCACAGACTTGAGGTCAGGGGATCGGCCGGGGCGCTGTTTGCTTTTTCTCCGGATGGTTTCCATTGTGTGGCAAGCGCTCCGGCATTGTGCTGCCTCCAGGAGCAGATTGGCATTCTGGGCCCCGTTGCTGATGGGCGATACGCGTGCAAGTATCTCACCACTCTCCCCAAGGGATGGAAGGTCGAGAAGCTGCTGTTTACACCGGATGCTACCCGGGTGCTGGTCGCTGTATCTCGCCCGGAGACCGTACAGGCGGAGGGGGAGGAATCTCGCCGTTGTCGCCTTGTCAGCAGCGTCCTGTGCTTGCATCTGGTCCCGCCCACCCGCTCTCTGGGCGTATCTGGACGGGCATCGGAGGCACAAGGGCCCGAGCATGATTCATGATTGATCTCTTGTTCTGACTGATTGCGTTCGCTTTGTGAACTTTGCACCTGGCAGGAGGGTCTCTATACCCGGTCAGGGCAGGCAAGGATCGGCAGGCGGTTATGGTGTATACAGCTGACACAGGGGCAAGCGCAGGTCCGTCTCGACTACAGGTTCCGGCACCGGCGACAAGGCCAGGCGGTGCAGGGGCTGTTGTTGAATCGGCAGCGGGCCTCCAGCGCCGGATCCCGGTGCCGGATTGCCATGCGATGCAGTGATGAGGGTCGTCACCTTGTGATTGCGTTTGAGGGCTATATCCTGACCTTTTTCCAGCAGGGGGCTGGCTGGACGATACAGACATGTTCTGTTGCAACGCCGCCCCGGGGGCAGCCTGTTTTCGATACGCACAGCCGTCTGCTGTTGGTGCCGGTCGCTGCCGGCAGCGAAGATGGGGGGGGGCTGTGGATGGCAAAATCCTGTTCTTTCGTTTTGACGCGCCGCCCGGGGCGGAGCCGAAGTGGAATCACGTCAAGGAGATCAGTCCCTTTTGGGGCGGCGGTTTCATTGCGAGGATTCCCCCCGAAACCGGCTACAGTGTGGCTCTGGCATTCAGTCCTGACGGTCAGCTGCTGGCCATGCCTTCCTGCAACAGCTGCCAGAGCCTGCGGGTTATGCCCATCAGCGGCCCCATGGCCTGGCAGCAATGGAGCCTGCTCGACTGTGGCGTCTGCGCATCGGGACCGGATGCACAATAGCCTTTGCCCGGGTGACGCCTTGTCCTGACCTGTCCGGCGGGTGTCTGAACCGGCCCGGGAGGTACAAGGGCCTGTGCCCGCTTGAGCTGCGATTCTGACTTTTTTGATCGGTAGCTGAATCTTGCCTGACAGGGGGAACTCCCTGTTCTGTGGGTACAAAGGCGCTGCGGGAGGTTCTGGTGCATAAAGCGCATACAGTGGGGGGAGGTGGTCCGCCGTCACCACCTGTTCCGGTGCCGGCGACAGCGCCAGCGGTCCCGGGGGCTGGGGTGGCTGAGCTGCGGGCCCGGCGGCAGAACCCGCTGTCGGGCACCCGGCGGGCCTGTGCGCTGCCGCCGGGCGGCATGGGGCCATCGACCTGGCCCGTTCCAGCGCTGGAGTTGTTGTTCCGGGCATTGAATATCGCTGACCTGCTGGTCTGCTGTCATGTGTGCAGGCACTGGCGGCAGGTGGCGATGGACCCTCGCCTGCAGCGGCATTGTCTGCTGCAAACCTGGCCTGCCTGGCACCGGCGTCGGCTGGAGTCTGCGCTGGATACAGCAGTTGTGCGCGCCAGTCTGACGCCCTGGTGTGACAGCCCTGCAGCGCGGCCGGTGAAAGAGTCATCGGCCGCCGCAGCTGCGCTTCCTTCACCACAGGAGCTGTTGTTGACGGCGGTACAGCGGATGCTGTTGACGGACCGGATTCATCCGGGCGCTGTTGAGTTGAGCCCCCGGCGTCCGGGACGCATACCGGCACTGGTGTTCAGTGCTGAGGGTCGGCTCATGGCTTCTGCCGCGCAGTTTCCCGCCTGGGAAGTGCCGCAGTGCAGCGCGACTCTATGGCGCTGGGGAAGTGCATCTGCCTTGTCCGCTGCCCACTCGACATGGCTGGGCGGGGACCTGGAATTGCTGGCATTGAGTTCAGACCAGCGTCGGTTACGGGGCCTTTTCAGGGCAGGCTGGGTACAGGTCTGGCGGCCGGATGCACGGGTGGACACTGTGCTGCGCAGGGAGCTGCGTGTGCGTCTCTTCGAGGATGTCGTGCACAAGGCGGTGCTCAGTGCCGATGGCCGCTATCTGGGGGTTGCGACCCGTGGTCGTGTACTGATTTATGGCGAAGATGCACAGGGCAGCTGGGCAGTGCCGCCCGTGTGGAGCGAAGTCCTGTCCCGGCGAGCGCGCTCTGCATACTATGATCCGGCTCAGGTCGGCATGCTGTTCAGTGATGACAACAGACATTTTGTGTGCGCGCGCGGGTGGCGGGCGTTTGTCTGCACCCAGGAGGCGGAGGGGTGGCGCAAGCAGCCCCTCGAGCTGTATGACACCGTCAGGGGGCAGCCTGCCCTTGATGCGCGCGGCTGTCTGCTGGCACTGGCATACGGCTGCGATGGCGACCAGGGCTGGAGTGCGCCGGGTGGCATCCATTTCTGGCGTTTTGAAGAGCCGCCGTCAGCCTGGAGGGCCCTGGTGTTTTCCGGTTGTGGTTACGCGCTGCCGATCAGGATCCACTCTGATGCCGTTTACAGCGTGCCTATGGCGTTCAGTCCGGACTGTCAGCTGGTGGCCGTACCTGACTGGTGTAATTGCCAATGTCTGCGTGTTATTCCCGTCAGCGGACCTGGGGCCTGGGCTGTGCAATTCCGGCTGAAACCTGCTGTGGAAAACGCACAGCCGGATGTGCAGGAGCGGGTGTCTTGTGTGCAATTCAGTGCCAACAGCTGTTACCTGGCTGTGCGTGCAGGCCGGGCCCTGACGTTGTGGCGGCGCTTGCCGGATCGGTGGAGCCCACTCATGAGGTTGTCTGATCCCCTGCGTCAGGACGCGGTGCCTTTTGCGCTTTCTCCGGACGGTTTTCATTGTGTGGCAAGCAGGCTGTCAGAAAAGGGGCAGGAGCAGGTCAGCATCTGGGGGCCCGTCAGCACTGGGCAGTACAGGCGCAAGTATCTTGGCGAGGTTCCCCAAGGCTTCACTATAGAAAAAGTACAGTTTACGCCTGATGGAACCCGGGTCCTGGCTGTGGGATATGGTCGCCAGTTCAGGGAAGTCAGGTGGCCGGCAGGGGACGGGAGTGAAGAGTCGCGTATTGTCAGCCGTTTTTTCTGCTGGAATCTGGTGCCGCGCCGGCGGGCGACGCCGACGGTGAAACCGCAACCTTCGACACAGGGCCCTGCTCCCGGTTGATCTGCTGTGCTGACTTTTTTTATCAGTGTCTGAACCTTGCCTGTATTTGCAGGTCCCAGTTCGGCACAAGCCAGGAAAAAGCTGCGGGAGGTTTTGATGCAGACAGCTGATACGCGGTTGGACGCGCGTTCCCCTTCACCGGTGCCGGTTCCGGTTGCTGCGGTTCCAGGCCCTGTTGTGACTGTGGTTGAGTCGCCATCCAGACGACGGACTCCGGTGCTTGACGGCACTCAAGGCGCTTGTGCGCGGCAACCGGGATCTACCCATCCATCGACCTGGCCTGTTCCCGTGCTGGAGTTGCTGTTCAGGGCGCTGAATATCGGCGACCTGATGGCTTGCGGCCAGGTATGCAAACACTGGCACCAGGTAGCGACGAGTCGCCGCTTGATGCTGCATTGTCTGCTGCACACCTGGCCTGCTTCTCACCGGCTCCAGCTGGAGTCCGCGCTGGATACGGCACTGGTGCGCGCCCGTCTGATACCCTGGTGCGACCGCCCTGCCGTGTCTGAGCAGGGGGCAGCGGCCAACGCAGTTGTGGATCCTTTACCACGGGAACTCTTGTTCACGGCAGTACGGCGGATGTTGCTGACGGACCGTTTTCGTCCGGCTTCTGTCCAGTTGAGCACCGGGTGTCCAGGGCGCATGCAGGCACTTGTATCCAGTTGTGACGGTCGGTTCATGGCTTCTGCTGTGCAGCGTCCTGCCTGGACCGGGTCTCAGTGCAGCCTGAGCTTGTGGCACTGTGAGGCTGAGCCTGTCGTGTGGGCTGCTCACTCCAGATTCCAGGAGGGGGCTGTAGAGCAGTTGGCATTGAGTGCAGACGGCAGCATACGGGCACTGTCGAGCACGGGCCGGGTGCAGGTCTGGCAGCGGTGTCGACGGGTGGAGGCTTCCCTGCACCTGGCGGGTGCTGAGCGTCTCTTCGAGAAGGACAGGGTGCACAAGACAGTGCTCAGTGTTGATGGCAAATATCTGGGTGTTGCCTTGCCTGGCCGTGTGCTGATTTATGGTGAAGATGAGCAGGAGCCGGGCGGCTGGGCCCTGCGGCCGGAATGGAGCGAGTCCCTGTCCCGGCGTGTTTTCGCTGCGCACTATGATCCTGACCATGTTGCCATGCGGTTCAGTGACAACAATCGTCATTTTGTGTTTGCGTTTGAGCACAGGGCGTTTGTTTGCTCCCGGGATCTTGTGGGGGGCTGGCGGAAGCAGGCGTTGCCCTTGTGTTCCGCCGTTGTCCTGGGGCAGCCCGCTCTGGATGCGCAGGGGCGTCTGCTGGCACTGGCATATGGTTCTGCCGAGAAGGACGACCGGGGCTGGGCCGATCAGGCTCATCTCCAGTTCTGGCGCTATGATGAGCCGCCGGACGGCTTGGGTCAGGCCGCCTGGAAGGTCGTGACGTCTCCCGCTTCTGGTTGCGCCCTTGTGCTGCCGATCGCGATTCATCCGGATACGGGTTACAGCGTTCCTATGGCATTCAGCCCTGACTGTCAGCTGCTGGCCGTGCCTGACTGGCGTGATTGTCGGTGTCTTTGCATTATCCCTGTCAGCGGACCTGAAGCCTGGAAGGTGAAATTTCTACTGCGCTGCAAAGAGGGAAAAATGAAACAAGGTTGTTATGAACCGGTGTCGTTTTTGCAGTTCAGTGCCAACAGCTGCTATCTGGTCATGCGTGCTGGCAGGACCCTGACGTTGTGGCGGCGTTTGTCGACGCGTTGGAGCCTGCAGCTGCGCGTGAACGATCCCCTGCGTCAGGGCGAGGTGCCTTTTGCTCTTTCTCCGGATGGCTTTCATTGTGTGGCAGGCACGCTTTCAAAAAACGGTCAGGAGCAGCTCAGTGTCTGGGGGCCGGTCAGTGGTGGGGAGTACCGGCGCAAATATTGTGGCGAGGTTCTCTCCGGCTTCACCGTAGAGAAAGTGCAGTTTACGCCTGATGGCACCCGGATTCTGGTCGTGGGATATAGCCAGGAATTCAGGGAAGGCGGGCAAGTTGGGGAGCGCAAGATTGTGGATGCTCGCATTGTCAGCCGTTTTCTGTGCTGGAATCTGGTCCCGACACCAAGCCGGCGACCGGCGTCTTGACAGGCACGCAAGGCATAAAGTGCTGTGCCCGGTCGGGCAGCTGTACTGACTTTTTTGATCTTGTCAGAAACCTTGCTTGTCTGCGCCAGTCCCTGCTCAGGATGAATACAAGCTGGCAGCGGGAGGTTCTGGTGCATATAGCTGATACAGGGGTGGACGGCTGTCCCCCTCCACCATTGGCAGCGCGGCTACAGGCGGCAGTTCCAGAGGTTTCAGGAGCTGGTGTGACGCCGGTTGCGTCGCCATCCAGGCGGCAGAGCCCGGTGCCAGGCGGCGCTCAGGGCACCTGTGAGCTGCGCTCTGGAGACACCAATCCCTCTGCCTGGCCCGTTCTGGCGCTGGAGTTGCTGTTGCGGGAACTGAATATCGGCGACCTGATGGCCTGCAGCCAGGTGTGCAGGCACTGGCGCCAGGTGACGATGGATCGACGTCTGCTGCAGCGCGGCCTGCTGCAAACCTGGCCAGTTGCTCACCGGCACCAATTGGAGTCTGCGCTGGATACAGGGCTGGTGCGCGCCAGTCTGGCGCCCTGGTGTGACCGCCCGGCCAGGTCGGTGCGGGGGGCGTCGGCCCAGGCCGCCCCGGATCCTTCACCACAGGAGCTGTTGTTCACAGCGGTACAGCGGATGCTGCTGACGGACAGGTTTCATCCGGGTAATTTCCAGGTGAGCACCGGGATTACAGGGCGCATCCAGGCGTTTGTGTCCAGCCTGGACGGTCGTTTCATGGCTGCTGCCGTGCAGCGTGCCACCCGGACCAGGACCTGGTACAGCCTGAGCCTGTGGAACTTTGGTGGCGGGGCTGTCTTGCGCAGTAGCGGTGGCGACTCCGGATTTCAGGAGGGCGCTGTAGAGCAGCTGGCATGGGGGTCTGCACCCCGCAGTTTCCGGACGCTGTTGCGCACGGGCTGCGTGGGAGGCTGGCGACAGGAGTCACCGGGACACTTTCCGTTGAGCATGTCAGGCTCAGGACGTATTTTCGAGAATGATGTGGCGCACCAGACGGTGCTCAGTGCTGATGGGAAATACCTGGCTATTGGCTACCGTCGCCGTGTGGCGATTTATGGTGAAGATGCGGGCAGTGGGTGGGCAGTGCGCCCGGAGTGGAGCCAGTCCCTGTCCCGGAATGCGCGTGCGTCGCACTGTGATCCTGCCCATGTCGCCATGCGGTTCAGCGATGACAGTCGACATTTCGTGTTCGGTGGTGAGCACCGGGCGTTTGTGTGCACGCAGGACGCTGGGGGGCAGTGGCAACGGCAGGAGCTGTTCCTGCGTGGCACTGTCCGGGGGCAGCCTGTTCTGGATGCGCGCAGCCGTATGCTGGCATTGGCCTATGGTTCCGATGACGACAAGGGGTGGTCTGCTGATGGTGGCATCTGTTTCTGGCGCTTTGACGAGCCGCCGCACAGCCCGGATCAGGCCAGGTGGAAGCCGGTGATGTGTCCCGGTAGAGACTATCCCCTTACCCTGTCGATCAGGATTCATCCCGGGACCGGTTACCGCGTGCCTATGGCATTCAGCCCTGACTGTCAGCTGGTGGCTGTGCCGGACCGGCGTGATTGCCGGAGACTGCGCATTATTCCCATCAGCGGACCTGAGGCCTGGGCGGTGGAATTTCGACTGGGTGCTGAAGAGGAACCGGGAGAACGGGGTCTGTACGAGCCGGTGTCGTTTGTGCAGTTCAGTGCCAACAGCTGTTATCTTGCCGTGCATGCCGGCTGGAGCCTGATGTTGTGGCGGCGCTCGCTGAACTGTTGGAACCAGACCCTGAGATTGGCCGATCCCCTGCGCCATGCGCAGGTGCCTTTCGCTTTTTCGCCGGATGGTTTCCATTGTGTGACAAGCACCCTTTCCCGCAACTTGCAGGAGCAGATCTGTGTCTGGGGACCTGTCAGTGGTGGGCAGTACCGGTGTAAGTATCAGGCGCTTGAAGGGGTTCCCCTGGGCTTCAGGACCGAGAAAGTGCAGTTTATGGCCGCTGGTACCAGGGTTCTGGCTGTGGGCTATGGCTGGGAGTTCGGGAAAAACAGGGGGGCGGGAGATGACAGGAGTGGCGACGCCCGCATTGTCAGCCGTTTTTTCTGCTGGGATCTGGTACCGCACGAAAGCTCGGCATCGGGGGTTTGAACTGGCACTGGAGGGATGACAACCGGCGTCAGCTTGAGCCTGGGTGATTCCTTTCTGATCTGTTGCGAAACGTTTCGCGTGTCTGGCAAGGGCCCCTGCCCAGGATTGAGTGGGAAGGGGCTGTGGGAGGTTCTGATGCATACAGCAGCTACAGGGGGGGGCGCAGGATCGCCGCCACAGCCGGTGCTGGCGACAGGGCCGGCAGTCCCGGGACCCGTTGTGACTCAGGTTGATGCGCAGGCAGGGCGGCACAGCCTGGTGTCGGAGGGTTCCCGGGACTGTCGTGCGCTGCGTCCGGGCGGCACAGATCCATCGACCTGGCCCGTTCCTGTGCTGGAGCTGCTGTTCGGGGAGCTGCATATCGGTGACCTGCTGGCCTGTCGCCAGGTATGCTGGCACTGGCGCCAGGTGGCGGGGGATCGGCGCCTGCAAATACGCTGTCTGCTGCGCACCTGGCCTGCTGCTCACCGGCGTCAGCTGGAGACTGCGCTGGATACCCGGGTGGTGCGCGCGCGTCTCACGCCCTGGTGCGACTGCCCTGCAAGGCCCGGGCAGGGGGCATGGGTCCCCTCATCACAGGAGCTGCTGTTCACAGCGGTACAGCGGATGTTGCTGACGGATTCTTTTCATCCGGGGGCATTCCAGTCGAGCCACCGGTGTCCAGGGCGCATACAGGCGTTCGTAACCAGCCGTGACGGCCGGTTTATGGCTTCAGCCGTGCAGCTTCCGGCCTGGGGCGGGCCGCGCTGCGCCCTGAGCCTGTGGCACTGTGGTGACGAGCCTGTCTTGCAGGGTGCGCATTCCGGATTCGTGGACGGGGCTGTCGAGCAGCTGACATTCAGTTCGGACCACCGCAGGTTGCGGACTCTTCTGGGGTCGGGCCATGTGCGGGTCTGGCAACGGCATCCACAGGCGGATGCGGCTTTGTACCTGTCAGGCGTTGTGAGTCTTTTCGAGAAGAATGTAGTACACAAGACGGTGCTCAGTGCTGATGGCAAATATCTGGGTATCGGGTTCCGCAGCCGTGTGCTGATATACGGTGAAAATGAGCAGGGCGGCTGGGGAGTGCGGCCACAGTGGATTGATGTCCTGTCCCAGCGTGCCCGCACGGCGCACTATGATCCTGACCATGTTGCCATGAGGTTCAGCGATAACAGTCGTCATTTTGTGTTCGGGTTTGGGCGCTGGGTGTTTGTTTGCACGCGCGAGGGCCGGCAGTCCTGGCGCAAGCAGCCGCTGACCCTGAATAACCTCGTCCGGGGCCAGCCGGCTCTGGATGCCAGTGGCCGGCTGCTGGCACTGGCCTGCGGTTCCGATGGTGATCTGGGCTGGGCGGCCGCAGATGGTGGCATCCATTTCTGGCGCTTCGAAGAGTCGCAGCGCTGTCCGGGGGCGGCGGTCTGGCAGCCGGTGGTGTATAGCCGGTGTGGCGCCCCCGTTGTGGTGCCGGTCAGGATTCATCCTGCTGCCGGTTACAACATCCCGGTGGCATTCAGCCCTGACGGCCAGCTGATGGCCGTGCCTGACATGCGTACTGACTGCGGCCCGTGCATTATGCCCGTCAGTGGACCTGAAGCCGGGACTATGCAGTTTCGACCGACCGGTGACCAGGCGAGAGCACAACAAGGCGGTTATGCGCCTGTGTCATTTCTGCAGTTCAGTGCCAACAGCTGTTATCTGGCTATGGGTGCTGGCAGGATGCTGACGTTGTGGCAGCGCTTGTCAGATCGGTGGAACCAGGTTCTGCAATGGGCCGATCCTCTGCGCCATGGCGAAGTGCCTTTTGCTTTTTCGCCCGATGGTTTCCACTGTGTGATCGGCGGTTGTTCGCACAATGCCCCGGAACAGGTATCTGTCTGGGGGCCTGGCAGTGGAGGGGTGTACAGGCGCAAGTATCTTGGCGAGACTCCTGCGGGATTCTCTGTAGAAAGAGTGCAGTTTCTGCCCGATGGCACCCGGATTCTGGTCATGGGATCTGGCTGCCAGTTCAGGGAAAGCGACAGGCTGACAGGAGAGGACAGGAGTCGGGAGTTTCGCACTGTCAGCCGGTTTTTCTGCTGGAATCTGGTCCCGGGAACAGGCCGGGCGCCGGTGTCTGAACCGGCCGCCGATGCGCAAGGACCTGAGCCCGGTTGACTGCTGTCCTGACGTTCTTTGCTCTGTGTGTGAACTTGCTGGTGCTGACAGTTATCCCAGTCGCAGCTGTGCAGGAAAAGAGGTTTGGGACACTCATGAATACGACAGGCATTCGGGCGACTGGTGATGCGTCACCACTGCCGCAGTCTCCGCTGTCGCCGCCAGCTGCGATGGCTCAGGGTCGCGTTGTTGCAGCAGACAAGTCGCCAGCGGCCGTACGACGGGTGGCCTGGTCATCTGATGACCGTCAGGGGGAGGATGCGCAGGCACAAGGCCCCAGGGCAGCACCGGTAGAGCAGGTAGCCGGGCAAGAGCCCGGATCCGGACCGGGTCCGGTTGCTTTGCCCGACACGCTGCTGTACCAGATTTTCAGCTGTCTGAAGATAGGCGACCTCATGCCTTGTATGCGGGTGAGCAGGCAGTGGCGACGCTGGGCGTGTGACGCGCATGTGCAACGCAGGTGTCTGATGCGAACCTACAGGGGCGTCCACAGGCAACAGCTGGAGAGGGCTGTTGCGTCGGGGGCCATGCGTCCTGACGTGGCGGGCCGGTGTGCAGCCATGGACCGGGACCTCGCAAGAGGGCAGCAGGCTGCGGCCCATGCTGCGCCGCCATCAGGGCACTTGTTGCTGGCGGTCATACCGATCCTGTTGCAGGCCGGCCGCCTGGCGCCGCTTGCCACGAATATGAGCCCTTCATTGCATGGCGATATCGAGCAACTCCTGTGCAGCCCTGACGGTCGCTGGCTGGCTTCGTCACGCAAGTTGCCCGGCGAGAGGTGTAGCATCGTCGACCTGTGGCAAGCGGCTCCTGGGCCTGCGGCGAGGCTGCATTCTGACGCCAGCTACGCTTCGGCTTCCATGCTTGCCTGCCAGCTGGCATTCAGTTCAGACAGTCTTCACCTGGGTGTTCTTTACGACAAGGGTCATCAGCAAGTGTGGCGGGCGGGCGCGCAAGGTCACTGGCAAGCTGTGCCCCGGGCTCCGCTGTTTGATGGTGCCGTAGTGAAGGTGCTACCCAGTCCCGATGGACAATATCTGGCTGTCGTATTGCGCAACCGGGTGCTGATTTTTGGCGAAGGGGAACGCGGCGGCTGGAGCGAAGTGATCCAGTGGAGCAGTGCCTGGCCGAACGTCCAGGATCTGTTCAGCCTGTCCTCCGGGCAGCTTGCCCTGCAGTTCAGCGATGACAGTCGTGCTTTTGTGTTCGCGTTTGGCCGTCAGGGATTGGTTTGCAGTCGGTGGGGGCGCGACTGGCAGGAACAGCGACTCCTGCTGGGGGAGCCGGTCCGGGGGCAACCCGTTTTTGCTGGCCATGGTCGCTTGTTTGCCTTGGCAACGGGGCCCGCCAGTGATCAGGGCTGGTCCACGGTTGTCCAGATCCGGTTCTGGCTTTTCGACAGAGGGAGATGGGTGGCGGCGCTCGACCCTGACAGGCGGGGAAGCTGTCAGGTGCTGGGCGCCAGGGCGCACCCGCAGGCAGGATACAGAGTGCCCATGGCATTCAGTCCTGATGACAAGCTGATGGCCGTGCCGTCCGGGGACAACTGCCGGGATGTACGTGTACTGCCTGTGGTCGGGCTGTCTGTCCGCTCGGGGGGCGTGAAGCTGGTGCACTGGCGGGCCGGGAGCCAGCAGGCGCCGTTCGATTGTCTCCAGCGGCAGCAGTTCAGTGCCAGCAGTGACTTTCTGGCTGTTTTCACTGACCAGACTGTGAACATCTGGCAGCGTTATCCGCATTTTCATCGGGTGCTGATGGTCGACAATCCTGTTGCATCGGCCGGGGCGCCATTCGCTTTTTCGCCGGACGGCTATCATTGCGCCTTGAGTGGGAGAAACCGGAACCTCGTCGGGGTATGGGGACCTGACGGTGATGGTCAGTATATGCGCAAGTGTCTTTTTACAGTCCCCGAGGGCAGAAGGGTAGAGCGGCTGTTGTTCACGCCAGAGGGGACAAGGGTGCTGATGGTGCTGTCCGGCAGGCACATCCAGCCGTTGGATTCCACAGAAGAATTCGATTTTTGTTACACCACTATGCTGTTGTCCTTTCACCTGGTGCCCAGCCTTCCGGTTTCCCGTCGTCCGAACAGGCGGCAGGATGCAGCCGTGCCTCCGTCTTCCTGATACAAGGTCTTGCAGGGGAAAGCTGGCTTGCGCTTCTTGCCGGGCTTGTGTTTCTGGCTGTGCGTTCCCGGGATCTTGCCGCTTTGTTACTGAACGCGTGCCGCAGACGGCAATCTGATGAAGAAAGTGTCAGGTGAGGTTCAGGTGACTATGGATACAACGACTGTCAGGGGGAGGGCTGGTGCGCCGCCACCATCGCGGAGCAGATCAGCATCGCAGGCGGATGTTGTGGTGGCCAGTCCCTTTGGGCGGGTGCCCGCGCCGGGTTTGGCGGCGGTGGTTGGGGCATTGGGCAGCGCATCGGGATCCGGCGTCCGGCCCCGGCTGGGACCTGGCCCCTGTGCGGCCGGGCAGGCGGCGTCCACCTGCCCCGCGCTGGTGCTGGAGCTGGTGTTCAGGCAGCTGAAGATCGGGGATCTGGTTGCCTGCAGTCTTGTGTGTCGTCACTGGCACCAGCTGGCGACCGGTCGCCGTATGCAGATGCACTGTCTGGAGAGTACCTACACCCGGCATCACCGTCAGTACATGCAACAGGCTTTTGACTCCGCCAGGCTGCGTGCCAGTCTGGTGCCCTGCTGCAGTGGGCTGGCGTCAGAGGCTGAACCCCGGCCTGAAGAGGGCCAAAGACCTTCGTCGCAGGAGCTGTTGCTCAGGGTTGTATGGCGTTCGTTGATGACCGAAAGTCTTTATCCGCATTTTCTCGGCAGGACTGGCCCTTCTGGCGGGGGACGGCAGACGCAGCTTCAGACGTTGTCGAGCTCGCCTGATGGAGAATGCTTTGTCGTGTCAGGACTTCTGGCTGATGGGCAACCGAGTTATTGCTGGATGGTGACACGCACAGCCCCGGCGCAAGGAGGCCTGAAGATGCTCAGGTCTCCCCGTGACATGAGCGCTGGCGTGTGCTGTGCAACCTTCAGTGCGGACGGACAGAGTCTGCGCGTTCTCTACAAGACGGGGGAGCTGGAACTCTGGCGCAGGGACGCGGATCGAAATTGGCAGATACACCCTGTCCCAAGCTTGGCAGGCGGTCTTTTGAGCGTGGTGTTCAAGGTGGTGTTGAGCCCCGACCAACAACATCTGGCAGCTCTGGGCCACAACGGCCTGTCGATTTATGGCGCAGGAGAGGAGGGAAGCTGGGGAGCTGCCCAGTTTGTCAGGGTATGGAATAACCACCGGATGGTGACTTTTCTGGCAGGTGCTGAGCAACTGTGCATGAAGTTCAGTCCTGACAATCATCATTTCGTGTTTGCGCTCAACCGTGTCGCGGTTGTCTGCGTCCGGGATGGCGTGACCTGGCGGACACAGACCCTGGGCGGCCTGGCGCGGCCGGTGCGCGGGGCGCCTGTTTTTGCTGCTGACAGCCGCTTGCTGGCACTGGCTGTGGGGCAGGTCAGCAGGGACGGTTTTTCTGTAGGCGTGCATATAAAGTTCTGGCAATTCGAGCGAGGGCAGGGGTGGCAGCCTGTGAGCCAGGCCAATGCTTTGGGTAGCCTGGAGCTGCCGGCCAGGGCGCATCCGGTGACCGGTTACCGGGTCCCTATGGCGTTCAGCCCGGACGGGCAGCTGCTGGTGGTTCCTGCCAGAGACAGCTGCCAGGATGTGATGGTGCTGCCCTGCAAGCGGCCGGGTGACTGGAGAAAGGCCACGCGTTTGCCGGGTATGGATCACGGCAGCGGCGGTGTTGTGCGTTGCGTGCAGTTCAGCGCCAGCAGTGTCTTGCTGGCTGTCCGTACACAAGAGGATGTATGTGTGTGGAAAACCGCCGTCGGCTGGGAGCTGGTATTTGTGATAGGCAGTGCGATACCGGGGGAGCGGCTACCCTTTTCTTTCTCTCCGGATGGCTATCATTGCGCCATGGCTTTTGGTCCCCGCCATGATGAAGTTGTCTGGTGGGGGCCCCGGGCGGCTGGAGGTTATGGCCGTAAAGGGTATTTTTCTTTGTCCCTGCAGCGCAAGAGTGATGCCAGGGTGCAGAGACTGATGTTTACCCCTGATGGAATGCAGATGTTGGTGGCGTTCTCCTGCAAAAGCGATATGCCGGAGGGTGCAAGGGGGGTGCGAACGGACTTTCGGTATGAAAATCACTTTCTGCTGGTGCAGCTGTTTTCGAACGGGCCCGGGCTGACAGCCATGGGAGGCGCAGGAGCTGCAGTGCGCACAGTTGGCGGAGGCGCGGAGCCCTCTGATGCGCACAGCCGATGATGACAGTGCCTGGGGGCCGCTGGCTGCCGCGTCTGAATGCTCTTTTGACATCCTCCCCACCCTGAAAGGACGGGGCTTGCCGCGCACCAGGTCACAGGGGCTCTGTACTGGCCTCAAGGTTGTGACGATTTTGCAGGTGTCGGCACTGAACCATTCGTGTGAGAGGCACCTCAATTGGGCAGATGTTGGCGGAGGGGCGAGATGCCATGCACGTAAAGGGCGCGAACAAGGGCCCTGGCGTCTCCTTGTCGCCAGGGCCGGTGGCGGCGGCCGGTGTGCCTTCACCGGGGTGGCGGCAGGCTGTTGTGGTGACGGAGGGCGTGAATACGCCTGGTGCCCGGGCACCGGCGGGCCCCCTGGTCGCAGCCCTTGCCCCGTCCCATTGGCCGGAGCTGGTGCTGGAGCGGGTGTTCAGGCAGCTGAAAATCGGTGATCTGCTGGCGTGCAGTCGTGTCTGCCACAGTTGGCACCGGCTGGCGTATGAGCATCGCGTGCAGGTGCACTGTCTGTCGCAGACCTATACAGCCTCGCATCGACGACAAATGGAGCGGGCTCTTGACTCAGACAGGGTGCGCGCCGGTCTGGAGCCCTGGTGCAGCCGCCTGGCGTCAGCGGCGCCGGGAAACAGCCAGCCTCCTGCCAGCGGGCGGGCATCACCCCGGGAACTGTTGCGCACTGTCATGCGGCTTATGCTGCTGACCGGGCATTTCTATCCGCAGATAATGAGCGGAATTGACTGGTTTGGTGCGACAGTTCAGGAGCTGTTGTGCTCGCCCGATGGCGAGTGGTTTGCCGTGTCGCGACTTCTGTCTGGCCAGCAGCGTAGTCTTGTCTCGATTCTGGGGCACTATGTCCGCTCGCCAGAAAACCTGATGCTGATACAGTCAGCCGGTGATATGGGTGCTGTTGTCTGCTGTCTGACCTTCAGTTCGGATTCACGCAGTTTGCGCTCTATCTACAGAACCGGGCAAATGGAAACCTGGCAGAGTCTGCGCCAGGATGCCTGGCACATATACAGACACCTGGGCGACATCGCCGGGACTGCGCAGCTGGTGCTCAAGGTGGTGTTGAGTCCTGATGGACGCCAGCTGGCCGCCGTGACCCATAACAGCCTGCTGATCTATGGCGAAGGGGAGCACCAGGGCTGGGGCGCACCCCAATGGAACAGGGTATGGGCTGAGGGGCAGGTACAGTTTGCCCTGGCAGATCCTGACCAGCTGGCCATGCAGTTCAGTCCCGACAATCATCATTTTGTGTTTGCGTACGGCCATGCTGTTTTTGTCTGTACCCGGGAGGGGGATTCCTGGCAGGCGCAGAGCCTTGATACCCTGAGGGCGCCGGTGCGGGGCCAGCCAGTTTTTCATCCCGGCAGTCGTTTGTTTGCGCTGGCATCAGGTCCTGACAGCCGGGACGGCGGTAGTGTTGTTGTTCATATCCAGTTTTGGCAATTCGAGCAGGCGCAGGGATGGGGGGAGGTAAGACAGCATGGCGGTATTGTCAGTGCGGGACTCTATGCCAGGGTGCATCCCGTGACCGGCTATAAGGTTCCTGTGGCGTTCAGTCCGGACGGGGAAGTGATGGTGGGGCCTGATCTGCTGAGCTGCCAGGATGTGTTTGTTGTGCCCTGCCATGGACCCGGTGCCTGGAGCATGGGCGAGAGCCTGCCTTGTGGTGCGCTTTGTGGTGATCGGGGCAGTTACGGCACCCTGCATGGCGTGCAATGGAGTGCCAGCAGTTCTTTTCTTGCTGTCAGCACGGATGCAGACGTGTGTCTGTGGCAACGCGAGCCCAGCTGGCGGCTGGTATTCAGGAGCGAAACCGGGAGGCCTGGTGTGGCGATTCCTTTTGTGTTTTCGCCGGACGGCTACCATTGTGCGCTGGCTGCAGGTCCCGACCTGCGTGACGTTGCGCTCTGCGGACCTGCAGGCGCTGGGGGCTATGCGTGCAAGAGGCAAGTCTCTTTTATTCTGGACTGGCAGGATCTTCGGGTGGAGAAGCTGTTGTTTACGCCTGATGCTACGCGGCTGATGGTGGTCTTGTCCGGTAGCAGGGTCCAGGCGGACATGTCGGATGGGACCGGACGGCGGGGAGACTTTCGTCGCGGCAATCGCCTTGTTTTTCTGGACATGGTTCCCCGGATGCGCGGCCTGACCGCAGACCCGAATCAGCCGGAGCCAGCACAGCAGCAGGATTGAGCCAGACCAGGGTCGCACCTGCCGCCCTCTTGCGCTTTCCGGATTCTTTCCCGAACTTCTGGCGCTGACTGTGGTCCGGGATGGCACTTGTTGGAGAAGGAAGGGGCTGCACCGCTATGAATACTGACAGAAGCCGGACGCAGGGGGCTTGGGTGCCAGGGCCTTTGCCGGCCCCGCATTCGCCACCGGGGACCCTGGACGCGGTGCCCGTTGTCACTGTGGACGCGCCTGGTACCAGCCTGCGACCTGCGGCAGATGCCAGGCCAGAGACAGGGGGCGGTATGGCGACGGCATCCGGGCTGGTGCCGGTGGGGCGCGCCCCGTCCTGCTGGCCCGAGCTGGTGCTCGATGGCATCTTCAGGTGCCTGGATATGGATACGCTGGTGATCTGCCGTCGGGTCTGTCGTCGTTGGTATCAGGTGGCCGACAGCTCCGGGTTGCAGGCTTTGTGTCTGATGCGCAGCTGCCCGGCATTTCACAGGAGACAGTGGGTAGCGGTAGCCGCAGGGAGTCTGGGCCGCCAGCAGCTGGCGTTCTGGTCTGGCCATTCTGAGCCCGGTGGTTCCCGGCCTGCGGCCCTGGCCGCTGCGGTTGCGCCCCAGGTTCCGTCCCAGGTCAATTGCGCCCATGCCACGGAGCTCTTTCATGCGGTGACACGGACGTTGTTGCGAGCGGAGCGTTTTTCCCTGGTCTGCGCTGAAGCAACGCAGGACCTGTCTCTGGTCCAGGACCTGGTGGCCTGTAGTCCGGACGCTGGGTTTCTGGCGATGAAAGTGAGTGCGCCCGCAGGTCAGTCCATGACGCTCAGTGTATGGCAGCGTCGGGAAGCTGGTGGTTTGCGCCGGGTTGGACAGGCGGGACACGGTCATGCGATAAGCTGCCTGTTCTTCGGTGCAGACAGCCGGAGGCTCCAGATTGTGGAGGCCCGGGGACAGATGGCGACCTGGGAGCCTGATGCCAGCGGCGTCTGGCAGCGCGTGGGTGGCACTGTTCTGTGTGATGAGCCTGTAAGCCGTGCCAGTTTCAGTGCCGACAGACAGTACCTGGCCCTGGTGTCGGGCGAGCTTGTCTTTCTTTTCACCGTGACGGCGTCTGGCAGCTGGCAGAGGCAATACAGTTGGTGCTGGCGAAGGTCTGGATGGCGGTGCGTGCTCTGGCGTGAGGGCCTGGTTCAGACGCCACTGCACAACCTGTCTTTCGACAACGCGGGCCGGCGATTGCTGCTGACTTCATGGGGTTTTGGTGGAAGCCAGGCTGAAGTCCTGGTGTGTAGCCGGGAAGTGGCAGGCTGGAAAGAACAGGGTGTCAATGCCGATTCTTTATCCAATCCCTTGCATAATGGTGTTGCCATGGCGCCAGACGGGGACTTGCTGGCTATGGTGTCGCTCCAGAGAATGGGCTCCGAGGTGCCTTTTTGTATGCGCCTGTGGCGGTTCGATGACCGTCAGGGCTGGTGTGCCGGGATCGCCCACCCCTGCCGGGCCGACCGGACAGACCGTCAGTTTCCCCTGGCCTTCAGTCCTGACAGTCGATGGCTGGGCTTTGCATGCAGCCAGGGCCTTGGCGATGCCAGCCTGTGTGTCGTCCCGGTCACCGGTTCGGCCAGGGGGCAGTGCCCGCTCGTCCTTGCGGTAGTCCCGCAAGCGCAAGAGCGGGGGGATGAGCCAGGGGCGGTGCACTATTCGGCGCACTGTTGCTTGATTGAGTCTCTCGAATTCAGTGTTACGGGGCGCTTTCTTGTGGTGCTCTCTACTACGGGTATGGGCATCTGGCGGTATTCTGGCAGTCAGGGTTGGGACCGGCTGTGGTGGCGAGACTGTATGGGGGATGTCGTTCGGTGCGAGCTGCCCAGAGTGGCTTTTTCACCGGATACTTACCATTGTGCATTCTCACAGGGTGCGCAGGGTGAGGTCAGCATCTGGGGGCCGGGAAGCGGTGGTAGCTATATCAGAAAGGGGCGGTGGGTAGCAGGACGAGAGGTGTATCGGTTGGCGTTCACACCGGATGCCACCCAGCTACTGGTATTGGCCAGAGGGGAACGTCCGGAAGCGTTTTTTGTTTCGCGTCTGACGTGTTTGTCCCTGATGCCGGTCGGTGCCGGTCCGTCTGGAGAGGAGGCCTGTGGCAGCAGGCTGGACGGCTCCTGCGCCGAGAGCACGGCAGTCCCGGAATAGGAAAGGTTTTGGCGGTCGACTCCAGCGGGAGTCGTGCCAGTGCTCCTGGCTGTCCGGGTGAGTCGGCTCCCGTGGGAGCGGTCGGTGCATACGTTGTTTATCCGGGCTGGCGGTAGTGCCGGCGGGGCAGAGGTGTCCTTGTCTGTGCGGGTGAGTCGGCTCCCGTGGGAGCGGTCGGTGCATACGTTGTTTATCCGGGCTGGCGGTAGTGCCGGCGGGGCAGAGGTGTCCTTGTCTGTGCGGGTGAGTCGGCTCCCGCGGGAGCGGTCGGTGCATCCGTTGTGGTTATTCGGGCTGGCGGTAGTGCCGGCGGGGCAGAGGTGTCCTTGTCTGTGCGGGTGAGTCGGCTCCCGTGGGAGCGGTCGGTGCATCCGTTGTGTTTATTCGGTTATTCGGGCTGGCGGTAGTGCCGGCGTGGGGACGCTCAGGCACTCGTCTCGGACCGTTCGATCTCTCCCATCTCTCCCATCTCTCCCATCCTCCTTGTTCGGGATTTATCCAGTTCGGGATTTATCCAGTTCGGGACTTATCCAGTTCGGGACTTATCCAGTTCGGGACTTATCCAGTTCGGGACTTATCCAGGCTTGGCAGCTATCGCCGGCGACAGCCAACGACGCCGCCTCGCCGCACCTGGTGGCTATGGTGGCAGGCGCCATCTGCATGCTGCCGGCACGGGCGGTCTCAGAAAGGCTTGACGACCACGAGTGCCACTATGGCGCAGAGAAACAGCACTGGAACTTCATTGAACAGCCTGTAGAACCGGGAACTGTGGCGATTGTTTTCTGCTGCGAATTGGCGCACATAGCGGCCGCACACGTGATGGTAGATGATCAACAGCACCACCAGGGTCAGTTTTGCGTGCATCCACCCCTGTTGCAGCCAGACCGGCATCAGCCAGAGCAGCCAGAGGCCGGAAGCCACCGTCAGCACCATGGAGGGCAGCATGATCCCCCAGTACAACCTGCGCTCCATTGTCTGGAAGCGAGTCCGGCCCTGCTGGTCTGCCGCTTCGGCATGATAGACAAACAGTCGGGGCAAATAAAAAAGGCCGGCGAACCAGCACACCATAAACAGGATGTGAACGGCTTTTATCCATAAGTACATTCGCGGGCAGAGTTCCTTGGGCTGTTCAGGTTGCAGGGGAGTCGGTCTGACATCGGGCACGAGCTTGCGGAGTATAGTCAGTTGGGGGCGGGTTCGTACAGTCGAGAGGGGAACAATCTTCTATCCTGTCAGGGCGCTGTGCCTGATGGCCGCAGCGGGCAAGGTACTCTGCTTGCGCAAAAGTCGCAGCCTTGCCGGGCGGCGGAGTCCGGAGCCGGTCAGACAGGGCGGGTTCTGTTCTATGGTGTACCCTGTTTCCGGGAGCGTTTCTGCGATCGCGACTATGGCGGATGACTATGGGGGATGTTGGTGTGCATTGTGCCGCATAGGGGGGAAACACAGCGGGCTGAACCAGTGCAAGGAGCAGCGGGCATGAATCCGGGAGTCTGTGCGCGTGGCTTCAGGCAGTGCGGGGCGGCCATCGGTGGGCGCCAGGGCAATCCCCGGTCTGCCGTCTGAAGCGGCGGCGTTGACGTTTTCTCTTTCCGGCAGCCGTACCTGTTGACTGTACAGGAGGATAAATAGTGCTGATGGGCAAAAAGGATCACAACCGTGTCGCCAGACAGGTGAATAATGAAACGGCTCTGCTGTCGGCACAGACCGAAGTGCGGGGAGACATCCATTTCCGTGGAGCCATGCATGTTGACGGACGGGTGGTCGGTGATGTGTTGTCTGACGATGGCGAGCTGACACTGGCAGAATCGGGGACGATAGAAGGCAATATCAAGGTTCCCAGTGTCATCATCAACGGCCGTGTTTGCGGTGATGTTTCTGTTGTTGAAAAGCTGGAAATTTCCAGCATGGCTGTTATCAGTGGCACTGTCAGTTACCGGCTTCTGGAAATCGAAGTGGGTGCCCAGATCAATGGTAACCTCGAGTGCATGAGTGACAGGGTGGAGGAATCCCGTGTACTGGAACCGCCGACCCTGACGCACGAGGAAGGGGCGCGGGACTAGAGCCAGTCC
>MPMQ01000212.1 GCA_002238585.1 Kistimonas sp. bin40 | reverse complement strand
TATCTATTCGATCGGCTTCAGCGCCCAGGGCCGTTACCTTGCTGCCACTGGCAGCGTCGGCGTGCAACTCTGGCAGTACCAGGCCGGCGCATGGAGACCGGCTGCCTGGCGAGAAAACCGGTGTCCTGACGTTGACGCCACGCCATGCTTTGCTTTTTCTCCGGATGGCTGCCATTGCGCCCTGTCCGGTGGGGACGGGGGCAGCGTCAGCCTGCATGGCCCGGTCCCCGGCGGGAGATACCAGAGCAAAATGCAGGTGCCCGGGGGTGAGAGTCTGCGCCGCATGCTGTTTTCGCCTGATGGTACCTGCCTGCTGCTGTTGGGTGGTTACGATACAGTTTCTGGCTACCTTGGCCGTGCCAGCTTGCTGCATCTTGTGCCGGCAGCCGACACCGAACCCTGTGACCGGGCAGCGACCAGCCTGGCTATCACCGAGGCTGGCGCCGGCAACTGACTTGTACAGTGCTGTAGCGAAACCATCACAGAGCCCTCACTGTCCCAGCCCAACGCCTGTTACCGCTGGAGTCCCTCGCCATGAGCCTTCCCATAACACCTGCGCCCAAGCCGCCTGCAACAGCACCGGCAACCCGCCCCCCGGCGCTGGCAACCGCTTTCGGGCAGCCAGTCGCGCCGGGGCTCCCCCGCCCCACCGGCCTGGCAGCCGCTGACACATCCACACACGTACAACTGCCCGGGCGGGACATCTCCCGCTGGCCTTGCCCGCTGCTGGAGCTGGTGCTGTGCCACCTGGACGCCGCCGACCTGGCGCATGCCAGCCAGACCTGCCGACAATGGCACGCGGCTGCCAGTCGTCCTGGTCTGCAAGCGCACTGTTTTATGAAAGCCTACCCGGCGTACTACCGGCACCAGCTGCAACAGACACTGGATCCGGTGCTGGCTGAGCAGGTGCTGTCGCTCTGGAGCCCACCACCGCCAGCAGGTTGTACAGCACTGGAAAGACGCTCTGTGTCCCAATTGTTCCATGAGCTGACGCGACGGATGCTGGCAGCAGAGCGCATTCTTGCCGATGACGGCAACCTTGGCCTCCTCTGTGCGTCTGAATACAACACGATGTACAGCCCGGATGGTCGTTATCTCGTGAGCCAGCACCCCGTCTCCCACACCGGGCAGGTTCCCTGTCTGAGTATCTGGCGACGGGA
>MPMQ01000211.1 GCA_002238585.1 Kistimonas sp. bin40 | reverse complement strand
CTTCACAAGGGTTTGGCAGTAAGAGGTCAGCAATGCCTCTGCTGCATCCGGCAGCACCCTCAGCCAGGCAACAGCAGAGGGCGAATCCACAAAAAGAGGGGAGTTCAGCTTGGGTGCAACGAACAAAGCGAGAACATTCCCGACAAAAGCCTCCTGAACAGGCACTGGCTCTTCCAGCGTTGTAAAACTGTCTATATCCAGCATGACAATTCTGTTATCCGGCGTAATTTTCAGATTACCGCTGTGCAGATCCTTCTGAACAAAGTACGACTTCAGCTCCGCCAGCGGCTTGTCGGCATCGACCAGGCTGGCACCATGCATTTCACCGAGCAGCTGGCCGATTTTGCGGTAGATGCCTGCCAGATACTCTGCTTCCTGCTCGGGCTCACGCACCTTGTCCAGCAGGGCTTCCAGGGTGTCACCCGCAACCCATGGGTAAGCGCTGCAATAGTGCTGTTCCCCTTCTTGCGTGAAAGAAAACTCAGCAATGGGCTGCAAAATGGCGGCAGACAGCGCCGGCTCGTTTTCCAACAGCCTCATCATGGGGAGAAACGCCTGAGCGGCAGGCTTGTTATCGAATTTCAGAAACAGTTGTGCCTGGCCACAATCAGCTCTGAAAAACTCAGCGTAGGCGAGCCTGGCGTCCTCGTCCCCCAGGAAAACAAGGTCGCAGGAAGCGGACTGATAACCCAGCTTTTCCAGCAGCTCCCAGGCCGCATCCCGAGGGGTCCCCTTCTCCAGCTGGCCAGTGATCAAAGCCGGCGCCTGCACACTCATCAAGCTCAGCCAGAGCACCGCCACCCAGCCCATCAGGCCTGTTGTTACAGATTTTCCTCTTTGCTTGTCCATAGCAGCCACCTCCTTGTCGCCACTCCTGGCCCAGGTTTGTCGGCAGACTCGCTGCACGCCGGGCAAGGTCCTTATGTATTGGACAACAAAGAATTGATGGAAGTTCAGACTGATCGGAGAGGCTGGGTGGGTACATCAGGGGACTCGATGAACACAGCGGCTGGCCGACTGACAGTAAGGGCCCTTATTGAAATATTGAAAAAGCACCGCCCGCCCGGCTCGACGCGCACAAGCGCGTACTTTGAGCCTGAGCGACAAGCTGCCGTTATTCAGGAAAATTCAGGAAAGGTTAACGCAGTGGGCCGAAAACCATTTCCAGGCGGCGCTCCAGTTCTT
>MPMQ01000210.1 GCA_002238585.1 Kistimonas sp. bin40 | reverse complement strand
CGGAGCAATCTCAGCTGCTGTTTGCATGTTCGGTGGCGCCTTGTGGATATGGACGGAATTTTGGCGCACAAACTCCTTTGCCAGTGTCGGATGGGCCATCAAACGGTGCAGCACTTTCTGCGGGAGAAATTGGCCGGCGAACAGTCTCATCCGGGAGTCGTGCTGCAACAAGGCCTGGGTCAGTTCCTCATCAGTCACCTGAATCATATCCGGCCTGTACTGGAACGAGACCTTATGCTCGAGCATATGCAGCAACAGCTCGCAGTCGTCTACGGGGGTATGGGTGAACAGGTGGCCCAGCAGGCGTTGATTGAGCTGCTCGCTGTGCATGCCCTGCTCTCCAAACAGGCGGGCCGGCCCTGCGGCAGCAGTTGCTGCGGCTGTCTGTCGAATGGTTTCAGCGGTGATGGGCGGGTTGTCACAGCCTCCCGACGGGTGATTGCCTGGGGCGGACGTCTGTGCGAACGACACTGCCCTGGGTGCGGCAGGACGGATATGGCGCCCTGTCAGCAGTGGCCCCGTCAGCCGGGTTTGCACTTCCATGGGCTCGACTGCCGGTTCTGGATCCTGCTGCCGTGTCTGTGCGGCGACAGGAAATGGGCTGGGTGTGAGAATTGAATGCTGTGTTCTGTACATCGTGCTACGTCCTTTGTTGCATGGCCGGTATTCGAGCCCGAAATTTCCTTCCTTCATGTTTGGATTGCGTGGTGCGCCAGAAGTTCACGACAGGGGAAAGCCGGAAAGTCTGGCGCATAAACCTGCTATGAAATCATGGGTTCTGGCTGTTGAGGCGGGTTCACCAGCCCGATGGCCAGCAGGTACAGGCCCCGTACCAGATAGAACAAGGGAAGCTTGCCGTTTTCGCTTCCCAGACTTTCACCCTCGGGTTCGGTGTAGTCCGATCCGTATCGTACGTTTTGCAGCCGGGGATGGCCGGGATAGAGCTCGGCTGAGGGCCGTCTGTCGTTTGCCAGATGCTCGGCGAAACAGTCTGTCCCCAATTTTTGTGGAGCCGTCCAATAGATCATTTCTCTGGCGGTCAGGTGTAGCCATTCGGCGAAAATATTTTTGGTGCCATTGGGATCCTGCGGGAAAAAGTCCTCCAGTCGGCTGTCTTTGCCCACCAGGCCATCGAGCAGGGTGTCCAGGCCTTCCTTTATAAACTTCGCCAGTGCGGTGACTGACTGGTTCTTC
>MPMQ01000209.1 GCA_002238585.1 Kistimonas sp. bin40 | reverse complement strand
CTGTAAGGCAACACTGGCGTGGATAAACAAAGCGCCGTCATATACGAAGGGCGATGACGATGACGATGACGATATCGAGTATAAGCATGGGGACCACGACGAGGTGCTTCTCCAGCGCTGGCAGACAAAGCAGACAAACAAGGGCGTCAAGGATCAGGTGAACAATAATGACTATTTTACCGAAGAGCATGCCTGGCTGACGCTCAAGCTCGCATCCTTGCTGGACGACAACAGGCCTTTGGGCAATATACCCGTCACTTGGCAGCTCCCCGACAACCAACCCCTTAACATGGCTGTTTTTCTGAACCAAACAACGGATGACAATGGCGTGGAATGGACAGCCGCCAGCCAGCGGGAAGAAAGGAACACAACTGAGGAAGGAAAAAGCGAAATCGCTGTCTCGGCCAGGCAGCTCCACAAAGTGGTGCAGGGCGTATCCGACAAGATAACTTCTTGGCGGCCTTTCATCCCGGCCGCAGGAAAGGCCACTGTCGTGGCTGATATTCAAGGGCAACGAGAGCATATCGAGGTGCCCTTTGTCGACAGCCTGTGGCTACTGATGCGCGCTGATAACTTCAGCCTGTCTGGTGGTGATGCTCAGGGCTATGTCCAGCTTTTGGGTTACCTGGCTACGGACAGGCAGAGCCTTGCTCGCCGCCCGTTCGTAGGCGCCGGGGTACTCACAGCCAGTTATGATGAATTACGCGATCTGCACTTTTTTGTCGAAACTGCTGATGGTCGTCTTTCTGGTCGCTTCCTGATTCCCAGGACGCGCAACAAGGATTATTACGATCCCTTTTTTTTGTGCTCGGACAGCGATTCCTGCAAGAAAGTACATAGTGAGTTGAATGGTTATGCAGGGCCAGTTTGTTTCCAGTATCTGGCTGATCCCCGTGTGGCCTCTGTGAAGTTTATGCCGGCAGAATTGCGCGAGGAGTACAAGTCCTGCTGTCCTCTCACACCTTGGCAGCCAGCCAGAGAAGGGCAGGTTGAAGACGGTACCTTCTGCTTCATCAATGGGGAACAGCCCCCTTTTCCTCTCAAGTTCGAGCTGCTCGACCCGTACCCCGATACTCAAGGCCCCAAGGGGAGCTATAAAGTGCAGGTCACCCTGCCGAGCGACGACAAAGACGAACGTTCATTTGGTGAGCGGCTGAAAAAGCTGCACCTGAGGCCAACGCCCCATGCTGACTGGCCAGATACTGGTGCCTC
>MPMQ01000208.1 GCA_002238585.1 Kistimonas sp. bin40 | reverse complement strand
CTGGCGGAGCAGGTGCTGTCGCTCTGGGACCCACCACCACAGCCAGAAGCTGGCACAGCGCTGGAAAGACGGCCGGTATCCCAATTGTTCCATGAGCTGACGCGACGGATGCTGGCGGCAGAGCACATTCGTGCCGCTGACAGCAACCTTACCCTCCTCTGTGCGTCTGAATACAACACGATGTACAGCCCGGATGGTCGTTATCTCGTGACCGGGCTCCGTCTCTCCCATACCGGGCAGGTTCCCTGTCTGAGTATCTGGCGACGGGAAGCGCACAGCCTGCATCAGGCGGGTCTGTGCCGCCTCGACCACCCGCTTGTCGACCATCAAATGACATTCAGTGCCGACAGTCGCCGGCTGTTGGTTGTCAGCGAGGAGGGAAATCTGCAGGTATGGCAGCTGCAAGCCGAAGGCGGCTGGCAGCTGTCCCTGACAAAGCGCCTGAGTCTCCGGCCGGTCCTGGCAGCAAAATTCAGTCCGGATGCCCACTGGCTGGCTCTGAAAACGGACACCCGGCTACTGTTGTTTGGTGACACAAGATCCCATGCCTGGCAGGAGTACTGCGAACTACGCTGGATGCACGCGCAGCCGCCCCTCTTACCGGCCAGTGTTCCACCTCATGCCATGGAATTCAGCGCCGACAGTCAGCATCTGCTGTTTGTGAACAACGGGGACGCCTCTGTTTTTGAGCGCTGCAATACCGACTGGCAGACACACAATATCCGTCCGGACGCCCTGCCCAACTTGTCTTTTTACAAAGCGGGTCAGCTGTCACCCCGGGCGCACTGGCTTGCCCTTGTCTTGCGCTGCCAGGCAGATCTTCCGCAGTTACCGCACAATTGCGACACCCTTGAGCTGTGGCAACGCCATACCGACAGGCCGCACTGGCGTTTTTCCAGCAAAATGTCATTGACTATTACAGGACTCTTCTGCCCTATGGCCTTCAGTCCCGATGAACGGCAACTGGCCCTCCCCGAGCGGATGGATAACGGCAATCCCTACATAGCAGTGCTGTCTCTGACGCCAGACGGAAACTGGAGGTCTGCTTTCGCGCTGCAACTGGGGCCTGGTTTCAGCACGCGTGCATCGTTCCGTGATATCTATTCGATCGGCTTCAGCGCCCAGGGCCGTTACCTTGCTGCCACTGGCAGCGTCGGCGTGCAACTCTGGCAGTACCAGGCCGGCGCATGGAGACCGGCTGCCTGGCGAGAAAACCGGTGTCCT
>MPMQ01000207.1 GCA_002238585.1 Kistimonas sp. bin40 | reverse complement strand
ATGAATCTGCTGATGATCCACTGACCTCCCTAGTGCAGCAAGGAGCCACAGCTCATAGAGCAGGCGGTTGCAGCTGAGCTACAGACTTATCTGGCGTAGTACAGTCACCTCAGGCACGAGTCCAGAAAGGCTCTTCCTTCCAGTCAGAAGGAAACCCCATAGGCACCCGTGATACATTCGGGTTCTTGTCCAGCAAAGCTACCAATCTCACGGCCCAACCACTGTCTGGACTGACAACTTGCAACAAAGTCTCCACAATGACCAGCTGAAAATAAAGGCGTCTACGCGGACTGACTGCCTGTTCAGGATGACCGGGAACAGCCAACCGTTCAGGCACCGCAGCCCATTGAGAAGGCGGTTTTCGCGGCCAAACGGGGCAAGAACCAAATTCCCTGTTCCAAACCCGAGCATGG
Source organism: Kistimonas sp. bin40 (assembly GCA_002238585.1). GTDB lineage: Bacteria > Pseudomonadota > Gammaproteobacteria > Pseudomonadales > Endozoicomonadaceae > Sansalvadorimonas. The sequence goes on along the minus strand of MPMQ01000207.1, from coordinate 818 downwards.
TGAGCACAATGATTGCGCAAGTCTGACAAGGATCGAAACCAGGACTTTAACACCACAAACGGGAACCCGAAATGTCCAGAGATTTGTCCTTGATCACTCGGTAAACGCAGGTTGGAGAAGAGGATTGAAATTTGGCCAAAACTGAGAAGCTCCAGCGCCATCCATATTGGAGGGTAGTCAGATGAATGGGGGTACTTACGCCTGCAACTCTCAAAAAAACTTTCCAGATTTCGACTTCCAGCCTTTCTTTTCAGTTCATCCCGCAACCGGTCGTGGTTGTAGCGGGTATCGAAAATATCTCTATTGAGGTAACCAAAAGCTCCATGCCGCATCGCCAGTGTTTGTGTCAGCTGGGCTCGCAGGGATACCTCAAGCCTTTCAATAGCATCAAGCAGAAGCAGCCTGACTTCCCGATCAAAAATATAGAGACTCAAAACATCATCAAAGGATGTTCCTGGCACAAACTGATGGCTATCTGCGTCTGTAACAGCAGGTATACAAAACGGCTTGGTATATGCACTCAGCCTGAAGTAACTGATATCACCCAAATACCTCTTTACACGATTTTCCTGCTCAATAACCAACCCTCTACCCACCAGAGTGTCGATCTGTTGATCAAGAGAAAGGACATCCTTACTGAATGTTTTCATTCCAGTTCGTTATATGTGGTTTTGGATAATATATTGTTAGATATAAAAAACCCGCCAGAGTGTGCTTCAGAGAGAGGCATGGCGGGTATGTTGCCCGCTTACAGTAGACAATCCTCCATAAACTGTCAACCCCTTTTCATCCCAACACATAACCAACCTGTACAGCCG
>MPMQ01000206.1 GCA_002238585.1 Kistimonas sp. bin40 | reverse complement strand
TATAAAAAACCCGCCAGAGTGTGCTTCAGAGAGAGGCATGGCGGGTATGTTGCCCGCTTACAGTAGACAATCCTCCATAAACTGTCAACCCCTTTTCATCCCAACACATAACCAACCTGTACAGCCGGGCGATCCATGCGTGGTGCTGTAACATTTTCAAATACAAATGGTCATCATCAATTCGATCGATGGCGGGTATAGATTATACAACGATTATCCGTCAGGTCCCGGATGATTATCTAGTGCCTGTCCGAAAACATAAAATCCTTGGTATTTCTGGCCTGTAGGCCATAATTGCCAACGAAGTTTTCAGATAGGTGTGGTTTTTCATCATGCGTCAGTCATTTGAGCCCATTTGAGCCGCAAAAACAGTTGGGTGCAGTCGATATCTCTGCGATCCGCTTCAATGAGCGCTCCCGCGATGACATCCCCCGGCTGCTCCGTGCCCTCCAGTATATCTACATCACTCCTGAACTGCAGAAGGCTGTCTTCCAGACTCTTGAACAGGCGATTGAGGAGAACGTTAATCGCAGTAACGGCCGTCCTGGCATGAATCTCTGGCGTGTGTTGGTACTGGGCACACTCCGTCTTTGCATCAACTGCGATTATGAGCGCCTTCTGGAGCTGGCCAACCAACATGGGACGCTCCGGCAGATGCTGGGTCATGGTCCTTTCGATAAACACGTCTACCGGCTGCAGACGTCTGCGACAATGTGAGTCTACTGACGCCAGAGATACTTGACCAGGTTAATCAGGTCGTCGTTAACGCCGGGCATCAACTGGAAAAAAAAGAGGCGATTCAAGGCCGTTGTGACTCCTTCGTCGTAAAAACTGATGTGCATTTTCCCACTGATCTGAATTTGCTCAGGGATGCTTGTCGAAAGACAGTAGAGATAGCGGGAGCCGCAGCTTCCAAGCTGGGTGCAACACTCTGGAGGCAGCAGCAATATCTGCTAGCACGCTGACCAAGCGTTTGCCGCCCGCAGACTTAAACATTCGACAGCCAGCAGCGAGTCTCGTCGGGCTGCCAAGCCCGGCCAGATGGACGATGCTGCGTATTCTGGCGAACTTGAACAATAATAACGTCCAGATTCTCCGCCAACCCAATGAATCTGCTGATGATCCACTGACCTCCCTAGTGCAGCAAGGAGCCACAGCTCATAGAGCAGGCGGTTGCAGCTGAGCTACAGACTTATCTGGCGTAGTACAGTCACCTCAGGCACGAGTCCAGAA
>MPMQ01000205.1 GCA_002238585.1 Kistimonas sp. bin40 | reverse complement strand
CCTGGTGGAAAAGATTGAGGATGGCAGCACTTTCCTCCTGTCGATGGATGGCACCAGACTTGATGCAGAGATGAACGGGACTGACAAGGGCAGTGGTTTACTGGTAGCCGGCCCGGTAGCGCATACCGATGGTAGTGAAACATTTATGCGCTTGTACGATAGCAGCGACAACATTGTACAGGCCAAAGCCCGACCCGGTGCGGTGACGAATGGCAGCTCGCCTTTGGTAGAGGCCAGTCTGGGGTGGGGCTATGTGGACATCCAGGGCCGTGAGAATGACTTGTGCCAGAACAACGTCAGCAATAATAGCGTCCGAGCGGTGCTCGATGGGACTACCTCACAGCCTGGCGGTTCGCAGGAGGGGCGTGCCTATGCCAGCCTGGCAGGTAGCTATGAGCCGGGTTTAGGCCAAAACTTTGGTGGTGACGATCCTTTGCACAGGCTGGAACAATGGGGCGTGCGTGATAACCGGATAGAAGCTGAGGTGCAGAACAAAACCGAGGGGGTGGCGGTGGCGTCTTTGGGGCTGGTGTATGAAGCACACAAGCGCGGAAATTTTAGCTTGACGCGTACGGGAGGGTTCAACACGCGGCAGCAGGAGTGCCGCAACAACACCGTGAAGGCAGGTGTTCTTCCGCCTTCCAATAGCAGTATGGCAGTGGCCAGCGTGGCGCTGGCTGTCGATGACAGTTCGTGCGGATACAGATGTGATAAGCGGTGTTCGGGAGGGGAGTGTAGCTGTGAGACTATGGTGGGCCCCACTGTCAAGACAGCATGTCCTCTTGCCAATCCCTCGTTCATGCAAAGAGATGTTGGCGACAACCAGCTGGCCGTTGTCGGTGGCAACCCTGCTATCAATTCCAGAACACTTTTGGGTAGTGTGGGCAGGGGGGAGAGCGGGGATAATGGGGAAGACGGGGAGTACGACAACTGTCCTGCCTTTACGTCCTTGTTCTTGGCAGGGCATCACGTGCAGCTGTTTTCCGGTGGGGATCCCGATCTTCCTCTTTCCGTTCCTGGTGACGCTGTGCTGCGCTGTCTGAAGGAGGAAAATCTGCTTACCGGATCCGCTGAAGATGAGGCCGGAGCTGTGGATGTGGCGGCCTATAAATTCCAATGTTCGGAGGAGCTTGATAATTGCCTTCCGCCCTGGATTCAGCAGAACACTACCCAGCCGGCTGGCTGGAACAGGGTCCATAAGGCCTATTGCACGGAGATGCATGGATATGGAGTTTTCCACCAGTTAGGTAATCTTCCAGGTTGTCA
>MPMQ01000204.1 GCA_002238585.1 Kistimonas sp. bin40 | reverse complement strand
TGGAGCAATCTCAGCTGCTGTTTCCATGTCCGGTGGCGCACTGTCGATGTGGACGACAATATTGCGCACAAAGTCCTTTGCCAGTGTCGGATTGGCCATCAAACGCTGTAGCACTTGCTTCGGGAGATATTTACCGGCGAACAGTCTCATCCGGGAGCCGTGTTGCAACAAGGCCTCGGTCAGTTCCTCATCAGCCACCTGAATCATATCCGGCCTGTACTGGAACGAGACCTTATGCTCGAGCATATGCAGCAACAGCTCGCAGTCGTCTACGGGGGTATTGGTGAACAGGTGGCCCAGCAGGCGTTGATTGAGCTCCTCGCAGCGCTTGCCCTGCTCTCCAGACAGGCGGGCCGGCCCTGCGGCAGCAGCAGCTGCGGCTGTCTGTCGAATGGTTTCAGCGGTGATGGGCGGGTTGTCACAGCCTCCCGACGGGTGATTGGCTGGGGCGGACGTCTGTGCGAGCGAAGTTGGCCGGGATGTGGCAGGACCGACATGGCGCTCTGTCAGCTGTGGCCCCGTCAGCCGGGTTTGGACGTCCATGGACTCGACAGCCGGTTCTGGAGCCTGCTGCCGTGTTTGTAGCCCCGTCAGCCGGGTTGGCACTTCCACGGGCTCGACTGCCGGTTCTGGAGCTTGCTGCTGTGTCTGTGCGGCGCCAGTAAATGACCAGAATTTGCGAATCGAATACTGTATCCAGTGCATCGTGCTACGTCCTCTGTTGCATGCCCGGTATTCGAGCCCGAAACTTCCATCTTCTATGCTTGGATGCTAGGTTACGCCAGAAGTTCACGCCAGAAGTTCACGCCAGGGGCAAGCTGGAAAGTCTGGCGCATAAACCTGTTATGAAATCATGGGTTCAGGCTGTTGAGGTGGGTTTACCAGCCCGATAGCCAGCAGGTACAGGCCCCGTACCAGATAGAACAAGGGAAGCTTGCCGTTTTCGCTTCCCAGACTTTCACCCTCGGGTTCGGTGTAGTCCGATCCGTATCTTACGTTTTGCAGCCGGGGATGGCCGGGATAGAGCTCGGCTGAGGGCCGTCTGTCGTTTGCCAGATGCTCGGCGAAACAGTCTGTTCCCAATTTTTGTGGAGCCGTCCAATAGATCATTTCTCTGGCGGTCAGGTGTAGCCATTCGGCGAAAATATCTTTGGTGCCATTGGGATCCTGCGGGAAAAAGTCCTCCAGTCGGCTGTCTTTGCCCACCAGGCCATCGAGCAGGGTGTCCAGGCCTTCCTTTATAAACTTCGCCAGTGCGGTGACTGACTGGTTCTTC
>MPMQ01000203.1 GCA_002238585.1 Kistimonas sp. bin40 | reverse complement strand
GAAGGGTTGTCTGCGCCGAATCGGGTATCTGACTGCGGCAGATCCACCGCTGCCCCGGGGGCAACAGCCGCCCCTTCCGCCTTGTTCAGCACCTGCAGAGCCACAGTCTCCTCTTCCTCCTTTGACTGCAGCTCCTCAGTGCTGTCAGTAGTGCGTCGTTTACAGCAGTACTGGCACATACAGGCACCAGCGCAACATACAATGGCGGCAGCAGGAACCAGTCCACCAACCGCCAGGAAAACATAGAAAGAATCATTGAGAGGAGGAAGAGGCAAAGCAGGGCGAGAAGGCTGTTGCGAAGCACCCGGAGCGGCCGAAGAGGAGACCGGCAGCAGTGAAAGCGACAGGGACGAAGACGGCGCGGGACAGACAAGTCTGGCAACCTCCTCAGTCGCATCAGCAAGGGAAAGATTAACAACCCCCAGCGAAACTGTTCTCCACTTGCGACATTCTCCATGTGGGGGAATTGTCGCGGGAAGCACCAGTTGCCAGGCACCAAAAGAACCACCGTTTTTGTAAGGAAGTCCCCCATCCGGCACAAGGTAGAGGCTCGATTCATGGGCATTGGCGATCAGGCGCGGATCGGACAGTGTCAAGTTCGCACTCAACTGATACCGCCAGGTCTCATCCTGCTGCCCACCCATGATGTTCCAGCGCCGCAGCTGCCAGTCCTCGCCCTCCGTTTTATGAACGCTGTATAACCAGTTTCCGTGCCGCGCCAGGGCAACCACAGGCCCGACGTCAGCAGCCGGGATAAAAGACTGCGTGCATGAAAAAGCCTGGCCAGCTTCGTCTGTGCGTGCTTTTGGACTCTCCAGCGACCAACGCCTGACCGCACCATCCTTTTCACACATGAGCCACACATTTATGCCATCTTCTTCTTCCGACAACAGCATCAACCGATGAGCGGGCGGCAGCTGCCAGTCGTGACCGCTATACGCAAAGGATGCAGGCGGCCAACTGTTTTGCCAAAACTGCTCTTCATGTTGCGGCGGGAAAGAACTCCAGCGCAGATATCTGGATTTATCATCAGAAGCTTTGGAAAACACGTATGCCTGGTACAGCGTGCCGTTGGAAGCCATCAATGCGCGCACACTGGCATTATCCGGCGGCGCATCGCCAATATAGAGCTGCTCCCCCAGCGACCAGCTTCCTCGCGTCCATCTTTTCAGATCACCCAGGGGACCACGCCCAGGAATCGCTCCCGGGTGGTAAAGAGACAACAAACGAAACTCGCCACGCAAGGCCCCAGCCCCCGTTTCAGGACATTTCCTGTCGCTGT
>MPMQ01000202.1 GCA_002238585.1 Kistimonas sp. bin40 | reverse complement strand
AGCCGGCGTTGTTGCCGTCCAGGCGACCTATAAGCTGGACGATGACATCCAGACGACCTCGAAGCCAGTCATGCTCGCTTATGGCTGTAAGGCAACACTGGCGTGGATAAACAAAGCGCCGATATATAAGAAGGGCCATATCGAGTATAAGCATGGGGACCACGACGAGGTGCTTCTCCAGCGCTGGCAGACACAAGGCTTAGATCGTCAGGTGAATACCTATGACTATTTCCCCAGGGAGTATGCCCGGCTGACGCTCAAGCTCGCATCCTTGCTGGACAACAGCCCTTTGGGCAATATACCCGTCACTTGGCAACTGCCCGATAACCAACCCCTCAACATGGCTGTTTTTCTGAACCAAAAAACGGATGACAATGGCGTGGAATGGACAGCCGCCAGCCAGCGGGAAGAAACGAAAACAACTGACAAAGGAAAAAGCGAAATCGAAGTCTCGGCCAGGCAGCTCCACAAAGTGGTGGAGGCCAAAGAGGCTGATCTCACGTCTGCTAAAGGCTGGCGGCCCTTCACCCCGGCCGCTGGCAAGGCCACTGTCGTGGCTGATATTCAAGGGCAACAAGAGCATATCGAGGTGCCCTTTGTTGACAGCCTGTGGGTACTGATGCGCGCTGATAACTTCGGCCTGTCTGATTCTCAGGGCTATATCCAGCTGTTGGGATACGTGGCTACCGACAGGCAGAGCCTTGCTCGCCGCCCGTTCGTAGGTGCCAGGATACTCGGATCCAGTTATGAATTAGATGACCTGCACTTTTTTTTCGAAACTGCTGATGGTCGTCGTTCTCGTTGCCTCCAGATTCCCAGGACGTTCAACAAGGATTCTTACGATCCCTTTTTTTTGTGCGCGCACAGCGACTCCTGTAAGGAAATACATGGGACGCTGGAGAATTATATAGGGCCGGTTTGTTTCAAGTATAAGGCTACCCCCAAGACGGCCGCTGTGAAGTTTATGCCGGCAGAATGGCGCGAGGAGTACAAGTCCTGCTGTCCTCTCACACCTTGGCAGCCAGCCAGAGAAGGGCAGGTTGAAGAAGGCACCTTCTGCTTCATCAATGGGGAACAGCCTTCCTTTCCTCTCCAGTTCACGCTGCTCGACCCGGACCCCGATACTCAAGGCCCCCAGGGGAGCTATAAAGTGCAGGCCACCCTGCCGAGCGACGACAAAGACGAACGTTCATTTGGTGAGCGGCTGAAAAAGCTGCACCTGAGGCCAACGCCCCATGCTGACTGGCCAGATACTGGTGCCTCTGAAAAGAGGTCTGATGCCATC
>MPMQ01000201.1 GCA_002238585.1 Kistimonas sp. bin40 | reverse complement strand
TCAGGTCCCGGACGATTGCGCGGACTTGAAATGAATAATTCAGGCTTTTCAGCGTACCACTTTTTCATGGCATCGACCGGTGTAGCATGTCCAAGGGCCTTCTGGGGCAAGTGGTGATTATAGAGCCAGGCGTAGCGCAGAAGGGTGGTTTCCATGTCTTGGAAATCATCGAAACGATGGGTCGTCAGAACGTCTGCGATCCGGCCATTGAAGCGCTCGACCATGCATTGGTTTGCGGGCTACGCGGCTTGGTGAGGCGGTGCTCAATGCCCAAGGCATGGCAGAGTTGATCAAACTCGTGAGTTCCACTGGCAGGCTTCTCTCGCGAGCCAAAGAGGCGATCAGTGGATTCCTTACCATTGTCGGTCAACAGCCTGGTTATCTTGATCGGGCAGGCTTTGCGCAAGGCTGCCAGGAAAGCTTTGGCGAATAAGGCGGTTTTGTTCTGTCTGACCTGGACGAATACCCAGCGAGTGGCACGATCAATGGTAACGAAAAGATAGCGGTGCCTTTTTTCATCGGCCATCTTCGGTAGGTATTTGACATCGACGTGCAGGAATCCCGGCTCATAGGACTTGAACGGTTTGTAACCCGCTCGGGTTTCGAGCTGGCGAGGCACACGGGAAATCCCCTTGCGCTTAAGCAGACGGTGTAGTGCGGAGCGTGTGGACTTCTCGTTAATGAACTCCTTGGTAACTACTAACAGATCGTCCAAGGGGAGCCAAAGGGTTGTACGCAGGGCGGTGACCACTACTTCCTGAGCAGGTGTCAGCGTGGTCTGCAGATGGAGGGCAGTATGCGAGTAATCTTCCACCGTATTGCGCCTCTTCCAGCGGCGGATCGTGTCTTTTGAGACACCCAGTTCAACTGCCAGAGCCGAAATGGGCAAAGGTGATGACTGGATACAGGCACGACGGTGCGGAGTGGTCGTGGCGTTTTTGTGCAGTTGAATGTTCATGCTGACTGACTCCGGAGTAGGTCTATGAGCTCACTCATTGTTGCACGTCCTACAAATAATGCACGACGTGTGATGCATAGACAATCGTCCGGGACCTGACAGCTAATCCCTTTCATAAAATTTCTGCTGGTGTGAAATTTTGGAGGGTTCTCGGATTGGCACTATCTACCCGAGCGCGATATACAGACAGGCCTTGGCGCAGTTGCCAGTGAAAATTCCTAAAGTTCGAGACCGGTCAGGCAGCGGGAATAAATTCAATTCCGTGCTGGTTCCTCCCTACCTGAAGCGAACCAGCAGCCTTGATGAGCTGTTGCCCTGGCTCTACTTGAA
>MPMQ01000200.1 GCA_002238585.1 Kistimonas sp. bin40 | reverse complement strand
TCGGACAACGACAAAGCGGTCCTCGACAACCAGCTGCACGTGATACAAGAAATTGCTCCCGCACTGAACATGACGCCAGAGCGCTTGCTGAATCTGTTATGCGACCCGGTGACTGGCAACTACGATCTGCAACATAGGGTTTTTCCAGCAAGCTACCTTGTTCGGTATCTGGAGTTGCAGCAGGCCAAACCGGACTTTTTCCCCGATGCGGATTTTCACCTGGCCTGCAGAAATCTGGATATCCGACTGTACTCATTGGATCTGGGCACGCCCGCACCAGGCAGTGAGGCCTTCCAGGACTGGGTGACTGACTCTGCTCACGCGATGGAGGCGGCCAGAGCCGCCCGTCATGCCATGAAGAAGTGGGAGCCCCTGCTGGAGGCGTTTATGCCAGACAAGCCAGCATTTCAGGCCTACCTGCAAGCAAAAATTCCTGAAAAAAACGTGCTTGCTGCCCTTTCCGAGCAGGAGCTGACTCATTACAGAAACAATTTGCAAGAAGAGTTGTTCCTGCAAATGAGACTTTTTGGGCCTGACAGCATGAACGAAAGCGGACTTGAATGCATTTTCAAGGAGTGCTGTGAAAGACTGCTGATGCGCTGCCAGAAGGACTATGCACGCAATCAAAGCCAGCTCCAGAAATACATGACACAGGACTTTGACTGGCTGGACCCTGACACGCGTACTTATTTCCATATGCCAGCATCGGGCTTTATCTCTTATTTCGATGGCACTGCCTACGACGAGTTTTGCGAGGATCAGGACAAATCTGGACACAAGTTCCGGATCAGCCTGCACCCCCATGATTATGAGAAAGCCTGGCCGCTGATGGCACAAGTTCTGCACAAAAACGACTGTCCGTTCCTGGTCTGGAAGTCGACCTACCCCTGGCCGGACGAGGCCACCTTGCGGAATCCGCGCTTCAAAAATGGAGGACAGTTTACGCTCTATTGCATGGACGAGACGCAGGCAGCGCAAGCCATTCCCGACCGCTTTCAGGCAGACAACATCGCTCAAACCCTCAATGAGATAGAGACCATCTTACAGGAAAACAACATCCGTCCAGGCCGACGCCCTATCACCGATCTGCCCTGTGGCCAGGATCACCCCTATATCTCCTACCGGTTTGATAAGGACAAGGCACGGAAAAAGTACGAGCCGGACTATTACGTGACCCACGAGAGACGCAGGGAGTATATGGATGAGCCCTATTACCAGAATGTGTGTCGGCTACTGAATCAGGGCGCTGCCCGGTAACGAAAGCGTTAGCGCAGAGAAGCCCCCCTGACGGG
>MPMQ01000199.1 GCA_002238585.1 Kistimonas sp. bin40 | reverse complement strand
ACTCCAGTCATTTCCATTGACTCCGCTCCTCGGGATCATGCAACCTGTTGACCAGCCGCACAAAGTCTTCCACAGCTTTTCCCTCCACTCCGGCCTCATCCGCTTTCACAGCAGGGTCATCAGAGCCATCAAAGTGGACCATCGCGTGCAGGTCACCAGAGTAGAGTTGCAATGCACCTGCTTTTAACAAGTTGCGGAGCAAAACCTTGCTACCCAAAAGCTGCCTCTCGTAGTCGTACAAACCGGCGGTTGGCCCTGCATACGAAAACTCGTCGTCAGTTTTTCTTGTGTGGTTGAGAGAGTTGAGATGTTTCGACAGGTTGGCGTAATTGATTGTGACTTCTTTTTGCTCTGTGTCGTAATCGACCTCAACGTCCACAACCAACGGCTCATAATCGGGCGCTCGGCTCGTTAGATCGGATGAACCCTTGTCGTCGAGGAACTCCAGTGCCCCGCTTCTGAGGAATGACTTACGCAGTTTCGCATGCATGAGGGGAAGTATATCCCGCATCACGTCTCGAGTGAAAACTGTACGCAGCACATCTTCATTTGAGATGATATCCAGGCGCATGCGCAATGCCTCTCCCTTTGGCCTCTTGCCCAATTTATTAGTCTTCTTTCGCTTGTCAGCGGCAATTCGCATCTTATCAAAACACAAGAGAAGTGGATCCGCATTACAGTATGGAAAATTTTCCATATCTTTTCTGAATCGCTCGAGCTGTTCTTTATCTTCATCTGAATCTGAGGCACCCAGTCTCTTTGCCTCGTCCTTAAAAGAGTCCGGACCAGCCTCCAGGAATTTGTCTATTGTCACCATACGGTCCCTGAATTCCTTCGTACCCAGAGCATCCAATAAAGACTTACTTTTCTGGTTATCGACACACACGGCAGTTCTCCACTGTCTATATCGCCCCACGCGACTGGCGTGAGAACGGCGCACGCCACCAAGCCAAGCACAGAGGCAAGCCCTCTCCTGCAAAAACCATTGACGTTTAACATCAGGCTCCTCTCCACGCGCACCCAGCGTACGACCATAAACGACGAAAGACTAGTATCATCAAGACCAATGTCAATGTAATTGGAAAAGCCGGCCGCAATCACCAGCCGAATGCGGCGCATACCTGGCGGGAAACGGTGCACCAGCAACCGCTCCAGCGCGTCTGTGTCCTTGTCGCCGCATCATTGCTGTGAACACAAAAGGGTGCAGATGCCACGAGCCAATACGCCAGCTGCTGTTGATGAATTATCGGGAATATTCCTCTGATGCCATGACGGTGTTAGCAGACGGAGACGATATCTGATCAGAGCAAGCTCAAGTGCTAC
>MPMQ01000198.1 GCA_002238585.1 Kistimonas sp. bin40 | reverse complement strand
AAGGAAGAAGCACCAGTGTCTGTAATCGGTACTGGCTACAGCCTTGCTGAACCCTGTCCACTGGCGAGTGTCCAAGTTGACCCCACCCGCACACAAAGAGCAGGAACGCCAGATTATGAGCCTCCCCCTCAGCCCCCCCACAGAGGCAGTGCCCTGTTGTCTGGCGCTCGACTCCCAACACTCAGCGGCCGCCTTCGGTTATGGCATCGCTGTGCCAGTGGCACAAGAATCAACCCCGACGACAGCGCCCACTGCTCAGCCGGGCATGTCTGTCGCCATGCCGCAGCAATGCGGACAGGATATCGGCTGCTGGCCTGCGTATCTGCTGGAGAAAGTGCTATCCCATCTCAACCTCTCAGACCTGGGCCGCGCAGCCGGGACCTGCCGACAGTGGTACCAGATTGCACGACAGCGCAAATTGCAACTGCGCAGTCTTGCAAACGCTTATCCCGCGCACTTCCGGCACCACCTGGAACAGACACTGGATGCAGATCTCATGCGTGAACGGCTGGCGATCCATGAACAACGACCACCGGCACAGGAACAGAGAGAGGAGCAAGGGGGGATGGCCGGGCAATTTCTTTCAAAACAAGAGCTTTTCCATGCTCTGACACTGGGCATGCTGCAGACCAACCGTATTCATGTCGATGATAGTGCCCCCAACATCCCTTGTTGTTGCCTGGTATCTTTTGACAATGACGAACTGAGTTACAGCCCGGATGGTCGCCATTTTATGATTCGGGACGCGCGTCGAGCCCAGGACACTGAAACCATGAGTGTCTGGCGGCACGACAACACCGGCCTCCACAGGACAATTGTGCCCCTCGGCGATGACCCTCGTCTCTTCAGTGAGGCGTGCTTCAGCCAGGACAGTCGTCAGTTGCTGGCTGTCACCCAAATGGGACAGCTGCAGATATGGTTATTGCAGCCCGATGGCGGTTGGCTGCCAGCCCCTGACGTAGAACTGTGCCACACCAAAGTTGACATGGCGGTCTTCAGTCCCGATGCGCGCTGGCTGGCCCTGAAGACCGGCGCCTGGCTGCTGTTATATGGCGAGACGGCACCCAGTGTATGGCAAGGGTGCTCCAGCCTGCGATGGGCAAGCCACCAGGCTCCAGACACAATGCTCAGCTCTCGTCCCCAGACCATGCAGTTCAGTAACGACAGCCGTCACTTCGTTTATGTAGCCTTCGGGACTGCCTGGGTTTTTGACCGCCATGGCGCCCACTGGCAGACACAACGCATTACCAGGGGGCTCCTCTCCCACTGTTGGGAAGGGCTGCTGTCGCCGCACGGAAGCTGGCTTGCCATCGCGGCATCTCG
>MPMQ01000197.1 GCA_002238585.1 Kistimonas sp. bin40 | reverse complement strand
CGGGGGGAGATGCGGATTTGCCGTTGTTTCCATCCTGGGCGTTACCGCAGACGAGTCTGCACAAGGCCAGCACAGTGATTGATACGGCAGGCTACAGGGCCAGTTCCTATAACTGCAGCCTTGCGCCAGATGTTGATACCAGGCCCTTCCAACTCCCTGATAGCACCGGAAGTGGAGGATCGCGGCTTGCTCCGCTTCAGAAAGATTGGGATTTGCGCGTCAACAGCTTTGAACCCAAGGGATTGTGGCAAGCCGTTGTGGCACTGGCTTTTTCTGGCAGGAGAAGCGGTGGCGAGGACTGTGAGATCATGAATTGCCACCGTTACCCGCATGAAGTCTTGCAGTCTTTGACTTGCGGGCCCAGTGTCTGGGATGACGGGAGGCCGGTCTGGTGGCTGGTGACCAGGCAGAGCTACCCCTGGCAGCAGGACAACAATGCGAAGGGGCTGTTTCGTGTAAACCGGTTGGTTCCCCTGTTGGTTCCCCGGCGAGGCAGAGAGCCTGGCACTGGAACAATCCGTGACCTTGTGTATGGCTTTGATAGTGCGCATCAGCCGTGCACGGACGATCCTGCGCTGCGGGACGGGGCTCCTCTCCACAGTCTGATGCGGGATAACTATCAGATGTTTCAGCTGTATCAGCAACCGGGGCGGCCGGTCCAGCTGGTGCAGTTGTCATTGGGATCCGGGGACGCTTTGAATAATACGTATCGGCTGACCGAGTATGGATCCCTGACAGGCCAGGCGCGGCTGTTGTCGACGCAAGAGGGCGAGTTGCAGCTGTGGATGCAGCAGGCTGACAGTGACCTGGTGAAGGTGTACGGGCTGGGTGCGCGCCCTGGTGCTGACGTCTGCCCGCGTTTGCGCCAGACGATTGATCTGTCCGGGCAGCCGGGCGGGGCGGCCTTGCTGGCCCGCGCCGGTGACTGGCTCTACGCGGTGCGCCAGCAAGCGGGGCAGTCTGCCAGTCTGCGACGTTGGCATCTGGGTACCGGTGAGATGGATACGCATTGGCAGCCTGACTGGGCGGGTCATGTGACAGGAGATGTTCAGCTGACGGTGACCGGGGGGCAGGTGTTTGCACTGCCACGCGGTGTCCAGACCGATCTTGCTGTACCCCACCGGGGCTGGCAGATTCAGATACCCGAGCTGGGAGGCTGCCTGAGTTGGGCCCGGCCTGCGCTGACGGGACAGGCCGTGCCGCGCCCGGTGCCATCTGCCCATGATGGACCGGTGACTCAACCAACAGAGGCTGCGCCAGCAGAGACCGGGCCAACAGGTACTACTGCATCAGCTGCCGACTGGACGAATGTCTACATTGGCGCATTCGTGCCCCTG
>MPMQ01000196.1 GCA_002238585.1 Kistimonas sp. bin40 | reverse complement strand
ACCGTAAGGGGCATGTTCGCAACAAGCCCAAAAGATATTCGGGCTTACCGACCAGCGAGCCTTCAAAAAGGGAACGTCTTCCTGCATTGCCCCGGTCAAGGCCGCTTTCCGGCCTCGGGGGAACTCCGGCTCCAAACGGATCATCTGGTCCAGGCGCATCAAACTGGCCAAGACAAACAACATGACCAGCTTATTGCCACTTTCCCTCAGGCCGCCATGCGCCGCCTGCCGCAGTCTGAACGGGCGCTTGATGATGAGCGGAAGCCCTGTTCAACTTTCATGCGGATGCTGGCTTTCATACGCTCGGTTTGCAAGGCTATCTGATGTTGAGGGGAGCCGCCTTCCATGTGCACACCTCGTCCGGCCCCTCTGCTACGTAGCGTCGAGCCAGACTGTCAGCAGCTCCGGTCGCTTTTCTCTCCCTTGACAACCCGTCGCACCCCGGCTGTTGAAAACCAGGTGCATATTCTGGCATCACTTGAACGCCCATTCTGGTAACGCTTGAACACTTTTCTGTGGTTTCCAGAATCACTGTACAACCAGCCAGAACAGATGTTCAAGCAACCAAAATCGCTCCTTCAGGGGCAGCCAAACACATCCTTGTGCATTAATTTTCTCGAAATTAAGCCGCCTTTATTTCCAGCAAAGAGGAGAGACGGCCATGCCTAACTGTCAGGTCCCGGACGATTATCTATGCATCACACGTCGCTCATTATTTGTAGGACGTGCAACAATGAGTGAGCTCATAGACCTACTCTGGAGTCAGTCAGCATGAACATTCAACTGCACAAAAACGCCACGACCACTCCGCACCGCCGTGCCTATATCCAGTCTTCACCTTTGCCCATTTCGGCTCTGGCTGTTGAACTGGGTGTCTCAAAAGACACGATCCGCCGCTGGAAGACGCGCAATACGGTGGAAGATTACTCGCATACTGCCCTCCATCTGCAGACCACGCTGACACCTGCTCAGGAAGTAGTGGTCACCGCCCTGCGCACAACCCTTTGGCTCCCCTTGGACGATCTGTTAGTAGTTACCAAGGAGTTTATTAACGAGAAGTCCACACGCTCCGCACTACACCGTCTGCTTAAGCGCAAGGGAATTTCCCGTGTGCCTCGCCAGCTCGAAACCCGAGCGGGTTATAAACCGTTCAAGTCCTATGAGCCGGGATTCCTGCACGTCGATGTCAAATACCTACCGAAGATGGCCGATGAAAAAAGGCGCCGCTATCTTTTCGTTGCCATTGATCGTGCCACTCGCTGGGTATTCGTCCAGGTCAGACAGAACAAAACCGCCTTATCCGCCAAAGCTTTCCTGGCAGCCTTGCGCAAGACCTGCCCGATCAAGATA
>MPMQ01000195.1 GCA_002238585.1 Kistimonas sp. bin40 | reverse complement strand
GACGACCATGCCACCTGAAACAACACTTGCGTGTGCATTCAGGAGAAAAACCCTTTGTTTGTCCGTGGGGAAACTGTGGATATGCGAGCGGACGATCAGACCGCCTGAAACAACACTTGCGTTTCCATTCAGGAGAAAAACCCTTTGTTTGTCCTTGGGAAAACTGTGGATATGCGAGCGGACGATCAGACCACCTGAAACAACACTTGCGCTTCCATTCAGGCGAAAAACCCTTTGTTTGTCCTTGGGAAAACTGTGGATATGCGACCGGACGATCAGAGCTCCTGACAAGACACTGGCGTGTCCACTCAGGAGAAAAACCCTTTGACTGTCCTTGGGAAGGCTGCGGATATGCGTTCGCATTGTCAAGCAATCTGAAAGTACACCTGCGCACCCATTCAGGAGTAAAACCCTTTATCTGTCCCCATGAAGGCTGTGGTGTTTCTTTTGCACATATCTCCACTGTGAAAAACCACCTGCGTGTCCACTCAGGGGAAAAACCCTTTGCCTGTTCACATGAAGGCTGTGGACGTGTATTTGCACAAGTCGCCACTCTCAGAAGCCACCTGCGTATCCACGCGGGAAAAAAGCCTTTCGGCTGCTTTTATGAAGGCTGTAAACACGCGTTCGTACGATCAAGCACCCTGAGAAGGCACTTGCGCGTCCACTCAAACGAAAAACCCTTTGAGTGTCCCTGGCAAGGCTGCGGACATGCGTCCGCAAGAGCAGCCAATCTGAGACTACACCTGCGTGTCCACTCAGGAGAAAGACACTTTGTCGGTTCTCATGCAGGCGGTGGATATGCGTGCGGACGTTCAGGTTCGCTTGCGCGTTTTCTGCACCGCAGCGCCAAAGGAGCTGGCGTTGTGCGTGTGCGCAAGGACTCCACCAGAGGTTACCGGTCTTCAGGGGCCAGGTCCGGGCACACGCGTACGCGTGCGAAAAGTGCGTCCTGTTCTCAGAACCTGGAGGCGGGCCAGCAGCTGCCGGTCACAACGCCGTATCCTCCTTCGACTTTTTCCACGACAGCGGCGGCCCGTCTCAACGTCGGGGCGGACCTGAACCTTGCGACTGTTCGGCAACGCCAGAGCACCGCTGTTTTCAGCGACAGCCCTGGTGCCATAGCGACAGTATCCTCCGGCATCTGTGAGGATTTCGACCGGGGGCTGGCCCCTTCAGACGGGCACGAGCTGCGATCGCCGGGGCTGAACCTGTCCCCGGCGCCGTCGCCACCAGCCGCGCAGTTTGAGTGGGAGCAGTCGCTGTCCGCAACGGGGGGAATGTCCGACTGGGTACCATGGAGCACTGATCACAATCTCTTCGAAGACTGGGCGGCATTGTGCAGTAGCAG
>MPMQ01000194.1 GCA_002238585.1 Kistimonas sp. bin40 | reverse complement strand
GGTGGCGTGCAACTTACCCGGGCACTGGAAAAACCTCTCGCAGGCCACACACAGCTCTTACCGCTCTGTCCCGGGGTCGACTGGTCGGCAGGCTCAGGCAGAGTGTCCGGTCTGCTGGTTGCGACAGCACACAAGGGTCGCACACCAACAAGTCCAGAGCGCACACTGATAGCCCCTTCTCAAGCCAAAACCCGAGGATTTCGCATCAGGAACAGGCAGACCAGCAGACCAGCAGACCAGGACAAGCAACGCGGTACATGCGTAGCACCACCGCCGACAACTACGGGCTTGGCTGTTGAAAAGCTGGCCGGAATTCTGCTGTCCTCGAACGGCCGCGCGTTGCTGTGGCACCCCAGCCTGCGACTCAACAGCAAGGGCACAGGAGACTGACGATACTGACGATACTGACGATGCTGACGATACTGACGATGAAGAGTGGATCCCAAGACACAGCAGTTCGAAGCTTATGATGTCAATGTCGTGAATGCTCCCTATACTGCATGCTCTGCCCGCAGCGGCATTGAGCAGCGCGCGACGCAGCAAGTCCAACCCCGGTATGAACAGGGATTTTGCGGGGCACCAGTGTTTGTTCAGCGCCAGCGCCTTCGCCTCTCCACAGAAGCGGTGACCTGCTCCTGGCCACTAGACACAGGCCAGTTGTTGACGCCAGTGGAATCATGGCCTCCACCACCAGATTTGACTCTATCTCCAGGTTACACGACCGACTGCGAAGCAAGGCGCGGACAAACTGGGCGACAAACAGGATGCGAGTTTGCTGCCAGGAGAGGAGGGCTTGCAGTGCTTTTACCAGCGAGTTGACGTCGTCCATGCACTGCTGCGGTTATCTGTTCGGTTATACAAAGCCACAGGGACTACCGCTGAACGAAACCGTTCAGCACCAGCGGCCACTGGATACAGCATTGTTTTTTATCTTTTGCGCCCTATACAGAACCTTCTGTTTTGCAGCAGCCGGGAACCCCTCCGGGATAACTCCCTCGACGAGCCGCCCTTGTCAGCGCCCGTTTCCCGCTGACGAGACAGCCGATGCCATCGGCTTTCATACCTGTTTTCCATCAGGGGGGCTCGCCGCCAACTTTTCGAGAAAAGACAAAGAACGGGGTCAGGCCCTCAGTCTGCTTAAGATCTTTTTTTATTTAAAAAAATCCGGGCGCCCTCCAAAAAACCTGCTAATTTTTTTCTGTCCGAACCAGTGGTGTCCACCCGTGGGCTGTGGGGAGCTGATCGTGTCCGAGCACTTGTACAAAAATCTGCGGAAAATTGGTATCGAAGATCCGGTCGCTTATGAGGTCAGCAATGCCATGAATCCTGCACGCTACGCCACGCGTGATGACATGATGGAGGCTATAT
>MPMQ01000044.1 GCA_002238585.1 Kistimonas sp. bin40 | reverse complement strand
CAGGACTCAGGCTCGAAGCCGTGCGGCGGGGGAGCATGGCTGACCGGCCTGTCAGCGGTCGGGTGTCACCCAGGCGTGCAGCTGTTGTCCAAGCCTGACTGTTCATCATCAAGGCTTCCCATGGACAGATTTCCCGTCACAAGGCCACGCAGACAACCGGAACTGTTCCTCGCGCCAGAGCCAGCGGCCGGAGGCCTGGGCCTCCCACGACAACAGGCCCGGCCCCCTGGCTGCATCCAGGCCAAAGGTGCTGCCAGCGCGTCGGCGGGTTGTCAACAAGAGCGCAGGAAAAAGAGGGCCCCGCTGCCCGGCTTTCGTACTTGCACCAGGACAAAACGCTTTGTCTGTCCCTGGGAAAACTGTGGATATGCGTGCGGACGATCAGACCACCTGAAACAACACTTGCGTTTCCATTCAGGAGAAAAACCCTTTGTCTGTCCTCATGAAAACTGTGGATATGCGTCCGCGATACCACGCAATCTGAAAGTACACTTGTGCGTCCACTCAGGAGAAAAACCTTTTGTCTGTCCTTGGGAAAACTGTAGATATGCGAGCGGACGATCAGACCTCCTGAAAAGACACTTGCGTGTCCACTCAGGAGAAAGACCCTTTGACTGTCCCTGGAAAGGCTGCGGATATGCGTTCGCATTATCAGGCAATCTGCAAGTACACCTGCGCACCCATTCAGGAGCAAAACCCTTTATCTGTCCCCATGAAGGCTGTGGTGTTTCTTTTACACATATCGCCACTTTGAAAAACCACCTGCGTATCCACTCCGGGGAAAAACCCTTTGTCTGTTCACATGAGGACTGTGGACGTGTATTTGCACAAGTCGCCACTCTCAGAAGACACCTGCGTACCCACTCGGGAAAAAAACCTTTTGTCTGTCTTCATGAAGGCTGTGGACGTTTGTTTACACGATCAGACACCCTGACAGAACACTTGCGTGTCCACTCAGGAAAAAAGTCCTTTGTCTGTCCCAGGCAAGGCTGCGGACATGCGTCCGCAAGAGCAGGCAATCTGAGACTACATCTGCGTGTCCACTCAGGAGAAAGACACTTTGTCGGTTCTCATGCAGGCGGTGGATATGCGTGCGGACGTTCAGGTTCGCTTGCGCGTTTTCTGCACCGCAGCGCCAAAGGAGCTTGCGTTGTGCGTGTGCGCAAGGACTCCACCAGCCGCTGCCGGTCATCACAGGCCAGAGCCGGGTACTCTCGTACGCCTACGCGTGCGCAAAGTGTGTCCTGTTTCCAGAACCTGGAAGCGGGCCAGCCGCTGCCGGTCACAACGCCGTATCCTGCTTCGACTTTTTCCACGACAGCGGCGGCCTGTCTCAAGGTCGGGGCAGACCTGAACATGGAGACTGTTCGGCAACGCCAGCGCACCGCTGTTTTCAGCGACAGCCCTGGTGCCATAGCGACAGTATCCTCCGGCATCTGTGAGGATTTCGACCGGGGGCAGGCCCCTTCAGACGGGGAAGAACAGCGATCACCGGGGCTGAACCTGTCCCCGGCGCCGATGCCACCAGCCGCGCAGTTTGAGTGGGAGCAGTCGCTGTCCGCAACGGGGGGCGTGTCCGACTGGTTACCATGGAGCACTGATCACAATCTCTTCGAAGACTGGGCGGCATTGTGCAGTAGCAGTGTATCTGAGCTGGAGCTTGGGTCATCAGCCCTCACGGATGACGACAAGGCCTTCTGGCAGGCGTTGCTCTCGCCGGCGCATGGCAAATGGTAAAGCCGGGCACTCAGCGCAATGGCGCCATTTTGGGTGCAGGACTCAGGCCCGCAGCCGTGCGGCGGGGCAGCACAGCTGAGCGGGCTGTTAGATGCCGGGCATTACATAAGCGTGCAGCTGTTGTCCAAGCCTGACTGTTGATCATCAAGGCTTCCCATGGACAGATTTCCCGTCACAGGCTCACACACAGAAGCGGAATCGTACCGCGCGCCAGCAGCGGCGGCCGGTGGCCGGGGCCTCCCACGCAAACGCGCCCGGCCGCCAGTCTGCGTCCAGGCCAAAGCTGTAGCCAGCGCGCAGGCTGCTTGTCAACAAGAGCGCAGAAAAAAGAGAGCCTCGCTGCCTGACTTGCGTAGTGGCACCAGGGCAAAACGCTTTGTCTGTCTTCATGAAAGCTGTGCACACAGGTGCACTGACTCAGGCCATCGACAACAACACTTGCATGAGCATAAGGAAGAAAAGTCCTTTGTCTGTCCCTGGGAAAACTGTGGATATGCGTCCGGACGATCAGACTTCCTGACAAGACACTTGCGTGTCCACTCAGGAGCAAAACCCTTTCTCTGTTTTCATGAAGGCTGTGGGCATTCGTTCGCACAATCAAGCACTCTGACAAGACACGTGCGCACTGTACACGCAAGAGAAAAACCCTGTGTCTGTCCTTGGGATGGCTGTGGGCAAGCGTTCAGACAATCGAGCGAATTGACAAGACATTTGCGCCTCCACTCAGAAAGAAAAACCTTTGGCTGTCCTTGGGAAAACTGCGGATATACATCAGCAAAATCAGGCAATCTGCAAGTACACCTGCGTGTCCACTCAGGAGAAAAACCCTTTGGCTGTCCTTGGGAAGGCTGCGG
Organism: Kistimonas sp. bin40; assembly: GCA_002238585.1. Lineage (GTDB taxonomy): Bacteria > Pseudomonadota > Gammaproteobacteria > Pseudomonadales > Endozoicomonadaceae > Sansalvadorimonas. Next base: position 25,512 of record MPMQ01000044.1, on the reverse strand, counting down.
ATATGCGTCCGCGATAGCGGGAAATCTGAAAGTACACTTGCGTGTCCACTCAGGAGAAAAACCCCTCCGCTGTTCCTGGGAAGGCTGCGGATATGCGGCCGCCAGATCAGACCATCTGAGAGTGCACTTGCTTGTCCACTCAGGAAAAAAACCTTTTGCCTGTTCCTGGAAAGGGTGCGGATATGCGTCCGCAAAAGCAGGCAATCTGAGAGTGCACTGGCGTATCCACTCAGGAGAAAAGCCCCTTCTGTGTTCTCATGAAGGCTGTGGACATTCGTTCGCACAACCAAGCGCTCTGACATACCACTTGCGCACTGTGCACTCTGGAGCAAAGCCCTTTGTCTGTCCCAGGCAGGGCTGTGAATATGCGTCCGCGCTACCAGGCTCTCTGAGAGTACACTTGCGTGTCCACTCAGGAGAAAAGCCCTTTGTCTGTCTCTGGGAAGGCTGTGGACAAGCGTTCAGACAGTCAGCCGACTTGACAAGACACTTGCGCCTCCACTCAAAAGAAAAGCTCTTTGTCTGTCCCTGGGAAAACTGTGGATACAGGTCCCAACGATCAGACACGCTGACAAGACACGTGCGTGTCCACTCAGGAGACAAACCCTGTGTCCGTTCTCATGCCGGCGGTGGACGTGCGTCCGGACGGTCAGGTTCCCGTTCTCGTCATGTGCGCCGCCGCGCCAAAGCAGGTTCTTTTGTGCGTTGGCGCAAGGACAGCACCAGAGGTTACCGGTCTTCAGGGGCCAGGTCCGGGCGCTCTCTTGCTCGTGCGCAAAGTCCGTCCTGTATCCAGCACCTTGAAGCTGGCCAGCGGCTGCCGGTCACAACGCAGTCTCCTCCTTCGACTGTTTCAACTACAGCGGCGACTCGTCTCAACGCCGGGACGAACCTGAAGTCTGGTCGGCAACACCAGAGCCCCGGTGTTGCCAGCGACAGCCCCCGCTCTGGCGCGACAGAATTCTCTGGTGTCTGTGCGCTTTTCGACCGGAGCCTGGACCCTTCAGACAGGCACAAGCTGCGATCGCCGGGGCTGAACCTGTCCCCTGCATCGCCGCCATCAACCGCCCAGCTCGACTGGGAACAATCGCCGTCCGCAACGGGGGGAATGTCCGACTGGTTACCATGGAGCACTGATCACACACTCTTCGACGACTGGCTGCCATCGATCAGTACCAATGCCTCTGACAAGGATGTTCTGCCATTCCCTCTCACGGATGACGACAAGGCTTTCTGGCAGGCGTTGATCTCTCCGGCGCATGGCGGACAGTAAAGCCGGGCGTTCAGCGCGTTGGCTCTATTGTCGGTGCAGGACTCAGGCCCAAAGTTGTGCGGCGGGGCAGTATAGCTGACCGGCCTGTCTGCGGTCGGGTGGCACACAAGCGTGCAGCTGCTGTCCAAGCCTGACTGTTGATCATTCAGGCTTCCCATGGACAGCTTTCCCATCACAGGATCACACAGAAAACCGGAACCGTTGCTCGCACCGGCAGCGGCGGCCGGTGGCCCGGGCCTTCCACGAAACCAGGCCCGGCCCGCTGTCTGTGTCCAGGCCAAAGCTGTCGCCAGCGCGCCGGCTGGGTGGCAACAAGAGCGCAGAAAAAAGAGTGCCCTGCGGCCAGGCGTTCGTACGCGCACCAGGGAGCAACGCTTTGTCTGTCCTGATGAAAGCTGTGAATACAGGTGCACACAATCAGGCCATCGACAACAACACTTGCGTGTGCATAAGGGAGAAAAGTCCTTTGTCTGTCCCCGGGAAAACTGTGGATATGCGTCCGTGCTATCAGCCAATCTGAGAGTGCACCTGTGTTTCCACTCAGGAGACAAACCCTTTATCTGCCCCAGGCAAGGCTGCGGATATGCGTCCACAACATCATGCAATCTGAAAAAACACTTGCGTGTGCATAAGGGAGAAAAGCCCTTTGTCTGCCCCTGGGAAAACTGTGGATATGTGTCCGTACGACCAGACGATTTGAAAGCACACTGGCGCAGACACTCAGGGAAAAAGCCCTTTATCTGTCTCTGGGAAAACTGTGGTTATGTGTCCAGACGATCAGGCGATCTGACAGTACACAAACGCTGCCACTCAGGAGAAAAGCCCTTTGTCTGTCCCCGGGAAAACTGTGGATATGCGTCCGGACGCCTGGGCGATCTGAAAGTACACAAGCGCTGCCACTCAGGAGAAAAGCCCTTTGTCTGTCCCCGGGAAAACTGTGGATATGCGTTCGCAACATCATGCCATCTGAAACAACACAAGCGCTGCCACTCAGGAGAAAAGCCCTTTGTCTGTTCCTGGAAAAACTGTGGATCTGCGTTCGGACGATTAGACCACCTGAAACAACACTTGCGCTGCCACTCAGGAGAAAAGCCGTTTGTCTGTCCCTGGGAGGGCTGTGGATATGCGTCCGGACGATCAGGCAATGTGAACCTGCACTTGCGCCGCCACTCAGGAAAACAGCCCTTTGGCTGCCCTTGGGAAGGCTGTGGACGCGCGTTCGGACAGTCAGCTTCCCTTGCTCGTCATGTGCGCCGCTGCGCCCAGGCAGGTTCTTTTGTGCGGTTACGCAAGGACAGCATGTCATCAGGGGCCAGTTGCGGGCACGCTCTTGCGCGTGCGCGAAGTCCGTCGTGTTGTCAGACGCTGGAAACTGGCCAGTCGCTGCCGGTCACAACGCAGCATTCTCCTTCGCCTGGTTGCGCAGCAGTGGCGGCCTGTCTCGATGCGCAGGCGGGCCTGTATCCAGAGGTCGGTGTGGCGCGCCAGCGCACCGCTGTTTCCAGCGACAGCCCTGGTGCCATAGCGACAGTATCCTCCGGCATCTGTGAGGGTTTCGACCGGGGGCTGGCCCCTTCAGACGGGCACAAGCTGCGATCGCCGGGGCCGAACCTGTCCCCGGCTCCGACGCCACCAGTCGCGCAGTTTGAGTGGGAGCAGTCGTCGTCCGCAACGGGGGGAGTGTCCGACTGGTTACCATGGAGCACTGATCACAATCTCTTCGCAGACTGGCCGGCATTGTGCAGTAGCAGCGCATCTGGGCTGGAGGTTGGGTCATCACTGCTCTCGGATGACGACAAGGCCTTCTGGCGGGCGTTGCTCTCGCCGGCGCATGGCGAACAGTAAAGCCGGGCACTCAGCGCAATGGCGCCATTTTCAGAGCAGGACTCAGGCTCGAAGCCGTGCGACGGGGCAGCACAGCTGACCGGCCTGTCAGCTGCCGGGTGTCACACAAGAGGGCAACTGCTGTCCAAGCCAGACTGTTGATCATCGAGGCAGTCCCATGGATCCAGTTCCCGTTACCGGCTCACACCCAAAACCGGGATCGTTGCTCGCGTCAGCAAAGGCGGCCGGAGACCATGGCAATGGTTTGGCCAGCAGGCCTGCTGGCTATGAACAGCCGTTCAGGAACAGGGGTGCCCCTATGCCAGGCGTTCGCCCTCACACCGGAGGAAAACGCTTTGTCTGTCTGCGTGAAGGCTGTGGACGTTGGTTTTCACGATCAGGCCATCTACAACAACACTTGCGTGTGCATACGGGGGAAAAACCCTTTGTCTGCCCCCATGAAAACTGTCGATATGCGTCAGCGATAGCAGGCAGTCTGAGAGTACACTTGCGTGCCCATTCAGGAGAAAAACCCTTTGTCTGCTCCTGGGAAGGCTGCGAATATGCGTCTGCTGCATCAGGCTACCTGAAACAACACTTGCGTGTGCATAAGGGAGAAAAGCCCTTTGTCTGTCCTTGGGAAGACTGTGGATATGCGTCCGCGATATCAAGCAATCTGAGAGCACACGTGCGCCGCCACTCAGGCGAAAAAACCTTTGTCTGTCCTTGGGAAGGCTGTGGTGGTTCGTTCGCACACTCAGACAACCTGAAAAAACACTGGCGCATCCACTCCGGAGAAAAACCCTTTGACTGTCCTTGGGAAGGCTGCGGATATGCGTCCGCAACATCAGGCAATCTGAAAGCACACCAGCGCTGCCACTCAGGAAAAAAAACCTTTGTTTATTCTCATGCCGGCGGTGGACCTGCGGTCGGAGGGCCAGGTTCCCGTGTTCGTCATTTGCGCCGCTGCGCCACAGCAGGTTCCTGGGTGCGTTTGCGAAAGGACTCCACCAGCGACTGCCGGTCATCAGGGGCCAGCTCCGGGCACTTTCTTGCGCGTGCGAAAAGTCCGTCCTGTTTCCAGAATCCTGAAGCTGGTCAGCCGCTGCCGGTCACAACGCAGTATCCTCCTTCGACTGGTTCCACGACAGAGGTGTCCCGTCTCGACGCCGGGGTGGGCCTGAACCTGGATTCTGGTCGGCAACGCCAGCGCACCGGTGTTTGCAGCGACAGCCCCCACGCCATGGCGACAGCATCCTCCGGTGTCTGTGCGTTTTTCGACCGGAGCCTGGACCCTTCAGACAGGCACCAGCTGCAATCGCCGGGGCTGAACCTGTCCCCGGCATCGCCGCCATCAACCGCCCAGTTCGACTGGGAACAGTCGCCGTCCGCAACGGGGGGAATGTCCGACTGGTTAACAGGGAGCACTGATCACACACTCTTCGACGACTGGCTGCCATCGATCAGTACCCATGCCTCTGACAAGGATGTTCCGGCATTCCTTCTCACGGATGACGACAAGGCCTTCTGGCAGGCGTTGATTTCTCCGGCGCATGGCGAACAGTAAAGCCGGGCGTTCAGCGCAATGGCGCCATTTTCAGAGCAGGACTCAGGTCCGAAGCCGTGCGACGGGGCAGCACAGCTGACCGGCCTGTCAGCTGCCGGGTGTCATACCAGCGTGTCACTGCTGTCCAAGCCTGACTGTTGATCATCGAGGCAGTCCCATGGACCCAGTTCCCGTTACCGGCTCACACAGAAAATCGGGATTGTTGCTCGCGTCAGCAAAGGCGGCCGGAGACCATGACAATGGCTATGAACAGCCGTTCAGGAACAGGGGGGCGCCTATGCCAGGCGTTCGCCCTCACACCGGAGGAAAACGCTTTGTCTGTCTGCGTGAGGGCTGTGGACGTTGGTTTTCACGATCAGGCTATCTACAACAACACTTGCGTGTGCATACGGGGGAAAAACCCTTTGTCTGCTCCTTTGAAGGCTGCGGACAAGCGTTCAAACGATCAGACTACCTGACAAAACACAGGCTTACGCACACGGGAGAAAAACCTTTTGTCTGTTCCCGGGAAGGCTGTGGACAAGCGTTCCAACGCTCAGACAGCTTGACAATACACAGGCGTCGGCACACCGGAGAAAAACCCTTTGTCTGCTCCCGGGAAGGCTGTGGACAAGCGTTCCGACGCTCAGACAGCTTGACAGTACACAGGCGTCCTCACACCGGAGAAAAACCCTTTGTCTGTTCCTATGAAGGCTGTAAGTGGGCGTTCAAACAATCAAGTCATCTGAAATATCACCTGCGTGCTGTTCACATTGGAGAAAAAACCTTTGTTTGTCCTTATGAAGGCTGTGGACAAGCGTTCCGACGCTCAGACAGCTTGACAGTACACAGGCGTCGGCACACCGGAGAAAAACCCTTTGTCTGCTCCTTTGAGGGCTGTCAGTGTGCGTTCAAACAAGCCAGTCATCTGAAATATCACCTGCGTGCTGCTCACACCGGAGAAAAACCCTTTGTTTGTCCTTACGGAGGCTGTAAGTGGGCGTTCAAACAATCAATTCATCTGAAATATCACCTGCGTGCTGTTCACACCGGAGCAAAACCCTTTGTCTGCTCCCTTGAGGGCTGTGGACGTTTGTTCACAAGGCGACATTTGCTGGCTGGACATCTGCGCTGCTGCACCAAAGCAGGCGCCTTTGTGCGTTCGCGCAAGGACCATACCGACAGCTCCACGCCACCAAGGGCCTCGCTCGGGCACTCTTTGGCTTGCAGGGAAAATCCTCTCTTTTTTCCGCGCGCTGAAACGGGCAAACAGTTGCCGGTCACAACACAGCATCCTCCTTCGCCTGTTTGCGCCGCAGAGGTGGCCTGTCGTGATGCTCCGGGGGACCCGAGCCCAGCCTCCATCGCAACAGCATTCCTCGATCTGAGTGAACCTTGCGACCGGAGCCGGACCCCTTCAGACAGGGAAGAACAGCGATCGCCATGGCTGAGCCTGCCCCCTGCACCGCTATTACCAGCCGCGCAGCTTGCGAGGGAACAGTGGCCGTCCGCAACGGGGGGAATGTCCGACTGGTTAACATGGAGCGCTGAGGACAGTCTCTTCGGCGACGGGCTGCCAGTATTCAGGAGCAGCGCATCTGGGCTGGAGGCTCCGTCATTACTGTTCATGGATGACGACCAGGCCTTCTGGCAGGCGTTGATTTATCCGGCGACCGGCGAACCCTGAGGCCGGGCGTTCAGCGTGTTGGCTCCATTTTCGGTGCAGGAGTCAGGCCCGAAGCTGTGCGGCGGGGCAGCACCGCTGACCGGTCTGTCAGCTGGCGGGCCTCACACAAGAGGGCAACTGCTGTCCAAGCTTGACTGTCGATCATACAGGCTTCCCATGAATACATTTTCCGTCACAGACTCACACAGAACACCGGAACCGTACTTTGCGCCAGCAGCGGCGGCCGGTGGCCTGGGCCTCTCACAAAACCAGACCCTGCCCCCTGTCTGCATCCAGGCCAAAGGTGTCGCCAGCGCGCCGGCTGGTTGGCAACAAGTGCTCAGGAAAAGGAGTGCGCCGCTGCCAGACGTTCGTACATGCACCAGGGCAAAACGCTTTGTCTGTCGTCATGAAAGCTGTGGGCGGGCGTTTACAGGATCAGACATACTGACAGTCCACTGGCGGACTGCTCACTCAGGAGAAAAACCCTTTTTCTGTCCCAGGCAAGGCTGTGGATATGCGTGCGCAGCGTCAAGCGACATGAAAAGACACCTGCGCGTCCACTCAGGAGAAAAACCCTTTGTCTGTCCTTGGGAAGGCTGTGGATATGCGGCCGCAGCGTCAGGCAACATGAAAAGACACCTGCGCGTCCACTCAGGAGAAAAACCCTTTGCCTGTCCCAGGCAAGGCTGCGGATATGCGTCCGCATTATCAGGCGACCTGAAAAAACACCGGGGCATCCACTCAGGCGAAAAGCCCTTTGTCTGTCCTTGGGAAAACTGTGGATATGCGTGCGGACGAGCAGACCTCCTGACAAGACACGCGTTCCTCCACGCAGGCGAAAAACCCTTTGAGTGTCCCTGGCAAGGCTGCGGATATACGACCACGGCATCAGGCGACCTGAAAAAACACGAGCGCGTCCACTCAGGAGAAAAGCCCTTTGTCTGTCCCAGGCAAGACTGTGGACAAGCGTTCAAACAATCAAACGACTTGACAAGACATGTGCGCTGCCATTCAGGAGAAAAGTCCTTTGTCTGTCCCTGGGAAAACTGTGGATATGCATCCGTACGATCAGGCACCCTGACAAGACACTTGCGTGTCCATTCAAGAGAAAAACCCTCTGCCGGTTCTCATGCAGGCGGTGGACCTGCGTCTGGACGGCCAGGTGCCCTTGCGCGTCAGGTGCGCCGCTGCGCTACAGCAGGCTCTTTTGTGCGTTTGGGAACAGGCCGTACCAGCGGCTGCCACTCATCAGGGGCCAGCTCCGGGCACTCTCTTGTTCGTGCGCACTGTTTCCAGAATCTTGAAGCGGGCAAGCTGCTGCCGGTCACAACGCAGTATTCGCCTTCGACTGTTGCCACAGCAGCGGTGGCCCGTCTCGATGCGCAGGCGAGCCTGTATCCAGAGGTTGGTGTGGAGCGCCAGAGCACCGGTGTTTCCAGCGACAGCCCCTGCTCCAGCGCGCCAGTATCCTCCGGTGTCTGTGAGTTTTTCGACCAGGGGCTGGACCCTTCAGACCGGCACAAGCTGCAATCGCCGGGGCTGAATCTGTCCCCGGCTCCGCCGTCATCAGCCGCGCAGCTTGAGTGGGAACAGTCGCCGTCCGCAACGGCGGGAATATCCGACTGGCTGACATGGAGTGCTGATGACAATCTCTTCGGCGGCTGTCTGCCATTATTCAGGAGCAATGCATCTGACCTGGAGGTGGCGTCATCACTTTTCATTGATGACGACAAGGACTTCTGGCAGGCGTTGATCTCTCCGGCGCATGGCGAACAGTAAAGCCGGGCGTTCAGCGCGTTGGCTCTATTGTCGGTGCCGGACTCAGGCCTGAAGTCGTGCGCTGGGGCAGCATGGCTGACCGGCCTGTCAGCGCTCGGGTGCACACAAGTGTGCAGCTGCTGTCCAAGCCTGACTGTTGATCATTGAGGCTTCCCATGGACAGATTTCCCATCACAGGCTCACACAGAACACCGGAACCGGTTCTCGCGCCGGCAGCGGCGGCCGCAGGCCTGGGCCTCCCACGAAAACATGCCCGGCCCCCCGTCTGCGTCCCGGCCAAAGCTGTCGCCAGCGCGCCGGCTGGTTGGCAACAAGCGCTCAGAACAAAGAGCGCCTCGCTGCCAGGCTTGCGTACTCGCAGCAGGGAACAAGGCTTTGTCTGTCCCCATGAAAACTGTGAACGCAGGTGCACACAATCAGGCCATCGACAACAACACTTGCGTGTGCGTAAGAGAGAAAAGTCCTTTGTCTGTCCCAGGCAAAACTGTGGGTATACGTCCGTGCTATCAGGCAATCTGAAAGTACACTTGTGTTTCCACTCAGGAGAAAAACCTTTTGTCTGCCCCTGGGATGGCTGCGGATATGCGTCCACAACATCATGCAATCTGAAAAAACACGTGCGTGTGCATAAGGGAGAAAAGCCCTTTGTCTGTCCCAGGCAAAACTGTGGATATGCGTCCGTACGATCAAGCGATCTGAAAGTGCACTGGCGCAGACACTCAGGGAAAAAGCCCTTTGTCTGTCCCAGGCAAAACTGTGGTTATGCGTCCGGACGAGCAGGCGGTCTGACAGTACACAAACGCAGCCACTCAGGAGAAAAACCCTTTGTCTGTCCCCTGGAAAACTGTGGATATGCGTTCGCACGCTTGAGCGATCTGAAAGTACACAAGCGCAGCCACTCAGGAGAAAAGCCCTTTGTCTGTCCCCTGGAAAACTGTGGATATGCGTCCGCAACATCATGCAATCTGAAACAACACAAGCGCCGCCACTCAGGAGAAAAGCCCTTTGTCTGTCCCTGGGAAGACTGTGGATCTGCGTTTGGACGATCAGGCGATCTGAAACAACACTTGCGCTGCCACACAGGAGAAAAGCCGTTTGTCTGTCCCTGGGAGGGCTGTGGATATGCGTCCGGACGATCAGGCAATGTGAACATGCACTTGCGCCGCCACTCAGGAAAACAGCCCTTTGGCTGCCCTTGGGAAGGCTGTGGACGCGTGTTCGGACAGTCAGGTTCCCTTGCTCGTCATTTGCGCCGCTGCACCCAGGCAGGTTCTTTTGCGCGGTTACGCAAGGACAGCATGTCATCAGGGGCCAGTTGCGGGCACTCTCTTGCTGGTGCGAGAAGTCCGTCGTGTTGTCAGACGCTGGAAGCGGGCCAGCGGCTGCCGGTCACAACGCAGCATGCTGCTTCGCCTGTTTGCGCAACAGTGGCGGCCCGTCTCGATGCGCAGGCGGGCCTGTATCCAGAGGTGGGTGTGGAGCGCCAGAGCACCGGTGTTTCCAGCGACAGCCCCCGCTCTGGTGCGACAGAATCCTCCGGCGTCTGTGCGTTTTTCGACCGGGATCAGGTCTCTTCAGACAGGGAGGAACTGCGATCGCCGGGGCTGAACCTGTCCCCGGCATCGCCGTCACCAGCCGCGCAGCTTGAGTGGGAACAGTCGCCGCCTGCAATGGGGGCAATACCCGACTGGTTAACATGGAGCACTGATCACAAACTCCTCGACGACTGGCTGTCATCGATCAGTACCAATGCCTTTGACAAGGATGTTCCGGCATTGCCGCTCACGGATGACGACAAGGCTTTCTGGCAGGCGTTGATCTCTCCGGCGCATGGCGAACAGTAAAGCCGGGCGTTCAATGCCCCGGCTCTATTTTCGGTGCAGGACTCAAGCCCAAAGTCGTGCGGCCCGGCAGCATGGCTGACCGGCCTGTCAGCTGCCGGGCGTCACACAAGAGAGCAACTGCTGTCCAAACCTGGCTGTTGATTATTCAGGCTTCCCATGGACACATTTCCCGTCACAGGCTCACACAGAAAATCGGCATCGCACCTTGCGCCAGAGCAGGCGGCCGCAGGCCTGGGTCTCCCACGAAAACAGGCCCGGCCCCCAGTCTGCGTCCAGGGCAAAGGTGTCGCCAGGGTGCCGGCCGGGTGGCAACAAAAGCGCAGCAAAAAGAGTGCCCCGCTGCCAGGCTTTCGTACGCGCACCAGGGAAAAACGCTTTGTCTGCCCTCATGAAGGCTGTGAGTACAGGTGCACACAATCAGGCCATCTGCAACAACACTTGCGTGTGCATAAGGGAGAAAAGTCCTTTGTCTGTCCTTATGAAAACTGTGGATATGCGTCCGCGATATCAGGCAATCTGAAAGTACACTTGTGCGTCCACTCAGGAGCAAAACCCTTTGTCTGTCCCTGGGAAAACTGTGGATATGCGTCCGGACGATCAGACCTGCTGACAAGACACTTGCGTGTCCACTCAGGAGAAAAACCCTTTGTCTGTCCTTGGGAAGGCTGCGGATACGCGTCCGCAACATCAGGCAATCTGAGAGTACACTGGCGTGTCCACTCAGGAGAAAAACCCTTTCAATGTTCCCATGAAGGCTGCGGATATGCGTCCGCACAATCAAGCACTCTGACATACCACTGGCGCACTGTACACGCAGGAGAAAAACCCTTTGTCTGTCCCTGGGAAAACTGTGGATATGCATCCGGACGATCAGGCATCCTGACAGAGCACTTGCGTGTCCACTCAGGAAAAAAGTCCTTCGTCTGTCCCAGGCAAGGCTGCGGATATGCGTCCGTAACATCAGGCAATCTGAAAGTACACTTGCGTTTCCACGCAGGAGAAAAACCCTTTGTCTGTCCCAGGCAAGGCTGCGGATATGCGTCCGTAACATCAGGTAATCTCAGAGGACACTTGCGTGTCCACACCGGAGAAAAACCCTTTGTCTGCTTCCATGAGGGCTGTGGGCGTTCGTTTACACAAGCCGCGCACCTGAAAAACCATTGGTGTGTCCATACCGGAAAAAAAAACTTTGTTTGTCCTTATGAAGGCTGTGAATATGCGTTCGTACAAGCAAGCCATCTGAAACGACACTTGTATGTGCATACGGGCGAAAAACCCCTGGTCTGTTCATATGAAGGCTGTGGAAAAAAATTTGTACGATCAAGCGACCGCACCAATCACTTGAGCGTCCACACCGGAATAAAACCCTTTGCCTGTTCCTTCGAAGGCTGTGGACGTTTGTTCACAAGGCGAAGTTCCCTGACTCGACATGCGCGCTGCTGCACCAAAGCAGGCTCCTGTGTGCGTTGGCGCAAGGACCATACCAACAGCTCCACGCCATCATGGGCCAAGGCCTGGCACCCTCTGGCTCGCGGCCAGAATCCGCTCCTTTTCCAGCGCACGGAAGTGGGCAAACAGCTGCCGGCCACAAGGCAGCATTCTCCTTCACCTGTTTTCGCAGCAGCGGCGGCCTGTCTCCATGCGCAGGCGGGCCTGTATCCAGAGCCTGGTGTGGAGCGCCAGAGCACCGGTGTTGCCAGCGACAGCCCCTGCTCTGGTGCCACAGCATCCTCCGGCGGCTGTGTGCTTTTCGACCAGGGTCTGCTTCCTTCAGCCAGGGAAGAACAGCGATCGTCGGGGCTGAACCTGTCCCCGCCGCCGTCATCAGCCGTGCAGCTTGAGTGGGAACAGTCGCCGCCTGCAACGGGGGGAAGCTCCGACTGGTTAGCATGGAGCACTGATCACAATCTCTTCGAAGACTGGCTGCCATTGTCCAGTAGCAATACATTTGGCAAGGATGTTCCGGCATTGCTTCTCACGGATGACGACAAGGCTTTCTGGCAGGCGCTGGTCGCTCCGGCGCATGGCGAACAGTAAAGCCAGAGGTTCAGTGCGTTGGCTCTGTTGTCGGTGCAGGACTCAGGCCCGAAGCCATGCGGCGGGGCAGCACAGCTGACCGGCCTGTCAGCTGCCGGGTGTCACACAAGCATGCAGCTGTTGTCCAAGCCTGATCGTTGATCATTGAGGCTTCCTGTGGATACATTTCCCATCGCAAGGTCACAGAGAAAACCGGAACTGTTCCTCGCGCCAGAGCAGGTGGCCCCAGGCCGCGGCCGCGGCCGCCCACGAAAACATGCCCGCCCCCCTGTCTGCGTCCAGGGCAAAGGTGTCGCCAGGGTGCCGGCTGGGTGGCAACAAGAGCTCTGGCAAAAGAGTGCCCCGCTGCCAGGCTTTCGTACGCGCGCCAGGGAAAAACGCTTTGTCTGTCCCTGGGAAAACTGTGGATATGCGTCCGCAACAGCGGGCAATCTGAGCGTACACGGGCGTATCCACTCAGGAGAAAAGCCCTTTGTCTGTCCCAGGCAAGGCTGCGGATATGCGTTCATACACACTGGTGCCCTGAAAAAACACTTGCACGTCCATTCAGGAGACAAACCCTTTGACTGTCCCTGGGAAAACTGTGGATATGCGTCCGCAACAGCAGGCAATCTGAAAGTCCACTGGCGTATCCACTCAGGAGAAAAGCCCTTTGTCTGTCCCAGGCAAGACTGCGGATATGCGTCCACACACGCTGGTGCCGTGAAAAAACACTTGCGCGTCCATTCAGGGGAAAAACCCTTTGACTGTCCCTGGGAAGGCTGCAGATATGCGTCCGCAACATCAAGCAATCTGAGAGTACACTTGCGCCTCCACTCAGGGGAAAACCCCTTTTTCTGTCCCAGAAAAGGCTGCAGGCAAGCGTTCAAACAATCAAACGACCTGACAAAACACTTGCACCTCCACGCAGGAGACAGATCTTTTCTCTGTCCCTGGGAAAGCTGTGGATATGCGTCCGCAATATCAAGCCTCCTGACAAGACACTGGCGTGTCCACTCAGGAGAAAAGCCCTTTATCTGTCCCTGGAAAGGCTGTGGACAAGCGTTCACACAATCAAGCGACATGACAAAACACTATCGCCTTCACTCAGGAGAAAAACCCTTTTCCTGTCCCTGGAAAGGCTGCGGATACGCGTCCGCAAGATCGGGCACACTGAGGGTACACATGCGGGTCCACGCAGGAGAAAAGCCCTTTTGCTGTCCGTGGGAAGGCTGTGGACAAGCGTTCAGACAATCAAGCGACGTGATAAAACACTTGCGTCGCCACTCAGGAGAAAAACCCTTTGCCTGTCCTTGGGAAGGCTGCGGATATGTGGCCGCAAGATCGAGCACACTGGCAGTACACTCGCGCATCCACTCAAGAGAAAAACCCTTTCTCTGTTCTTATGAGGGCTGCAGGAATTCGTTCGCACAATCAAGCGCTCTGGCATACCACTTGCGTGCTGTGCATTCAGGAGACAAGCCCTTTGTCTGTCCTGGGGAAGGCTGTGGACAAGCGTTCAGACAATCAGGCGACTTGACAAGACACTTGCGCCGCTGCGCCAACGCAGGTTCTTTTATGCGTTGGCAAAAACACAGCAGTCGCTGCCGGTCATCACGAGCCAGGTCCGGGCCCTCTCTTATGCGTGCGAAAAGTCCGTCCTGTGTCCAGCCCCCTGAAGCTGGCAAACAGCTGCCGGTCACAACACAGTATCTTCCTTCGCCTGTTTCCACTATAGCGGCGACCCGTCTCAACGCCCGCGCGGACCTTGCGCCTGGGCGGCAACGCCAGGGTGCCGGTGTTTCCAGCGACAGCCCCCGCTCTGGCGCCACAGCATCCTCCGGCGTCTGTGAGCGCTTCGACCGGGGGCAGGTTCCCTCAGACAGGGAAGAACAGCGATCGCCGGGGCTGAACCTGTCGCCTGCATTGCCATCATCAGCCACGCCGCTTGAGAGGGAGCAGTCGCCGTCCGCAACGGGGGGAGTGTTCGACTGGTTAACACGGAGCATTGATCCAGATCTCTTCAAAGACTGGCTGCCATCAATCGGTACCAATGCCTCTGACAAGGATGTTCCGCCATTGGTTCTCACGGATGACGACAAGGCTTTCTGGCAGACGTTGATCTCGCCGGCGCATGGCGAACAGTAACGCCATGCGTTCAGCGCGCTGGCGCTATTTTCGGTGCAGGACTCAGGCCCTTGCTGGTGGCGGGGTCGCATAGCTGACCGGCCTGTCAGCTGCCGGGCGTCACACAAGAGAGCAACTGCTGTCCAAACTCGACTGTTGATTATTCAGGCTTCCCATGGACAGATTTCCCGTCACAGGCTCACACAGAAAATCGGCATGGCACCTGGCGCCAGAGCAGGCGGCCGGTGGCCGGGGTCTCCCACGCAAACATGCCCGGCCCCCTGTCTGCGTCCCGGCCAAAGGTGTCGCAAGGCCGCTGGCCGGATGGCAACAAGAGCGCAGAGAAAAGAGTGCCCCCTTGCCAGGCTTTCGTACGCGCACCAAGGAAAAACGCTTTGTCTGTCCTCATGAAAACTGTGGATATGCGTCTGCGATATCAAGCAGACTGAAAGCACACTTGTGCGTCCACACAGGAAAAAAACCCTTTGTCTGTCCCTGGGAAAACTGTGCCTATGCCTCCGGACGATCAGACCTCCTGACAGGACACAAGCGCCGCCACTCAGGAGAAAAACCCTTTGGCTGTCCTTGGGAAGGCTGCGGATATGCGGCCGCAGTATCAGGCAATCTGAGCGTACACTTGCGTGTCCACTCAGGAGAAAAACCTTATGGCTGTCCCTGGAAAGGCTGCGGATATGCGACCACAACATCAGGCAATCTGAGAATACACTTGCGTGCCCACTCAGGAGAAAAACCCTTTCTCTGTTCTCATGAAGGCTGCGGCTATGCGTTCGCACAATCAAGCGCTCTGACATACCACTGGCGCACTGTACACGCAGGAGGAAAACCCTTTGTCTGTCCCTGGGAAAACTGTGGATATGCGTCCGTAGCATCAAGCAATCTGAAACAACACCTGCGTGTGCATAAGGGAGAAAAATCCTTTGTCTGTCCTTGGCAAAACTGTGGGTATGCGTCCGTAACAGCAAGCAATCTGAAACCCCACATGCGTGCGCATAAGGGAGAAAAGCCCTTTGTCTGTCCCTGGGAAAACTGTGGATATGCGTGCGGACGATCAGACGATCTGAAAGTACACAAGCGCTGCCACTCAGGAGAAAAACCCTTTGTCTGTCCCTGGGAAAATTGTGGATATGCGTCCGGACGATCAGATGTCCTGACAAAACACTTGCGTGTCCACTCGGGAGGAAAACCCTTTGTCTGCTCCCATGAAGGCTGTGAGCGCGTGTTTACACAGGCCAGCGCCCTGAGAGATCACTTGCGTGCTGCTCACACCGGAGAAAAACCCTTTGTCTGTCCTTATAGAGGTTGTGGCAAAGGGTTTGTACGATCAAGTGGCCGGACAAATCACTTGCGCGTTCATACCGGAGAAAAACCCTTTGCCTGTTCCTTTGAAGACTGTGGACGAGCGTTTACAAGACGACGTTCCCTGACGCGACATCTGCGCTTCTGTACCCAGGCAGGCTCCTTTGTGCGTTCGCGCAAGGAGCGTACAAACAGCTCCAGGTCGTCAAGGGGCTCGGCCAGCCACTCTCGGGCTGGCAGCAAGAATCCGCTCCTTTTTCAGCGCACGGAAGTGGGCAAACAGCTGCCGGTCACAACACAGCATCCTCCTTCGCCTGTTGGCGCCGCAGCGGCGGCCGGTCGTGATGCGCCGATGGACCTGAGCCCGGAGAGGCGGCTGGAGCGCCAGAGTTGCGGTGTTTCCAGCGACAGCCCCCGCTCCATAGCGACAGCATCCCCCGGCGTCAGCGAACCTTGCGACCGGAGCCTGGCTCCTTCAGACAGGGACAAGCTGCGATCACCGGGGCTGAACCTGTCCCCGCCGCCGTCACCTGTCGCGCAGCTGGCGTGGACACAGTTGCCGTCCGCAACGGGGGGCATCGAGCCCGACTGGGCTCCATGGTTCACCCCGGAGTATCCTGGCGAGGACTGGCCGTCATGGTTCAGCGCCAGTGCATCTGACCTGGAGGTTCCGTCATTACAGCTCACGGATGACGACAAGGCCTTCTGGCAGGCGTTGGTCTCTCCGGCGCATGGCGAACAGTAAAGCCGGACGCTCAGCGCCCTGGCTCCATTTTCGGTGCCGGATTCAGGCCCTTGCCGGCGGCTGAACAGCACAACTGACCGGCCTGTCATCTGCCAAGGGGCACATAAGAGTGAAACTGTTATCCCAACTTGATTGTTGATCATTCAGGCTTCTCATGGACGCATTGAGCATCGCAAGATCACACAGAAAACCGGAACCTTTCGGCGCGTCAGCGCAGGAGGCCGGTGGGCTGCGCTTTCCACGAAGGCATGCCTGGGCTCCTGTCTCCGTTCAGGCCCAGGGTTTCGCCAACGCGCTCGCTGGCTGTGAACAGCAGCTCAGGAAAAAGAGTGGCCCCATGCCAGAGTTTCGCACGCACACCGGAGAAAAACCCTTTGTCTGCTCCCATGAAGGTTGTGGACGAGCGTTCAAACGATCAACCAACCTGGCAATACACAGGCGTCTGCATACCGGAGAAAAACCCTTTGTCTGCTCCTGCGAAGGCTGTGAGCAGGCGTTTGCACACTCCAGCGCCCTGAGATATCACTTGCGTGCTGCTCACACTGGCGAAAAATCCTTTGTTTGTCCTTATGAAGGCTGTGCATACAGGTTCATACAATCAAGCCATCGACAACAACATTTACGTGCACATTCGGGAGCAAAACCCTTTGTCTGCTCCTACGAAGGCTGTGAGCACGCGTTTGCACACTCCAGCGCCCTGAGATATCACTTGCGTGCTGCTCACACTGGCGAAAAATCCTTTGTTTGTCCTTATGAAGGCTGCGCATACGCGTTCATACAATCAAGTCAGCTACAACAACATTTACGTGTACATTCGGGAGAAAAACCCTTTGTTTGTCCTTATGAAGGCTGTGCATACGCGTCCTCACGAGCAGCCATGCTGAAAAACCACTTGCGTCTCCACACCGGAGAAAAACCTTTTGTTTGTCCTTATGAAGGCTGTGAATACGCGTTCACACAATCAGCCATCCTGAAAAACCACTTGCGTCTCCACACCGGAGAAAAACCCTTTGTCTGCTCCCATGAAGGCTGTGAGCGCGCGTTTGCACAATCCAACGCCCTGAGATACCACTTGCGTGCTGCTCACACTGGAGAAAAACCCTTTGTTTGTCCTCATGAAGGCTGTGAGTGCGCGTTCGCACAATCAAGTCAGCTGACACAACACTTGTGTGTACATGCGGAAGAAAAACCCTTTGCCTGTTCCTTTGAAGGCTGTGGACGAGCGTTTACAAGGCGAACTTCCCTGGCGCGGCATCTGCGCTGCTGTACCAAAGCAGGCTCCTTTGTGCGTTCGCGCAAGGAGCCTGCAAACAGCTCCAGGTCATCAAGGGGCTCGGCCAGGCACTCTCCGGCTGGCAGCAAGCATCCGCTCCTTGTTCAGCGCACGGAAGTGGGCAAACAGCTGCCGGTCACAACACAGCATCCTCCATCGACTGTTTGGGCCGCAGCGGAGGCCGGTCGTGATGCGCCGATGGACCTGAGCCCGGAGAGGCGGCTGGAGCGCCAGAGTTGCGGTGTTTCCAGCGACAGGGCCCGCGCCATAGCGGCAGCATTCCCCGGCGTCAGTGAACCTTGCGACCGGAGCCTGGCTCCTTCAGACAGGCAAGAGCTGCGATCGCCGGGGCTGAACCTGTCCCCGCCGTCGTCACCCATCGCGCAGCTTGAGTGGGAACGGTCGCTACCTGCAACGGGGGGAATGACCGACTGGTTAACATGGAGCACTGATTGCAATCGCTTCGAAGACTGGCTGCCATTGACTGATACAAATGTATCTGACCTGGAGATGCCGTCATCACTTTCCATGGATGACGACAAGGCCTTCTGGCAGACGTTGATCTCTCCGACGTATGGCGAACAGTAAAGCCAGGCGTTCAGCGCCCAGGTTTCATTTTCGGTACAGGACTCAGGCCCTTGCTGGTGGCGGGGTAGCACAGCTGACTGACCTGTCAGCTGCCGGGCGCCACACAAGAGAGCAACTGCTGTCCAACCTTGGCTGTTAATGTATGCAGGCTTTTCATGGACACATTTTCCGTCACAGGCTCACACAGAAAATCGGCATGGTACCTTGCGTCAGAGCAGGCGGCCGGTGGCCGGGGTCTCCCACGAAAACATGCCCGGCCCCCTGGCAGAGTCCAGGCCAAAGGTGTCGTAAGGGCGCAGGCCAGGAGGCCACAAGAGCGCAGAAAAAAGAGTGCCCCTGTGCCAGACTTTTGTTCGCGCACCAGGGCAAAACGCTTTGTCTGTCCCAGAGAAAACTGCGGATATGCGTCCGGACGATCAGATGTCCTGACAAGACACTTGCGTGTCCACTCAGGAGAAAAGCCCTTTGACTGTCCCAGGGAAGGCTGCGGCTATGCGGCCGTAACATCAGGCAATCTGAGAGTACACTTGCGTGCCCACTCCGGAGAAAAACCCTTTCTCTGTTCTCATGAAGGTTGCGGCTATGCGGCCACACAATCAAGCACGCTGGCATACCACAGGCGCGCTGTACACTCAGGAGAAAAACCCTGGGTCTGTCCCTGGGAAAACTGTGGATATGCGTCCGTAACATCAGGCAATCTGAAACAGCACCTGCGTGTGCATAAGGGGGAAAGGCCCTTTGTCTGTCCCTGGGAAAACTGTGGATATACGTGCGGACGATCAGGCGATCTGAAAGTACACAAGCGCCACCATTCAGGAGAAAAGCCCTTTGTCTGTCCCTGGGAAAACTGTAGATATGCGTCCGGACGATCAGGCAATCTGAAGGTGCACTTGCGCCGCCACTCAGGAAAAAGACCCTGGGTCTGTTCCTGGGAAGGCTGTGGACGTGCGTTCGTACAATCAAACCACCTGCAAAAACACTGGCACATTCACACCGGAGAAAAACCTTTTGTCTGTTCCAGGGAAGGCTGTGGGCGTTTATTCAGACAAGCAAGCAATTTGAGAGTGCATTTGCGTGCCCATTCAGAAACAAATCCCTTGCTCTGTTCTTATGCAGGCGGTGGAGCTGCGTCCGGACGGTCAGGTTCCCTTGCCCGTCAGTTGGGTCGCTGCGCCAACGCAGGTTCTTTTGTGCGTTTGCGAAAAGACAGTGCCCGTCGCTACCGGTCATCAGGGGCAAGGTCCGGGCAATCTCGTACGCGTGCGAAAAGTTTGTCCTGTTTCCAGAACCTGGAAGCTGGCCCGCGGCTGCCGGTCAAAACGCAGTCTCCTCCTTCGACTGTGTCTACTACAGCGGCGGCCCGTCCCGGTGCGCAGGCGAACTTGTGTCCTGAGGTTGGTCGGCAGCGCCAGCGCACCGGTGTTTCCAGCGACAGCCCCTGCGCCATGGTGACAGCATCCTCCGGCGTCCATGCGCTTTTCGACCAGGGACAGGTCTTTTCAGACAGAGAGGAACGGCGATCGCCGGGGCTGAGCCTGTCCCCGGCTCTGCTGTCACCAGCCGCGCCGTTTGAGTGGGTACAGTCGCCGTCCGCAACGGGGGGAATGTCCGACTGGTTAACATGGAGAACTGATCACGATCTCTTCGAAGACTGGCTGCCATTGACTGGTGCAGCATCTGACCTGGAGGTTGGCTCATCATTTCCCATGGATGCCGACAAGGCCTTCTGGCAGACGTTGATCTCTGCGGCGTATGGCGAACAGTAAAGCCAGGCGCTCAGCGCGCTGGCTCTACTGTTGGGTGCCGGACTCAGGCCCGAAGCCATGCGGCGGGGCAGCATAGCTGACCGGCCTGTCAGCTGCCGGGCGTCACACAAGCGTGCGGCTGTTGTCCAAGCCTGACTGTTGATCATTGAGACTTCCCATGGACATATTTCCCGTCACAGGCTTACACCGGAAACCGGAACTGTTCCCCGCGCCAGCGCAGAAGGTCGGTGGCCTGGTCCTCCCACGAAAACAGGTTCGGCCCCCTGTCTGCGTCCAGGCCAAAGGTGTCGCCAGCGCGCCGGCTGGCTGGCAACAAGAGCTCAGGGAAAAGAGTGCCCCTATGCCAGACTTTCGTTCTCGCACCGGGGCACAACGCTTTGTCTGTCCTTGGGGAGGCTATGGACAAGCGTTCAAACCATCACACGACTTGACAAGACACTTGCGTGTACACGCAGGAGAAAAACCCTTTGTCTGTCCCTGGGAAAACTGTGGATATGCGGCCGGACGATCAGATCTCGTGGCAAGACACTTGTGTGTCCACTCAGAAGAAAAACCCTTTGTCTGTCTATATAAAGGCTGTGGACAAGCGTTCAAACGGTCAGGTTATTTGACAAGACACAGGCGCATCCACACCGGCGAGAGGCCCTTTGTCTGTCCCAGGGAAGGCTGTAGACACGCGTTCAAACAGTCAGCTGGTTTGGCAGTACACAAGCGCACCCACACCGGGGAGAGACGCTTTGTCTGTCCTTGGGACGGCTGTGGATGGTCGTTCCTCCAATTGGGCCATCTGGAAAGACACAAGGTCCTCCACTCGAAAGAAAAACCCTTTGTCTGTCGCTGGGAAGGTTGTGGACGAGCGTTCACACAATCAGACACCCTGACACGTCACTGGCGTTTTCACTCGGGAGAAAGGCCCTTTGTCTGTCCTGGGGAAGGCTGTGGACAAGCGTTCAAACAACCCAACGACCTGACAAGACACCTGCGCTGTCACTCAGGAAAAAAGCCCTTTGTCTGTCCCTGGGAAAACTGTGGATATGCATCCGGACGATCAGGCTCCCTGAAAGAACACCTGCGTGTCCACTCAGGAGAAAAACCCTTTGGCTGTCCTTGGGAAGGCTGCGCATATGCGGCCACAACATCAGGCAATCTCAGAGCACACTTGCTGGTCCACGCAGGAAAAAAGTGCTTTGTCTGTCCTTGGGAAGGCTGCGCATATGCGTCCGTAAAAGCAGGCAATCTCAGAGCACACTTGCGTGTCCACTCAGGAGAAAACCCCTTGGTCTGTTTCCAGACCGGCGGTGGCGCTGCGTCCGGACGGTCAGGTTCCCTTGCCCGTCAGTTGCGTCGCTGCCCCACAGCAGGTTCTTTTGTGCGTTCGCAAAAGAACAGCACCAGCGGCTACCAGTCATCAGGGGCCAGGTCCGGGCACGCTCTTGCTCGTGCGAGAAGTCCGTCCTGTGGTCAGCACCTGGAAGCTGGCCAGCCGCTGCCGGTCAAAGCGCAGTCTCTTCCTTCGGCTGTGTCTACTACAGCGGCGGCCCGTCCCGGTGCGCAGGCGCACTTGTGTCCAAAGGTTGGTCTGCAGCGTCAGCGCACCGGTGTTTTCAGCGACAGCCCCTGCGCCATGGCGACAGCATCCTCTGGCGTCCATGCGCTTTTCGACCTGGGACAAGCCCCTTCAGACAGGGAAGAACAGCGATCGCCGTGGCTGAGCCTGTCGCCTGCATCGCCATCATCAGCCGCGTCGCTTGAGTGGGTACAGTCGCCGTCCGCAACGGGGGAAATGTCCGACTGGTCAACATGGATCGCTGATCTCAATCTCTTCGGCGACGGGCTGCCATTGTCCAGTAGCCATGCATCTGATCTGGAGGTGCCGTCATCACTTCTCATGGATGACGACAAGGCCTTCTGGCAGGCGTTGATCTCTCCCCGGCGCATGGCGAAGAGTGAAGAGTGAAGCCAGGCATCCAGCACTTTGATGCCAAAGTTGTTGCAGGACTCAGGCCTTGGCTTGTGGCTGATCTGCACAGCTGACCTGCCCGTCAGCTGTCGGGCGTCACCCAAGAGTGCAAGGGTTGCCCAGCCTTTACTGTTGCTCATTCAGGTTTTCCATCGACAGGCTTGCCGTCACCAGATCACACAGCAAAACGGAACCTTTGCTGGCACCAACGCAGGTGGCCGGAGGCTATGCCAAAGGTTTCGCCAGCATCCCTTCTGGCTGTGAACAAGAGTTCAGGAAAAAAAAAGGGGGCCCCTATGCCAGGCTTTCGCATTCACACAGCAGCACAACGCTTGAGCTGTCCGCGTGAGGGCGGTGGACAAGCGCTCAAACGATCAAACGACCTGGCAATACACAAGCGTCGCCACACTGCCGAAAAACCCTTTGGCTGTCCCTGGGAAGGCTGTAGCAAAGCGTTCAGACGATCAGTCGATCTGACAGTACACCGGCGTCTGCACACCGGAGAAAAACCCTTTGTCTGCTTCCATGAAGACTGTGAGCGCGCGTTTGCGCAATCCAGCGCCCTGAGATATCACCTGCGAGCTGCTCACTCAGGAGAAAAACCCTTTGTTTGTCCTCATGAAAACTGTGAATCCGCGTTCGTACAATCAAGCCATCTGACACAGCACTTGTATTCGCACACGGGAGACAAACCCTTTGTCTGTTCGTATCAAGGCTGTGGACAAGAGTTTGTACGATCAATAGACCGGACAACTCACTTGCGCGCTCACGCCGGGAACAAACCCTTTGCCTGTTCCTTTGAGGGCTGTGGTGGTGCGTTCGCACATGTAGCCACTTTGAAAAATCACCTGCGTGTCCACTCAGGTGAAAAACCTTTTGTCTGTTCACATGGAGGCTGTGGACGTGCATTCGCGCAAGTCGCCACTCTCAGAAGACACCTGCGTCTCCACTCGGGAGAAAAGCCTTTTGTCTGTTTTCATGAAGGCTGTGAACAGGCGTTCGCACACTCAA
This sequence comes from Kistimonas sp. bin40, assembly GCA_002238585.1. Taxonomy (GTDB): domain Bacteria; phylum Pseudomonadota; class Gammaproteobacteria; order Pseudomonadales; family Endozoicomonadaceae; genus Sansalvadorimonas. The sequence goes on along the minus strand of MPMQ01000044.1, from coordinate 2,774 downwards.
ACTCTTTGAACTATCACTTGCGTGCTGCCCACACAAGAGAAAAACCCTTTGCCTGTTCCTTTGAAGGCTGTGGACGTTCGTTCGTACAAGCAGGCGATCTGACACACCACGTGCGTGCTGTTCACTCAGGCACCGCCCTTTTTTCCTGTCCACATCAAGGCTGTGGACAAGCGTTCAAAAGGCGAGGTGTACTGGCGCGACATCTGCGCTGCTGTACCAAAGCAGGCGCCTTTGTGCATGCGCGCAAGGAGCGTACAAACAGCTCCACGTCATCAAGGGGCTCGGCCGGGCATTCTCTGGCTCGCAGGAAAAATCCGCAGCTTTTCCAGCGCCCTGAATGGGATAAACAGCTGCCGGACACAACACCGCATCCTCCTTCGCCTGTTGTTGCAGCAGCGGGGGCCTGTCGCGATGCTCCGATGGACCTGAGCCTTGTGAGGAGGCCGGAGCGCCAGAGTTCCGGTGTTTCCCGCGACAGGCTCCGCTCCATAGTGACAGCATCCCCGGGTGTCAGTGAACCTTGTGACCGGAGCCTGGCCTTTTCAGACAGGGAAGAACAGCGATTGCCGTGGCTGAACCTGTCCCCTTCATCGCCGTCGCCAATCGCGCAGTTTGAGTGGGCACAGTCGCCGTTCGCAACGGGGGGCATCATGCCCGACTGGTCTCCATGGTGCGCCGATGAACATCTTTGCGGGGACTGGCCGCCATTGTTCAGCGCCAGTGCCTCTGACCTGGAGGTTCCGTCATTACTTCTCACGGATGACGACAGGACCTTCTGGCAAGAGTTGATCGCTCCGGCGCAGGGCGAACAGTAAAGCCGGACGCTCAGCGCCCTGGCTCTCTTTTCGGTGCAGGACTCAGGCCCTTGTTGGCGGTTGAAAAGCACAGCTGACCGGCCTGTCATCTGCCAGGGGTCACACAAGAGTGCTTGGTGTCCAAGCTTGACTGTTGATCGTTCGGGCTTCTCATGGACGCATTGAGTATCACAAGCTCACACAGAAAACTGGAACCTTTCGGCGCGTCAGCGCAGGAGGCCGGTGGGTTGTGCCTCCCACGAAGATATGCCCGGCCTCCTGTCTCCGTTCAGGCCCCGGGTTTGGCCAGCGCGCTCGCTGGCTGTGAACAGCAGTTCAGGAAAAAGAGTGGCCTCATGCCACAGTTTGGCACGCACATCGGAGCAAAACGCTTTTGCTGTCCGTATGAAGACTGTGAACACGCGTTCAAACGCGTAGCCGACCTGGCAGTACACCGGCGTCTGCACACCGGAGAAAAATCCTTTGTTTGTCCCTATGAAGGCTGTACATATGCGTTCGTCCAAGCAAGCCATCGACAACGACATTTGTATGTGCACATGAGAGAAAGACCCTTTGTCTGTCCTTATAAAGGCTGTGGAAAAAGATTTGTACTGTCAAAGCATCGACAACGGCATTTGCGTGTGCATTCGGGAGAAAAAACCCTGGTCTGCTCCCAGGAAGCCCTGGTCTGCTCCTATGAAGGTTGTGGACAAGTGTTCAAACGATCAGCCTATCTGGCAATACACAGGCGTCTGCATACCGGAGAAAAACCCTTTGTCTGCTCCTGCGAAGGCTGTGGCCAGGCGTTTGCACAATCGAACTCCCTGAGATATCACGTGCATGCGGTTCACACTGGCGAAAAAGCCTTTGTTTGCCCTTATGAAGGCTGCGAATACGCGTTCATACAATCAAGCCATCGACAACAACATTTGCGTGTGCATTCGGGAGAAAAACCCTTTTGCTGTCCCAGGCAAGGCTGCGTATATAGGTCCGCAACATCAAAGAACCTGGGTGCACACTTGCGCGTTCACTCAGGAGAAAAGCCCTTTGTCTGCTCCCATGAAGGCTGCGGACAAGCGTTCAAACAATCAGCCTACCTGGTAACACACCGGCGTCTGCACACCGGAGAAAAACCCTTTGTCTGTTCCCGTGAAGGCTGTGAGCGCGCGTTTGCACAAGCCAGCGCCCTGAGATATCACTTGCGAGCCGCTCATTCCGGAGAAAAACCCTTTGTTTGTCCTCAGGAAGGCTGTCAGAGCGCGTTCATACAATCAGGTCAGCTGAAACGGCACTTGTGTGTGCATTCGGGAGAAAAGCCCTTTGTCTGCTCCCATGAAGGCTGTGAGAGCGCGTTCACACAATCAGGTCCGCTGAAACGGCACTTGCGTGTGCATTCGGGAGAAAAGCCCTTTGTCTGCTCCCATGAAGGCTGTGGACAAGTGTTCAAACAATCAGCCTACCTGGTAGCACACAGGCGTCTGCACACCGGAGAAAAACCCTTTGTCTGCTCCTACGAAGACTGTGGGCAGGCGTTTGCACAATCGAACTCCCTGAGATATCACTTGCGTGCTGCTCACACTGGCGAAAAACCCTTTGTTTGTCCTTATGAAGGCTGTGCATATGCGTTCCTGCAATCAAGCCATCGACAACAACATTTGCGTGTACATCCGGGAGAAAAACCCTTTTGCTGTCCCAGGCAAGGCTGTGGACGAGCGTTTACAAGGCGAAGTTCCCTGACTCGACATCTACGCTGCTGTACCCAGGGAGGTTCTTTTGTGCGTTCGCACAAGAAGCGTACAAACAGCGCAACCTCATCAAGGGGTTCGGCCAGGAAGTCTCCGGCTGGCAGCAAGAATCCGCTCCTTTTTCAGCGCACGCAAGTGGGCAAACAGTGGCCGGTCACAACACAGCATCCTTCTTCGTCTGGTTGCGCCGCAGCGGCGGCCGGTGGTGATGCGCCGATGGACCTGAGCCCGGAGA
>MPMQ01000193.1 GCA_002238585.1 Kistimonas sp. bin40 | reverse complement strand
GCTACTTCATGCCACCCTGGGTGAACAACTGCGTCAGGCCCCCAGGCTGCGACTGGAACCCTGCAAGGCCTTCGTACAACCTGCAGGAATCATGGTCAACACGGCGCCGGATCGCTACGAACTGGTCCAGTTGCAGCCTTTCAAGCCAGCTACACAGCAATTTTTCCTGCCGGACTGTCGGGACCCTCTCGAGAGCAATGAGGCTTATGAAGACGATAACCTGTGTCTGACACCGGACAATAAACGTTTGCTTACCCTGGTCGAGAAGCGCGCACTGATCTACGAGGTTGCGCCAGAAAACATCCTGCAAGAACCGGCTCGGTGCGATCCCGGCTGGCCGGTCTTCAAAGCCCTGTGGAGCCCTTGCGGTCAGTACCTGCATACGATGACAGGCGTCAGCGACAGTGTTTGGGCCCGCTCCGACTCAGGCCACTGGCGAGAAGTTATCAAGGCGCAGCAAGCTGGCGGAAACGCCGGTCCTGTTAATTACAACTTCAACTACGCGCTGTTCAGCCCTGATTCACGCAGCTTCATTCTGTGTGCGGGAGCAGGCCAGGTCGCAGCCTTCAGCTGGTGGTGTCAGCCAGATGGCAGCTGGACACCTGAACCCGTGCCACTGCTGTCGCGCCAGGATACAAACGGGAGCTGGCCGCTGTTCGTAAAGGCCGTTTTCAGTCCGGACAGCAGCACCCTGGCACTGCTTCCCAGGTCAGCCTCCGAGGTAGAAATATGGCGCCGGCTGGAGCAAGGAAAATGGACACGGGAGGCGAGCGTGCCTGTGGATTTTTACGACGGTGACCCGCTCAGGCCCCAAACAAAGTACGAACCCGTCAAATCCAATGATTTTCAGGACATGGCGTTCAATAGCCACGGGCAGCTGGCTGTGGCAAGCATACTGCAGCCAGATCCGAAAAGTAGCTGCAGCGACTCAAGGGAGACAAGCTTGTACAACGACGATGATGACAGCTGCGCCGAGGGCGACAACGACGCAGAACAGCACAGATTCCTCCGAAATCAGAACCGGCACATAGGCGTTGCGATCTGGAGCCCTTCCCGTCACGGCTGGCAAAAGCAGGTGCAGATTGTCGCCCTGGGCAAGGAATGCCCGGACCACCTTTCCTGGTACGGTTATGCATTGCAGCTGTTTTTCAGTACTGATGGGCGTGTTCTGGTAGTAGATGACAACTGCAGACGGGTACAAGCCTGGAGCCTTCTGCCTTGCTGCGCACCCACCGCCCCGTCACACTGACGGCCGTCGAAGAATCCCGCTTGCCGCCCGCTTGACAGCTTCCGTTACCCTGGTGCCCGGCCCTCCGGTACGCGGGAGCCGGTCGTACGGCCATCCCGGCTGACGCAGATCCCCAGCCAC
>MPMQ01000192.1 GCA_002238585.1 Kistimonas sp. bin40 | reverse complement strand
CAGCGACAGACGTCCGACAACTGGATTCTGCGCGTGCTCCGCTGCTCCAACATCCAGCAGAAAACGGGTACGTTCGTGGCGCGCCCAGGGCAAATCAACCACACGTCCGGTCACAGTCACGTCTTGCGCCGCCAGGGACTCCGCAAGCCAGCTCCCCTGACGTGCCAGGCCACTGCTACTGGCATGCCATATGCCCAGCATCAAGGCAGCCAGAAGCCATAAAATCTGCACCAGCCAACCGTAATGCACAGCGTTCAGGCAGGACGCCGGGGCCAACAGGACGGCAGCGCAGGCCAGAGGCCAGCCCGGATGGGGCAATGTATTGAACAGCGCAACCACAGCAACGCCAATGGCAAAACACAGCGCGATTCTGCATAGCATAACAACAGCCAAACGCCCCCTCTCAGGTAAGTTTGCTACAGCCTGGAGAATCGACGTTCCCCGGCCCTGACTCGCAGGCATCGGCTTTGACAACCACATGGAGCTGGTCAGCAAAGCTAGCAGAGACCAGCAATGGCGAAAGAGTTCAATTGTTGTGATTATGTATCTTCACCGGCGGCCCGCATCACCATCAGGATCGCAAATCCCCCCGTCCTGACCTGCCCTCTTTCCGGTTTCTGGCGCACAGCGGCGCCCGGCAGCCTATGCAGTGCTACCCACTTTTTGGAAAGGGAATCCGCAGGGTTATGCTGCTGCACCGGAAGGTCATGCCCTTGCAAACAACAGAGCCGAAGGAACAGAAGGCAAGAGACCGCCGGCCATGACAAGCGCGTGGACAGATTGCCAGAGCCTGGTGGTTTACCGGCACGGATGATCACCTGTACCATGCGGCAGACTCCGGAGAGGCTACAAATCGCGGTCACACCATGGTGGACACCCAAGTACCCACAGTGGCATGCGTTATGGCGATGGGATCGACAGGTTTGATTGTGCGACCCAGCCGCCTTCTTCGGGCAGTCAAAGCCCGCGCTCTGCAGGTGCATCTGTATCCCCGTGCGGCCGTACGCATTGATTTGTTCCGGATAACACGGATTTTCCGGGCGGGCGTTCAACGACTTTGAAACAAGTCGAACGATTTCGCCTTTCTCACAAAGACGCAAGACTATGAAGACCAGCCTGCTCATCACCACATACAACTGGAAGGAAGCACTCAAAGCAGTGCTCGACAGCGTAAAACGCCAAAGCTGCTTGCCTGATGAAGTCATTGTTGCCGATGATGGCTCGCGCCAGGATACCGGAGACATGATCGCCCAAATGCAGACGGACTATCCGGTGCCACTTCTGCACAGCTGGCAGGAGGATGCTGGTTTCCGCCTGTCCATGAGCCGCAATCGTGCCATTGCCTCAGCCAACGGAGACTATCTCCTCATGATTG
>MPMQ01000191.1 GCA_002238585.1 Kistimonas sp. bin40 | reverse complement strand
CTACAGAACATCGCTGCGATTGTGTGGGGACTTGGCAAACTGGCAGAACAGGGTGTGCGGCCTGTCGGGCAGGAACAAGCGGTGACCAGGCTGGTGAATGAGCTACCGGGGCGGGGCGCGGATTTCAAAGCCCAGAACATCAGCAACAGCCTGTGGGGACTGGCCAGGCTGGTCGGAAATCAGGTGCAGCCTGACAGGCTGGAAGTGGGACTCAATGCGCTGCTGAAGAGTATTCCGGGGCAGGCTGAGTATTTCAAAGCCCAGGAGATCAGCAACAGCCTGTGGGCACTGGCCAGGCTGGTCGAAAATCAGGTGGAGCCTGACGAGCTGGAAGTGGGACTCAATGCGCTGCTGAAGAGCATTCCGGGGCAGGCTGCGAATTTCAAGGCCCAGAATATCAGTAACAGCCTGTGGGCACTGGCCAGGCTGGTCGCAAAGCAGGTGCAGCCTGACAGGCTGGAAGAGGGACTCAATGAGTTGCTGAAGAGCATTCCGGGGCAGGCTGAGTATTTCAAAGCCCAGGAGATCAGCAGCAGCCTGTGGGCACTGGCCCGGCTGGTCGAAAATCAGGTGCAGCTTGACTGGCGGGACCTGGGACTCAATGAGCTGCTGAAGACAATTCCGGAGCGGGCCAGGGATTTCAAAGCCCAGAATATCAGTAACAGTCTATGGGGACTGGCCAGGCTGGTCGAAAAGCGGGTGCAGCCTGACGAGCTGGAAACGGTGGTGACCAGACTGGTGAATGAAATACCGAGGCAGGCTGCGTATTTCAACGCCCAGGAGATCAGTAACAGCCTGTGGGCACTGGGCAATATGGGAGTGATTACCCAGGAGTGCCCGGCATTGTTTGAAGACTTCTTCGCATCGCTTGAAGGGAACGATCTTGATGAATCACATAAGTGCAAGCTGGTCTGGGCTCTGACAGTAGCCATTGGCAGGCAGCTTGATACTGGCTCTCTTGACAAGGAAGGACAGCAGCTTGCCGGGACGCTGAGCCGTCTTGTTCGCAGAATCTACGTCGATGCCTCGTCGAGTGACGGGCAGTTGGCCGGGAGGATCCGAAACCAGGCAGGCTTGGTTCTTCAATTTCTACAACACACAGCCGGGCTCGATCTGGGCTCTGATTTATCGCTCGACGCGTCTGGCTATGCCGAGGGCTGTCCGTCCAGAATCCAGCACAGACTTGCCGGGCTGCTCCGTTCTCAGGCGGCATTGAGAGTTCAGGAAGAACAGGGTTTGTCAGTGCACGATGCACAGCTGCCCCCGGTGGATATGACGGTAGAACACAAGGCACAAGACGGAACGAAGCGCCTGTATTACCTGGAGGTACAGGGGCCCACCCACTACGTCAAATGGGGCGGGAAGTCGATTCCCAATGGCAGCACTT